>DATEVL010000029.1:0-15058 GCA_035281845.1 Anaerolineales bacterium | reverse complement strand
TTCCGCCGAAACCAGGTGTGCCACTCGCGGTTTTCCCAGACGACCAGGATCGGAGCGGCGTTGAAGATCGAGGAGTACGTTCCACTGAGCACGCCGATCAGCAGGATGGTCACGAAATGCTGGGTCGTGGAGCCGCCGAAGAGCAGCAGGGCCAGGAGTGTCAGCATCACCGTCAGCTGAGTATTGATCGACCGCCCCAGGGTTTGCACGATGGAGTGATTGACCAGGACATCGTAGCTCAGCCGGCGGTGGATGCGCTGGTTCTCCCGGATCCGATCGAAGACGACGATCGTGTCGTGCACCGAGAAGCCGATCACGGTCAGCAGCGCCGTCAGGAACAGGGCGTCGATCTCCCAGAACAGGAAGCGGCCCAGGAGCACCTGGACGCTGATGACGACCAGCACGTCGTGAAGCATGGCCAGGATGGCGGCAACCCCGTAGCGAGCGGCGTGCGGCACCCCACGAAAGGCGTACGTGATGAACCCGAGGATGCCCAGAACCGCCAGGGCGACGGCGCCGACCGCCCGCTGCGCCACCTCGGCGCCAATCGACGGACCGACGTGTTCATCCCTCAGGACGGTCACGGAGGCGCCCGCCTCGGTCTCTAATGCCGCCAGGAGCTGAGCCTTCTGGTCGGCCTCGAGCGGCCTGCTTCGGATGACCAGGTCGCTCTCTCCGGCGGTCTGGACGAGGGTGTCGTCGATGCCCAGCCGCTCGGCCGTCGCCACCGCCGCCGCCGGCGCAGGTCGAAGGCTGGCCTCGAACCGGACCTCGAGCAGGTTCCCTCCGGTGAAGTCGATGGCGGCCGCCGGCGGCCCCCAGATGGCCAGCGCGATCAGGCCCGGAAGGATCACCAAGGCCGAAATGGCGAAGTACAGGTAGCGCCTGCCGACGATGTCGATCATCTCGCCGCCTGGACCCCGAAGAGGGCTGGATGCTCGGCCGACTCCATCCGATCCAGGACCAGGTGGAGCAGAGTACGGGTGACCACGATCGCCGTGAACATGCTGACCATCACGCCGATCGACAGGGTCAGGGCGAAACCCTTGACGATACTGGCGCCGAAGGTGCTGCCGAACCAGTACAGGATTCCGCACGTGATCAGAGTCGAAAGATTGGAATCGCGAATCGAGGGCCAGGCCCGGTTGAAGCCCAGCTCGGTTGCCAGACGCAGCTTACGCCCCTCGCGCAACTCCTCCCGCATCCTCTCGAAGATCAGCACGTTGGCATCGACGGCCATGCCGAGCGACAGGATGAAACCGGCCACCCCGGGCAGGGTCAGCGTGATCGGAATCAACTTGAACAGCGAGAAGGTCAGCAAGGCGTAGATCAGCAGGGCGGCGGAGGCGATGACGCCCGGGAGGCGGTAGTAGAGGATCATGAAGGCGATGACCAGCGCCAGGCCGATGATCCCCGCCCGTTGGCTCTTCTCCAAAGAATCTTGTCCCAGGGTGGGCCCGACGGCTTTGCTCTCGACCACGGTGAGCGGCACCGGCAGGGCCCCATAGCGAAGCTGGACCGCCAACTGGTTGGCGCCCTCCAAGGTGAAGTTTCCTGTGATCTGCCCGTTTCCCTCGGTGATCGGCTCGGAGATGGCAGGAGACGAAATCACCTTCTTGTCCAAGACGATGGCCAGGATGTCGCCGACGTGGGCGGCCGTGTAGTCGGCGAATAGCCTCGCTCCCTCGTCGGTGAAGCTGATACTGACGACGTATTGGCCGAGCTGGTCGGTTTGCGCCGAGGCGTTCTTCAGGTCGGCGCCGGTCAGGACGGTGTGGAAGACGCGCGGGGTCGGTGTCGCCAGCGGCCCAGGCGTCGCCGTGTCCGGCGCTTCTGGCTTCGCCCCGTAGTCCGTCACGATCTCCACGTCCCGCAGCGTTGCCAGTTCGATGGGCAAGACCGAACTGAAGTCGACAAACTCGAGCAGCGCCGTCCCCCGAATCGTCGACACGGCTTGATCAGGATTCTCGATGCCCGGCAATTCGACCAGGATTCTGCGTGCGCCGGCGACCTGCACCACCGCTTCGGTCACGCCCAGCGCATTGACGCGATTCTCGATGATGGCTCGCGCCGCGCTCATCTGCTCCTGGGTGGGCTCGTCTCCCGCCGGTACATCGGCCTCCAGCAGCACCCGCAAGCCACCCTGTAGATCGAGGCCGCGGACGACCTTGATCGACCGATCCAACGGGCCGATGTGCAATCCGGGGTTCTCGGGCCAGACGACCCACAGTCCGAGAACGATGAGCAGGAGGATGACGACAAGGCGTGCGTTCTTCAATCGAAGGCTCTCCGGTCGCGCAAGGCCAGCGCCATGACTTGCGCGCTGGCCAGCGGACGCCATTATACCGTGCTCAGGAAGTGGCCGGGATCCCTCCCCGAGCGGAGGCCGCCTCGGATCATCACCTTCTTAGAGACACCTGCGCGGCCGCTGCACAGGCCCCGCCCTCACCCCTTCGGGCACCCCTTCGGGTGCACCCTGGGTGTGCGCCGAAAGGCGTGGCGGTCTGCCCCCTGGGGGCGCCCGAAGGGGCGTAGAGACCGAGGGAACGAGAGCTCGAAGGGCGCTTCGGCTCTTGGTACTCCTCCGCATCGCCTCGGCTTGCGGCTGGCTAGGCCCTTAATCCGTGCGGCCCTTCGGTCACGCATCCGCTACGCCCACGCTTCTACTGAACTCACGCTTCGACTGCGCCCACGCTTCGACTGCGCTCACGCTTCGACTGCGTTCAGCGCGGAGGGACCTGCGGAAGCGCCTGGAGGACGATCTGCAACACAGCCTCGGCGGAGTTGTCGTCGGTGAAGACGTAAATATCGCAGTTCGCTCGGGCATGAGCCAGCCGGCGCTGCTGTTCATCGTATTCTTGTGGAAGCCAGTCGAGCTGCTTGCGCCGGCTGCACGTCGGATAGGACGCGTCCAGGAAGATCAGCACTTCCGGCTTGGCCAGGCGTCGCCACATATCGGCCACGTAGGAGTGTTCCTGCGCGATTTGCCGCGCGGCGAAGCCGAGCGTCCTCAGCCTGAGGACCAGGGTTGTCTTGCCCGCGGCGCACGGCCCGACGACTGCGATCCCCCCCGACGGCCGGGTCGATATTCTCCGAGGTGTAGAATCGGGCGGGGTCACCGGGAAGGCGACGTCGGAGTCAAAAGGGCATGCGGACGGTCAGCCGGCGGACATCCTCGCCCTGACGTGGCAAGATGGCCGCCACCAGAATCGAAATGTCGTCCGCCGGGCGACCGCCTTCGAGCTCGACGGCGTCGGCCAGGAGTCCGTCGGCCCAGCGGGCGGGGTCGGGGGGGCCCTGCCCGGCAAGGTCCATCACTCGGGCGACGAGGTCGAAGGGGTGCCCGGTTCGCTCGCCAGCGTGAGTCAATCCGTCGGTGAAGACGATCGCGGCCAGCCCGGGCTGAAGTGGCACTTGATGGATCTCCGGGCGGACGCCCTTGCGGCCTCCGACCGGATCGGCCGGACCATCCAGCGCGAGCAGGTTTCCCTGCTCCACCAGCAGGGCCGGCGCCGGATTGTTGCGCGTGATGACCAGGCTCTGCGTGTGCAGGTCGATGGACAGGATGTTGAGCGTCGCCAACACCTTGCCCGAACGCAGCGTGTACAGGTAGTCGGAAGCGGCGCGGGCGGCGGCGCCATCGCGCACACCATCGGCCAACAGGCTGATCGCCTTGCGGGCGACGATACCGGCAATCGCCTTGGCCGCCTTGCCCGAGGTTTGACCATCGACCAGGACGAGGGAAAGGCCGCCCGAAGGTCGCTCGATCATTTCGAGCGTATCGCCACTTTCCGGCATGGCGTACTTCCGGACCTTAGCGACGGCAACCTGGGCTTCCATCCCGGGCATTCTACATTCGGGTCCGGGGTGTGTCGAATCTGTAAGGCGCTGGCAAGGTCGGCGGACCGGCGACCTCCGCTACAGTAGGGACGCCCCGCCGCAGGAGGACAGTGCTTGGGGACCGAGCGGCACGGCCCGGTGGACTTGCCCCGGGTGATCGAGCAAGCCATTGATCAGATCTCATCGACCCTCGGCGACCGGCCTGTCTCGGTGGTCGCCGAGTACCCGGCGCACCTCCCGGCCGTCGACGGCGATACGGACCGGCTGGCCGGAGCGATCGCCGGCCTGATCGCGGCAACGGTCACCCGCGCCCAGCACGGGGAGGTGGTCGTGCGGGCTGCGTTGACTCCTGAGCCGCCCGAAGGCGCCCACGTGGGCGACGAGACCGGTCCCTGGGCGCAGGTCAGCATTGCCCCACGCGGGAACGGTCTCACGGCGGATGTGCTCGAATCGCTTCTGGAGGAAACCTCCACGGAGGCCGAAGGCGACTCGCTTATGGCACCGGCAGCGTGTGTCGAAGCCCTTCGCGAGATTGGCGCTAGATTGTGGGTCGATCGCGCCACCCCGGCGATGCCCGAGCTGCGACTGCTCCTGCCTTTGCGAGCGGCATCGCCTGCGGCCGACGTGACGCCGTTGCAGCGGACCCTGGGCGAGCACCTGTCCAGACCCGGCGATCCGACCCCCCATCTGCTGATCCTGGTGGACGACGGCCAGCTGCGCCAGGTCCTGGCGACGGAGCTGTCCGCGGCAGGCTATCGGGTGGTCGCCGCCCGCGACGGCGGAGAAGTGCTCTCGTTGGCGCGTGAGAAAGAGCCGGCTTTGATCCTGCTCGACATCCTGGCCCGCGATCCGACGGCCTTCGATGTGGCGATGGTGCTGAAGCAGGATCCCCGCATCGCCCGCATTCCCGTGCTCTTCATGACCTCGGTGCGCGATCCGCAGGCCGGGATGCGGATGGGCGCGGTCGATTTCCTCGTCCGACCGACGGGGACCGCCGCCCTCATTACCGCCATCGAAGCAGCGCTGCACACAGTGCGGCAGCCGGTGGCGCGGGTGCTGGTCGTCGAGTCGGTGGACAAGCTGCGCGAGACGATGGTGCTTATGATTCAGTCGCAGGGGTACCGTGTGACGGAAGCCGCCGGCCCCGAGGAGGCCCTGGTCTTGGCCGAGCGGGTCCAACCCGGCCTGGTTCTCGTCAACGCCCGCCTGGCGCAGGACCGAGACTACTGGCTCCTGCGAGGGCTACGCCAGATATCGGCGGATATCCCGGTCTTCGTGTTGGCCGAGGCCCTGTCGGACGCCGAAGGCAGGGCCGCCATCCGGCGCGGCGCCTCCGGATACACGGAGACAGACAAACTCCCCGACCTTCTGACCCGAGTCCGCGACGGTCGGACGAAGCCCTAGGGATCAGCTATCAGCCGTCAGCTACCAGCCAACAGCATAGGAGCGGTCGGCTATCAATGTTCTGTGATCAGTAAGCCGTGATCGGTGATGGGGGATTTGAGATTAGCGACTGGAGACTGGAGATTGGATTTGCTGAAGGCTGAAAGCTGATGGCTGACAGCTCATTTTTGACCACTGACCACGGGTTCTAGGTGACGATTACCGTCGTGCCATGGCCGCCGCGCAGGCGTTCGGAGACGGAGGCCAATGGGGTCGTCCAACGGTACAGCCACTTCGCTTCTTCCGGCCGCATATTGACGCAACCGTGGCTGCGAGGGGTGCCGAAGTCGGTGTGCCAGTAGGTCCCGTGAAATGCAACGCCCGTCTCATGGAAGAAAGATACCCACGGCACACCGGGCAGTTCGTAGGCCTCGAGATCGGGGGTGATATGGCCGTCACCCATGTGGCGCATCGGAGTCTTCTTGCTGACATGGAAGACTCCATCGGGGGTGATCGTGGGAACCCCGTTCTCCTTGGGGCGCGTGTCCGGGATGCCGCTTGAGATGCGCGTTCGGAAGATCAACTGCCCGGATTCGTAAGCCCGCAACTCCTGCCGGGCGAGGGAGACCTCGATCTTCTTCTCACGCGCCGCCAGGTCGGGTGAGATCGGTGCCATCTCTTCCGGGGTGACTCGACGCAGGTGCTCCGCCGGCGCGTAGTAGCGGACGTAGAGTATGTCATCGATGATTCGGTACCACGTTCGCCCGTCGGCCCCAACGACGCTGCTCTCCACCCAGTGAGTCGATTGGTAGTAGAGCCTGTAAAGCGGATCGGACCCGGGGTCCGGATCTCGGTGGGTGCGGGTGTAGGGGACGCTCATCTCGAACAAGGCGCCCGCGCTCGGAAGGAGAGTCTCGGGAGGTTGCGGAAGCCAGCGGACCCGTTGCAGGTTGCCGGAATGCGCGTAGCCGTCGGAGAGCTGAAACCAGACCGGGTTGTGGGATGGTCCTTCGTCGGAATTCACCTGCGAGGTAAGAGTGATGATCTCGTCTCGCACCAATTGGTCAAGGCGGCGGGCCCGGAAGGAGGGCTCGGAGTACACGCCTATCCAGGTAGCTGCGACGCGGGCCAGGCCAAGACCTTCGGCGCCTCCCGCGGGTGGGGCGGGCCGCAGCGCGACGCCGGCCGCCGAAAGGGCGGCCAACCCGAGGAATTGCCGACGGCCGATTCTCGCATCCACGCCTTCATTGTAGCGGCGAATCGCGGCCCATCAACCGGCCGGACTTACTTCCCTACCCTATGAGCACGTCCCGGGGACCGTCTCTGCGCTCTGGGTCCCACTTCCTCGGGAACGCCATCCGTTCTTCCTAGTCACCCCCGCGTATCCGCGGGAACGGCAGTTATTTCTCGTCACGCCCGCGCGGGCGGGGTCGCGCTTGATCGTCTCGCCTTCGCCGATTTCGCGATGTCCCTCTGGTGAACTTCGCGATGGCAGCTCGGCCCGAATGGTCTTCCCTGGGGTCCGAGATGCGTGCGAAGGGTCGATAACGCCGAAGCCCATGAAAGAGGCCTCCACATCCCTCAGGTATAATCCGCGCCGATGCCGGACGAGCTTCAGCGGTTGGATCTGAGCGGAATTGAGATCGTCTATCGGACCGTCGGGGATGCGCAAGCCCCGACGGTCGTGCTGCTCCACGGGTGGGCGAGCTCGCGCCGGATGTGGGAGTCGGCACAGCAACGCTTGTCGGCGCACTTCCGCACCATTGCCTTGGACCTCCCTGGGCACGGAGAATCCAGTAAGCCCGATTGGACCTGGTACTCGATTCCGCGATACACCGACCTCGTCGATGACCTGATGGAGGCGCTCGAGCTGCGACGGCCGGCTATCGTCGGACATTCGATGGGCGGCACGATCGGGCTCGAGTTGGCGAGCCGACAGCCCAACGCCCTGGAGTGCCTGATCGCCGTCAACCCGGTTGTCACGGGGCGGGTCTACTCTCGCGGCATCCCCTTGGGGGACGAATGGGTCGAACCGGCGGTGCGCGTTTCGCGCCGGGTGTGGCCAGCCGCCTCGCGCTTGCTCACCCGGCCGCCGGAGGCTCTCCGCCGGCGCGCTCCCAACCATGTCCTCCGGAATAGAGAGGACCTCGGGATGACAACGGCCGACTCGGCACTTGGCAGCATGCGCGCCGTCCTGACTTGGGACCTGACGAGTCAGCTTGAGGAGATTCGGACGCGCACCCTCGTCATCGTCGGCGATCAGGATCGCGTTGTCGCTCCGGGCGAGGGAGAACTCGCCGCCCGGAGGGTGCCCGGCGGCCGCCTGATGCGATTGCGCGCCGCTCATCATCCTCACGACGAAGTCCCGGACGAGTTCTACCCAGCGATCGAGGCCTTCCTGGCGGGGGCAGCGTACTGAATACCGTCCGTGCCTTCTTCGCCGTCAATCTAACGCGCGAAATCCGCGAAAGCATCGCTCAAGTCGAGCGCTCGGCGGGTCCGGCCCTCTCGGGCGAGCCGATCCGCTGGACCCGTCCGGAGACCATCCACCTGACCCTTCGCTTTCTTGGCGAGACGACCGCGGCCAGGCTTGATTCGATCCGCCT
The DNA here is from genome assembly GCA_035281845.1 of Anaerolineales bacterium. Classification (GTDB taxonomy): domain Bacteria; phylum Chloroflexota; class Anaerolineae; order Anaerolineales; family E44-bin32; genus DATEVL01. The sequence goes on along the minus strand of DATEVL010000029.1, from coordinate 7,229 downwards.
GGGGGCCGAGGCGAGCGCCCGGTCGTGGGCCTCGTTCGACCTTCATATCGCCGGCCTGGGTTGCTTCCCAGACATCCGTCGGCCACGCATTATCTGGGTGGGCGCATCCGATCAGAGCGGGTCGCTCGAGAGAATCGTGCGAGATCTCGAGGTGCTTGCTCGGGCGGCGGGTTTCTCTCCAGAGGAGCGAGCGTTTTCCGCTCATCTCACAATTGGGCGGGTCAGGGATCGCCTCTCGCCTGACGGCGCGCGCCGTTTCGCTTCCTACCTCGGGGACTCGTCCATGATGGATTTCGGATCCATTCACATCGAATCCGTCGATCTGATGCGGAGCGAACTGAAGCCGGCCGGGCCGGTCTACAACCTGATCGCTGCCCTTGCGTTGGGTGCAGTGAGGATGGGGTCGTCATGAAGACGAGTCTGGTGAGCGTCGTCGGGGGTGCGGAGTGTACGTCGCAAGAGGCCCTTTGGGCGGAGGACACCGGCCGGCGTCTGGCGCTGGCCGGTGTCGGGGTAGTGTGCGGTGGCAAGGGCGGGGTCATGGAAGCGGCCTGCCGCGGCGCGTGGCAGGCCGGAGGGCTGACGGTTGGCCTCCTTCCGGGTGAACAGGCCGGTGAGGGAAATGACTACCTGACGGTCGAGCTGCCGACGGGGTTGGGGGAAGCCAGGAACGTGCTTGTGGTCCGAGCGGGGGAGGCCGTCATTGCCATCGGAAGCGGCCTGGGTACTTTGAGCGAGATTGCCCACGCATTGCGACTTGGCAAACCCGTCGTGGCGTTGGGGTCATGGCAGGCAATCTCGCCGGATGGGGCCCCCCTCCCTGTGCTTCGTGCGGAGAGCCCGGCCGAGGCCGTCGCCACATTGTTGGGTCCCGGCTGATGACCGAGCCGGGTGAGGATCGGGCGCTGAGTCTGGCTCGGGAGATCGTCGACATCCTCGACCAACACAAAGCGGAAGACATCCTGTTACTAGACCTGCAAGGGATTTGTACCTTCGCCGATTACTTCGTGCTGTGCACCGGGCCGAGCGAGCGGACCCTGCGCGCCCTCTCCGAAGAAGTCGTTCGCCGCCTCAAGGCCGACCGAAAAGGAATTCCTCGAGGGGTGGAGGGCGAGGCCCAGAACGGGTGGGTCCTGCTGGACTTCGGCGACGTGATCGCCCACCTCTTCTCCCCGGAGCTGCGCCGGTATTACCGACTGGAAGAGGTTTGGAAGTCTGGGAGGATCATGCTGCGCGTCCAGTGACGGTGCGGGCTCATATTCGCCTGTCAGACGATCAGCGGCCGCATCGAGGTGCCGGGGGCGAGGGGAAAGGTGAAGAGACGGCAACATGGAGGCAGCAACCTTCTGGTGCAGACGGCGCAGACGAAGATCAGTCGCTCTTCCCCTCGAAGATCCACCGATCGAGGTCCCGTTCCCAGGCAACCATTTCCTCCGCGCGAAACCACAGGGCCACTTCTTCCGCCGCGGTGGCTGGACTGTCGGAGGCGTGTGTGAGGTTGCGACCGATCTCGAGCGCGAGGTCATGGCGTACCGTCCCGGGAGCGGCTTCCGTCGGCCGGGTGGCCCCCATCGTCTGGCGGACGGCGGCGACGGCTTGTGGGCCCTCCCACACCATCGCCAGGACAGGCGCCGAGGTGATGTAGTCGACCAGTCCCGGGTAGAAAGGCTTTCCCTGGTGGACGGCATAGTGTTGTTCCGCCAAGCTCCGGCTCACGCGGCAGAAACGCGCCGCTGCCAGGCGCAGGCCGCGCCGCTCGAGACGTCCGACGACCTCGCCGATCAAGCCGCGCTGGACTCCGTCGGGCTTGACGAGCACGAGCGTTCTTTCCACGAAACCCTCCATGAATCAGAGGACTCGGGGTCGCCCGAGTCCCTGTTGGCCGATTCGAGAAACCACGGTCAGGCGACGGCGACGCCGCGCTCGTAGGCGTCGATTGCCTCTTGCAGACGATCGCCCTTCATATACGCGTCCCCCAGAGCTTGCCATAGATCGGAAGCCTTCGGGTTGCGGTCGAGGGCAAGTTCCAGCTCGGAGGTAACCTCCGTCAACTGGTACTTCTTCTTGATCACGGCCGCGTAGCCGTGGGCCGCACGCCGATAGTCTCCGACGGCGAGCGCATGCCGGGCTTCTTGGAGTTTATCCTCCATCGGGGCCTTGGCCGCTGTCGGTTTGGGGGCCCGCAAAGGAGGCTTCGGCGCAGGGGCCGCCGGCGGCAAGGGCGGTGGAACGGCTTCGGCATGACGGGGCTCGGCTGGGACCGATGGCGCAGTTGACACAGCTTGGAGAGGCGTCTCGTGGACCGGCTCCGCGCGGACCGGCTCCGCAGGGACGGAAGACTCAACGGGCGCAGCCGGAGGAGGAGCCGTAACGAGCGGGGGAGCCGTCATGGCCGGGACGGCAGGTTCCGCCGCCGGCGCCGCAAGCCAATCCGGGATTTCGAGCTCGCCTTCCACTTCGGCTTCGGCCGTCGACTCGGCCTCCGCCGGGGCGGCCTCTGCTTCCGAGAGTCGATAGGGAGCCGGCGTTCTTAGCCAATCAGGTACTTCTTCCATGGCGTCCGCCGGCTCACGATACGTCGGCGGAACCGCGACAACTTGCTCGAACTCGGCCCATTCGCCAGAGGGCTGATCACCTGACTCCACGATCGGTTCAGATGGAGGTCTCCGGACAATCATCTCCTCGGCCGCAGGGATTTCGGCCGGAGCTTCGCCCGTTTCGTCGGCGGGCACCTGTTCCCAGGGCGGGACCCAAGACTCCGCCAGTTCGTCGATGGGCTCGGCCGCACGCAATCCCATCGGGAGGAGCGCGGCAGAAAGCGGCGGCACGGTCGGCTCTTCTTCTGTGGGCTGAGCGGCGAGCATCCAAGCGGGCAGGGCCGGCCAAGCCTCCTCGACAGCGGAGGCCGGCTCGGGTTCCTCGGCCGGTTCCATGAGTTCAGGTCCTGGCGCGGGCGTCTCCGCAACCAGTTGCTTCAGCCATTCGGGAACCTCCGGGGTCGGCGGCGGCCCCGCGACGGTATCCTCAAAGGCAAGTTCGGGCTCAGCCGTCGCTTCGAACATCGGAGAGGCGGCGGAGGCCGCTTCGAACGTGACCTGATCGAACGTCGCAGGTTCCTCTTCCTGGTCGTCGGCGAGCTCCTCAAGCCAGTCAAGGGCGCTTTCCGGTTCCGCAGGAATCTCTTCCGGTGCGGGCGGGGCGGGTTGAGGAGTCATGGGAACGGCCGTCGGCCGGGTTGGCAATGAGGTCTCCGCCGAAAGGATCTTCTCGGGTGCGGGTACGCTTTGCTTCGCAGCCAGCGCCTCGAGCCAATCGAAGACCTGATCGTCGTCCACCTGAGCTGCCTCCGAGACGACCGGCTGAGAGGGGACCGACACCGGCGGCTGGGTGTCACGAGCGGGAACCCCATCCTCTTTGATCAGGCGGAGAAATTCGCCGGTTGAATAGTCGGAGCGTGCCTGCTCGCCGGGGCCCACCAAGTTAAGCCACTCCACCGCCTCATCTTGTCCCCGCGGAACCGCAGCTTCGGCGGGCCGAGCCTGCTCAGCGGGCTGGACCGACTCCTCGGCCGTCGGCTCCGCGATTCCGCGGAGCCAATCCATCGGAGGGGACTCCTCGGCTGCGGGGGCAGGTTCGGGCTCAGCAATACCGCGCAGCCATTCGGGCCCTGCCGAACGGCCCAGCGCCGAGCGAGACGAATCCGCTGCGCGCTCGCCGGCAAGCCAGGCTGGGGCCTCCGTCTCGACGGGCTCCGAGGTTGCGGACGACGGCGTCGGTGGTTCCGCTTCAGCCAGTTCGCGCAACCATCCGAAGGATTCGCCGGAGGGAGTGGGTGGGGTCGCCGGACCTTTCGGCGGTGCAGGTTCCGGGACGATCCGTTCCGGAAGGGTTCCCGGCCGCGGGCGAATCCTTGACGCGCTCTCTGCTCCCGCGATGGTCTGTAGCCAATCCGGCAATCTGGCAGGCTCGGGCGGCGCTTCCGCCTGATCGTTGGTCTGGATCTCGCTCGGTTCCCCTTCGTCCTCAACGGTTGCCGGCACTTCGGCCGGGGGGACCATCGATCCCCTGGCGGCTTCCGCGACTCCGGAGAGCCACGCCGGAGGAGCACTGCCGATGCCGGCGGGCTCCATTCCTTCCTCGTCTGCCGTTGGAGTCTGGTCGACCAGCCATTCCGGAAGTTCGGCGCGCACGGGCGCTACATCTTCCTGCGGGGTGGGTTCCGAAGCGGCGCTTGCCGGCTCTTGGAGTTCGGGTTCACGTCTTGCCCGATCGCCCAGCCAGGTGACGATCGTCGCGGTCGCGCCTGGCGATTGCTCCTCCATCCACGTTGGAAGAGCGGGGGAGTCTTCGATCGCGGGCTTGAGCCAGTCGTCATCTTCTTCCCCGGCTCCCGGGGCGGGCGGAGCCCACCCCGGAGGAAGCAAGGGTTCGTCCAGTCCCGAGGCAGGCGTCACCCGTCCCGCCGGGACAGGTTCCTCTGCGGAAAACGCGGTTTCGTCTGCCGCTGTTTGTGGTGGGGCTACATCCTTCAACCAGTCGGGAATCTCGGCCCGCACGAGGCCGCCTTCTTCTAGCGGAGGGGGCTCGGGAGGCAGGACCCCCGCATCCAGGGAGCGGAGTTCATCGTCGCTGAAGGAGACGGGCGCCTCGCGGGCCTCCCCGGTTCCCACGTTCCAGCCTGCCGCCTTCATCCAACCGGGGAGCTTTTCACTTCCACCGCTGGTCGGTGCGGGGCTCTGCTGCGCGGGTCCTTCGGGCTCGGCCGGCATGGCCGGGGCCTCCGGCGTACGTTCTCTCTCTGCCGCTGCTTCCGCGGCTTCCGCTGCGGTGGCGGCGCCCAGCGAGTCAAGCCAGGATGGCCGCAGCGGGGCAGGCTGCGCGGCGGCAGCCTTAGCCGCGCGGGCTTCAGCTCCCAGGCCAGTCGCCCAATCAGGTGGGCCGGCGTCCCGGCCTAGGGGTTGGCCTGGTCGCCACACCAATTTCTCGATACGGACGGCGTTGGCGTCGACGCTTGCAGGGTCGTCACGAACGGACTCAACCAGAGCCGAGTACGGGTCAAGCGCGGCGACCCGGCGGTGATAGGTCAGAGCCTCTTCGGTGCGCCCCTGCGCCTGAAGGACCGCCGCCAGAATTCGATTGGCCTCGCGGCAGTTGGGCAGTGATTCCGTGATCGACGAGGCGACCTCGCCGGCCTCGTTCCGCTGGTTGGTGCGCCAATACATATCCGCCAGAAGGACTTGGAGGTCCGGCCTGTCCGGATCTTCCTGGAGGGCCGCCCGAAGTTCGGCGATCGCCTGCGGGTAGAGCTCGCCATGGGCGTACATCCTGGCCAGCGCGCCTCGGGTGAGGCGGACTTTATGAGGTTCCAGGCCATCGCGGCGGCCAATCAGACGTCGCAGCTCGCCCTGGACCGCGGCGTTGGACGGGTTGGTTTCGAAGGCACGCTCCATGTGCCAGATGGCAGCTTCGAGGTTGCCTTCGTCCTCGCGGACAATCGACATTCCGACGTGCGCAACAAAATCGTCGGGCACGGCCGATAGGACACGCTGCATGATGTCCGCCGAGTCACCGAAGCGCTTCGCCTCCAGATAGGCCTTTCCGAGCAAGCGATAGGTGTCGAGGTGGCGGGGATACGTTTGCAGAATGTGACGGGCGTGCGCGATCGCCTCATCGAGCTGTTCGTGCTCGATGAGGTCGTCGATTTCCTTGACGTAGGCGCGCAGACTGATCTCAGCCATTGCTGGGCCTGCGCCCAGATCCTCTGGGCTCCCGCCCAGAGTATGCCCCACTTGGGGGTATTGCGCAAGCTTTTATTGACATATCGCGCCGGCGGCCAGTACTTACCGCCTATCCCTTCGCGCTCTAACAGTCTGCAGCAGGTGCAAGAAGGATGCCGATGATGTGGTCGAGGGAGCGGGTGCGATGCTATAGGCCGTGAAGCGCGGTGGCCGCCAGCAGGACGGCGCTGATATCCACCGGCGATGGACGCGGTGCACCCAGACGATCGACGGGCGGGGCCGTTCCCAACATAGCGGAAGTCGAGGCCAGGATTCCTTCTTTCAGCGCGGCTGGATCATAGCCTCCCTCCAGGACGAAGAAGATCCGCCCGTCGCATAGATCATCCGCCAAGGCAACCAGTGAGGCCGAGAGCCGGTGGTAGCCCGCCGTCGTGAGCTGAAGGTTCGCCAAAGGGTCGACCCAGTGGGCGTCGTAGCCGGCCGAGACGAGCAGGAGGTCCGGATGAAAGCGGGCGGCGAGCGGTGCGATGATCTCATCGGCGATCCGTGCGAAGGCTTCGTCGCCGGCGCCGGCCGGCAAAGGCAAGTTGACGGTGAAACCTTCCCCAGGTCCGGTACCTCGTTCGTCGAACTTGCCCGTGCCGGGATAGATCCCGTCCTGGTGTGTCGAAAGATACAAGACGGTCGGGTCGGCCTCGAACGCCGCCTGCGTGCCGTTTCCGTGGTGGACGTCGAAGTCGACGATCATCACCCGCTCCAGACCGCTCCTCTGGGCTTCGCGCGCGGCGATGGCGATGTTGTTCAACAGGCAGAATCCCATAGCCCGTTCGGGCGTAGCGTGATGCCCGGGAGGACGGATGGCAGCAAAGCCCCGCCCAACGGCGTTGTCGCAGACGGCGCGCAGCACAGCCAGAGTTGCCCCGGCGGCTTCCAGCGCACAATCGTACGACCTCGGAGAAACGTATGTCGGCGCGTAGTCAATGATCGCCGGCGCCTGGGAGCACGCGCGGCGCAGGAAGTCGAGGTGCTCCGGGAGGTGCACGACGGCGATGGCCTCCTCGGGAGCGGGCGAACCCTCGATCGCTATCAGGGAATCCCCAAAGGCGGCCGCCGCCGACTCGGCAAGACCCTCAAGGCGGCGCGGGTGCTCCGGATGAGTCGGATCGATATGGCTAGGCGAGGGGACGCAGGCGAACGCGAGGCGTGATGCTTGTGAAGTGATACAGGCGCTCCTGGTGACGTATCCCTTGAATCTACGCCCTTGAGGAGAGCGCGGCAAGCGGCGTTCACAGGCGCGAACCGAGCAGCCGTGCACAGGGCTTCGACTCATCGGGAAGATTCGAGGGTCGAGGATAAGGGCATGGGGCGCCCTTGGTTCGAGGGGCTTCCCCGTCCCAAGACCCGGTCTCGGTGCGCAGCGAGTCGTCGCTCGCGGCCTTTGCGGTCCCGACATTGGAAAGGCGCCGGGCGCGGCTGGCGCCGGCAACCTGT
>DATEVL010000028.1:0-86570 GCA_035281845.1 Anaerolineales bacterium | reverse complement strand
GCCGGGCGGCACCGGCAGGCCGATGCGGGTCATCTCGGCCAGATTGGCGCCTTTTCCGCCGAGCAAGGACCGCACACCGTCCCACGATCCGGCCGCGCGCTGAGCGGCGCGGACTTCTTCAAAACGGTAGACCCACTTCGTTGGCATGGAGATTGACCTTCCTCTGTTTCGCCACATCCCGCGATGGCCAGATGTCATCTGGCGAGCATTCGTCGAATGATACCGCGTTTGAAGTGACGGACCATTCAGGGACTCAACCATCATGGCCCTACCGGGGACTTCTAATCAGGCCCGGCAACTGCTGCTGGCCATTGGGCGCCTCGGCACCGACGAGTTCAACCTGGCGCCCAATGGCCTGTTGCTCTTGCAAGGCCTGCCTACAAGTCCCCGGCAGGGCCATGAATCGATTGGCGAGCAGAAAAGTAGCGACACAAGCAGGCGAGGCGGACCTACTCCACCGGCAACCCGACCAGGATCTGATCCCCCTCGACTCGCACCGGGTACGCCGGAATATCCTCGACCGCGGGAAGTTGGATGGCCTTCCCATTGCTCAGGTCGAATCGGCCGCCGTGTCGCGGACACTCGATGACCTGGCCCTCGAGTTCGCCCTCCCCCAGCGGCCCGTCATCATGCGAGCAAATGTCGGCGATCGCGAAGTAGCCCCCGGCGATATTGAAGACCACCAGCGATAGGTCGCCGATGTCCAGCAGGAGGCGCTGGCCCGGGCCGACCTCCGAGGTCGTGGCGACCGGGACGAACTCGAGATTGTCGGTCTCTACCGTTCGATAGTTGTACATGGGGGAGCACGCCGCGGGCCGCCGGTCGGCCGGGCTAGGTCAGTTCCGTCTCGACGGACTCGATCCCGTAGACCCCCGCCTTGAGGACCTTGAGCGAGAGCAAGGCGCACTTCAGCCGAACCGGCCCCAGCTCGATGCCCAGCATCTCCAGGATGTCGTCTTTGGAGATGCGGCGCACCTCGGCCAGGCTCTTGCCGACGATCGACTCCGTCAGCAGGTCGGCCGAGGCCTGCGAGATGGCGCAGCCGACCCCGGAAAAGGAGGCTTCCGTCACGCGCTCCTCGCCGTCGACCCGGACATCGATTCGGATTCGGTCGCCGCACAACGGGTTGTCGTCTTCGTAGCTGTAGTCGTGCGGGTCCAGCTCGCCGCGGTGGCGAGGGTTCTTGAAGCGGTCGATGATCTGTTCGCGGTAGAGATCGTCCATGATGTGCTGATAGCCGGCGGATGCGGGGGAGCGATCGGGCGAACCGACTCCCCTAGGCGAATACCTCTTTGGCCTTATACAGCCCGTGGATCAACGTGTCAACCTCGGCGGCGGTGTTGTACAGATAGAAGGAAGCGCGGGCGCTGGCCGGCAGCCCCAGTCGAGCGTGAAGCGGCATGGCACAGTGGTGCCCGGCGCGGATCGCCACACCTTCGCCATCCAGGATCTGGGCGATGTCGTGGGGGTGGATACCTTCCAGGGTAAAGGAAACGACTCCCCCTCGCCGCTCCGCCGGCGGACCGAAGACCCGGACACCGGGGACCTCTTCCAGGCGTTCCATGGCATACCCGGCCAACGCCTGCTCGTGCGCGTGGATCGCCTCACGGCCGGCGACGGTCACATAATCGGCGGCCGCTCCGAAGCCAATGGCCTCGGCAATCGCCGGAGTCCCGGCTTCGAACTTGTGGGGCACGGTATTCGGCTCGAATGAGCGCAGCTCGACGCGTTTGATCATGTCCCCGCCGCCGAGGAAGGGCGGCATTCTCTCGAGCAGGTCCAGACGAGCATAGAGGGCGCCGATACCGGTCGGCCCACACATCTTGTGAGCTGAGAAGGCGTAGAAATCGGCCTCCAACTCCGTCACATCGACCGGCAGGTGGGGGACCGCCTGGGCGCCGTCGATCAGAACCGTTGCGCCGGCGCGGTGTGCCTCGCGGATGATGTCGCCGATGGGATTGAGGGTGCCCAGAACGTTCGACATGTGACTGAGGGCGACCAGCCGGGGCCGGAGGTCGAGCAGACGAGGCAGTGCTGCAAGGTCGAGCTCACCGCCGTCGGTGACCGGGAGGAACTCCAACCGTACGCCGCGCTCGGCGGCCAGCATCTGCCACGGCACAAGATTGGAGTGATGTTCCATCTCGCTCAACAGGATGATGTCGCCGGCCTTGAGCTGAGGGCGGCCCCAAGAATGGGCCACCAGATTGATGGCTTCGGTCGTATTGCGGGTGAAGACGATCTGGCGTGGGTCGGCCGCTCCAATGAACCGGGCGACCGCCGCCCGAGCCTGCTCGAACTGCTCGGTGGCCTCTTCCGCCAGCCGGTGCACCCCGCGGTGGATGTTGGCGTTGTGCAGCTCGTAGAAACTCTGCATCGCCTCCAGCACGGCTCGCGGTTTTTGGGAAGTGGCAGCCGAGTCGAGGTAGATCAGCGGGACGCCCGGCCGTAGTTCACGCCGCAGCACCGGGAAATCGGAGCGCAGCCTTTCGACGTCCAGCGCAGCAATTCGGGCCGGGCTTGCCATGGTCAGCGACGGCGGGCCCGAGCGCGGCGGGGCCGCCGGATCCGGCGGCGGGTCGAGGGGCGGATGTTGCCGGCGCCCTGCTGGCAGAACAGAATCCGATCCGGCACCATCCAACCGTCGGTCAGGTAGACCTCCTCGACGAACTGCACCGCCACCATCTTGTAGTCCGCCTGGACGACGATGCCCTGGAGCCAGTCGCGCACTCGCTCACCGTCCACGTTGTGGTCGCACAAGACATCGACGACCTCCCCCACCTTGTAACGGTGTTCGACCAGCAGAGGTGAAGTGATACTGGGGGCGTCTTTCCTCATCCGATTCATACTCCGCGGCGGGTCCGGCCTGGTTGGCTCGCCGCCCATTCTCGCGTAAGCGCTTCCCCTGGGCAAGGGCCTGGCGCGACGAGGCGCGATTGCAGCGCGGCTCATGGAATCGCCTCGATCATGCCCCTGGGTTTGCCTGCAGGGTCTCCTAAGGGTCTCATGATGGGCCGGGGTCCTACCCCATCTTGGCCTCGATCACATCGCGGAAGCGATCGCGCACGGGCTCGAACGGTATCCGCTCCAACACCGGTGCAAAGAAACCGTCGACCACCATTCGTTCGGCTTCGGTCCGCGGCAGTCCACGAGTCATCGCGTAGAAAACCGGCTCGGCCTCCAATTGCCCGACCGTCGCGCCGTGCGTGCAGCGGACGTCATCCGCCAGAATCTCCAGGCCGGGGATCGAGTCGGCCCGAGCCTGTGAGCTCAAGATCAGGTTTCGGTTGGCCTGGTACCCATCCGTCTTCTGCGCTCCGGGTGCGACGTAGATCATGCCCTGCCAGACGGAGCGGCTCCGGCCGACCAGCGCACCCTTGAACAACAGGTCGCTCGTGGTGTGCGGCGCCCGATGGTTCTGCTGCGTGTCGTGATCCAGGTGCTGGATTCCATCGGCGAAGTAGAAGCCGGACATGCGTCCCTCGGCCCCTTCGCCGTTCAAGTCGAGGGAAGTGAAGTTCTTGGTGAGCCGGCTGCCGACGGCGCCGAAGATCCAATCCAGACGGCCGTCGCGGCCGACGGCCGCTCGTTCGTGGGTGAAGTTCCAGACGTGGGTTCCCCAGTTCTGCAACTCCACGAAGGTCAACCGCGCCCCGTCGCCAACGATCAACTCCACCGTCCCGGCGTGGATCGCCTGCCCATCCTTCACGGAGGGCGACGCCGACTCGTGAACGTAGGTCAGTTGAGCGCCCTCCTCGACCACGACCAGCACGCGTGAGAAGTGCGCCCCGGCGGCCGCCGGCGCCCACAGGACGGAGTGAAGCGGATCGGCCACGGAGATACCCCGCGGGACGTAGACCAGCACGCCTTCCGCGCCCACGGCTGCCGCCAGGGAGGCGAACTTCCCTTCGGTGGGAGCTACGAGCCGGGCGAGATGGTTTTCCAGCAGATCCGAGTGAGACCGGATGGCCGTTCCCCAATCGGCGAACACCACGCCTTGAGACCGGATCCGTTCGGCTCCTTCGAGCCGAGAAGGCATGCCCGGGTGTACGACCATCAGCGCAGGCTGCGAGTCGCTGACCAGAGGCTGAAGCAGGGCTGGTTCGGCCGGCGATGAGTCGACCTCAAGAATCTTGGCTGAAGCGGACGGCAGGCCGTCCAGGTCCGTCCGGCGCCAAGCCTCATCCCGCGTATTCGGCATCGGGGTCGCCCGGTAGGCTTCCCAGGCAGCCAGACGCTGCGCCTGGAGCGGCTGGCTTTCGCCAAGCTCCCGGCTCCGGCGGATGACATCCTCCTGGGAATAGGGGAACTCGGCCGGGCCCTCGGGGGCTCGGCGCACGCCGACGGCGCGACGGGTGACAGTGCGGGTGGCCATTGCAGCGGGATCCAGATTAGCCGACGGAGCCTTGCATCTGGAGCTGGATGAGGCGGTTCATCTCGACCGCATACTCCATCGGCAGCTCTTTCACCAGGGGTTCGATGAACCCGGAGACGACCATCGTCGCCGCTTCCTCGTTGGTCAGGCCGCGGCTCATGAGATAGAAAAGCTGTTCCTCGCCGATCTTGCTGACGGTGGCCTCGTGGCCGATGGTGACATTGTCTTCGTCGATCTCGATGTACGGGTAGGTGTCGGAACGCGACTGCGGGTCGAGCAGCAGCGCATCGCACACGACGCTCGACTTCGACCCTTCCGCCCCCTTGTGAACCTTGAGCAGGCCGCGGTAAGAAGTTCGACCCCCGCCTCGGCTGATCGACTTCGACGTAATCTTGCTCGAGGTACGCGGCGCGGCGTGAATCACCTTGCCGCCGGCGTCCTGGTGCTGGCCTGGACCGGCGAACGCCAGCGATAGGATTTCGCCGTGGGCCCCCGGACCAACCAGATAGCAGGACGGGTACTTCATCGTCAGCTTACTGCCCAGGTTGGCATCGACCCACTCCATCGTGCCGCCTTCCTGCACCAGGGCCCGCTGGGTGACCAGGTTGTAGACGTTGACCGACCAGTTCTGGATCGTGGTGTAGCGCACCCGGGCGCCCTTGTGCACAGCGATCTCGATCACACCGCTGTGGAATGAGTCGGTGGTATAGACCGGGGCCGTGCAGCCTTCGACGTAGTGCACCTGGGAGCCTTCGTCGGCGATGATCAGCGTTCGCTCGAACTGCCCGATGTTGGCCATGTTCAAGCGGAAGTAGGCCTGCAGCGGGAGATCGATCTTCACTCCCGGCGGCACGTAGATGAACGAACCGCCCGACCAGACGGCGCTGTTGAGCGCGGCGAACTTGTTATCGGTGTGCGGGATGATGGTAGCGAAGTACTTGCGGAACAGATCGGGATGCTGGCGCAGCCCTTCTTCGATGCTGAGGAAGATCACGCCCTGGTCCGACAGGTGCTTCTGAATGTTGTGGTAGACCATCTCCGACTCGTACTGGGCCCCGACTCCGGCCAGGAACTTCTGCTCGGCCTCCGGGATGCCCAGCTTGTCGAAGGTGCGTTTGATCGTCTCGGGGACTTCTTCCCAGGTCTTGCCTTCGGCCTCGGCAGGCCGGACGTAGTAGATGACCTGGTCGAAGTTGATGGAGGCCAGGTCGGGGCCCCAGGCCGGCATTGGGCGCGCCAAGTAGTGCTCGAGCGCCTTCAACCGGGACTGGAGCATCCACTCCGGCTCGTCCTTCTTGGCCGAAATCTGTTCCACGACCTCGCGGCTGAGCCCGCGGGGCGCCGTGAAGACCGCCTCATCCGGGTCGGAGAACCCGTACTTATAGCGGTCGAGCCCTTCCAGGGCTTGAGCATCAGTTCTTGTTGCCATCGTCTCAGGCCTCCGCCACTCGCTCGGCCGCTTTGTCGCGCAGCCAGTCGTAACCATGCTCTTCGAGGTGCTCGGCCAGCTCGGCGCCGCCCGCCTCGACGATGCGTCCGCCCATCATGATGTGGACGCGATGAGGTTTGACGTAGTTGAGGATGCGCTGGTAGTGCGTGATGACCAGCACCCCGAGCGCCTCGTTAGCCAGGGTGTTCACCCCGTGGGCGACGATGCGCAGCGCATCGATATCCAAGCCCGAATCGGTTTCGTCGAGGACGGCGATCTTCGGCTCAAGCGTCGCCAGTTGCAGAATCTCGGCTCGCTTCTTCTCGCCGCCCGAGAAGCCGTCGTTCAGGTAACGCCCGGCGAATTCGTGGGGCATCTCCAGCAGGTCCATCTTCTCTTTGAGCGCCCGGCGGAACTCGGGGACGGCAATCCCCTTGTCGTCCGGATTCTCAGCACGGCGCCGGGCGTTGACTGCCGCTCGCAGGAAGTTGGCGACCGACAGGCCAGGGATCGCGACCGGGTATTGGAAGGCGAGGAAGAGCCCCATCCGCGCCCGCTCATCAGGCTGAAGTTCGACCAGATTCACTCCGTCAAAGAGAATCTCACCTTGTGTGACCTGATAAGCAGGATGCCCCATCAGGACGTTGGCAAACGTCGACTTGCCGGTGCCGTTCGGTCCCATCAAGGCGTGGATCTCTCCCTGCCGGACCGTCAAATCGACGCCACGGAGGATCTCCCGGCTGTCGATCCCGGCATGAAGGTTGCGAATTTCCAGCACAGACGTCATCGAGATGCGCCTCCGACCTCCCCAGCCTCAATCCGGGGCGGGACAGGTGGATTATAGCACGCCGGTTCACAAGTGTCAATATTTGTATCATATATATCTAAAATATACACCATTTCATTATCTTGGGTGATTTTCAAGATATTTATCAAAAATATTGACATGTCCGTCCCGCTCGTGCTATACTTCTCAGGCTATGAGCACTGGGACCCGAGAGACGATCCTGAGGACGATGCACGGCCGCGGTCGTTGTACCGTCAACGAGCTGGCGGAAGCCTCCGGGGTTTCCCCTATTTCCGTGCGGCATCACTTGGCCAACCTACAAGCCGAAGGGCTGATCCAGACAGATGAAGTCCGCCACGGGGTGGGTCGGCCGCGCCACGTGTTCTCGCTTTCCGACAGCGGGCTCGATCACTTCCCCTCCCGCTACTTCCACCTTTCACAACGGCTGTTCGCGGAGATGAAGGAGCGGATGCCGGAGTCCGAGGTCGGCGATGTAATGTCGGGCGTCGCCCAATCGATGGCCGACAGTTATGCTTCCGAACTCCAACCGCTTTCCCTTCCCCAGCGGCTCGACCGGCTTGTCCAGCTCCTGACGGACGAGGGCTTCAGCGCCGATCTCCAACGCGACGGTGACCACGTGCTCATCCGCGAGTTGAGCTGTCCCTACTTTCGGATCGGCCAGCAACACCGTGAGATCTGCATGATCGACCAATCCTTCATCGCCACTGCGCTCTCGCTCCCGGTCGAACGGGTGACTTGCCTGCTCGACGGCGATGTCCACTGCACCTTCTCGGTGACGCTGGCTGTACCGCAAACGGAGGCCCCTGTCGATGGCTGAAACTGAGACAGCTCCTGCCAACGCCTGGGAGATCGACTCCACCGATCCCAAGGCCGCCGAAGGTGTGCGGGCGGCGCTGCGCGAGGTCGTCGATCCGGAAATCGGCCTGAATGTGATCGAGCTCGGTCTGGTGCGGGAGGTTCGGGAGAACGAGGGCGAGATTCAGGTGCGCATGATACTGACGACGCCCTTTTGCCCTTACGGTCCGGCGTTGCTCGAGATGGCCCGCGTCAAGGCCGAGGAGGGTGCCGGCAAGCCGGCGCGCATCGAGCTCGGCATAGAGATGTGGGACCCCAGCTACATGGAAGAAGGCGCCGGCGCAGCCTGGGGTTTCTGACAGCGGCCTGCGGCGACTCTTTCGGAGTGTCTTTGGAAATCGAGCGGCCGGGTCGATGACCCGGCCGTAATGATTCCGGCGCATGGCGCCTTGCTCTGCGGGCACTCCCTCGGGTTCACCCTGAGCGCACCCCAGCGTTGCCTCAAGGTCAACATGTAGGGGCGCAGCACGCTGCGCCCCTATATCAGGTTCTGTCCAACGACAACCCGGCGTCCGTCCCGCCGATGATGTTGCCGCCGCCAGGAATGCTGGTCACACAACGTCGGAGTGGCGTGCCCCTAGGTCGGGTCCGTCTTCCCCCTCCGCCTTCGATTCGCGATCACCCCGAAGATGGCCAACCCCGCCAGGACCAGGCGGACGGCGGCGCCTAGCCAAATGGCCGCCGCCAGAACAACCGCTACGCCTGCCAGCAACGTCACCCATCCGCGCGTTGGGCGAGCTCCTCGAAGCTCGACGAGCTTCGCCCGCAGTCGCCGGGCAAATCGCTCCCCAGGCTCGACCGGCACCATCACCTGGCCCAGCCAGGCTTCCAGCTCTGAGGGCTTCAACCGCCGCGTTCCGAATCCGACGCCCATCTTCAACTTGCTCCTTCGGTCCCGCCAGCTCGCGCAGATAATCCTGAATCGCTTTGCCTCTCGGCCTTTTCCCCGCCCTGCCCGGCGAGTTCGTCGCGCAGGGTGTTCAGCGTCCGGTGATAAAGGCTCTTGATGGCGCCTTCCGTCCTGCCCATGATCACGCCGATCTCCGCGTTCGACAGCCGCTCGACGAACTTGAGGATCAGCAGTTGTTGCCGGTCCTCCGGCAGTCGACGGACGGCCTCCATCAGGAACCCTTGCTCCTCCGAGGCGACGGCGACGGCCTCCGGGTGCGATCCGGATCCCGACGGGAGCAGATGATCCTCCAGCGGGACCGTCGGTCGCCGACTCCGGTCGCGGTGCCAGTTGGCCACCAGGTTGTGCGCGATCCGGTACAGCCAGGCCGAGAAGGGGACGCCTTTGTCTTCGAACTTCCCGACGTGACCCAGCGCCCGCTGGAACACCCGCGCCGTCAAGTCCTCGGCATCGTGGTGATTGCCTGTCCGGTAGTAGATGTAGTTGTAAATGCGGCGAACGTGCCGCTCATAGAGAACCCCGAAGGCTTCGGCGTCGCTGGCCGCCTGCTGGACCAGGTCCAGCTCATCGCCGTGATCGGTCCCAGAGACCGCCACCGCAGCCCGAGGCTCACTCGTCATGCAAAACACCGAACACGTGCATCGGTTCCCATGGAAGGTTCTACGGTACCAGGCGAGAGTACCATGCTACCACTCCCGCTCGGCTGTCCACCCGCCCTTCCCACCGTCAGGGCCCGGCCTCCCCCGCCAAGCGGAGAATTAGCACGTTTGAGCGAGGGGATGCTATAATGACTTGCCCCGCTCCATGAAGCCCATCGTCGCGCTCGACCTCGAGACAACCGGCCTCGATCCGAACCTCGATACGGTCATCGAGATCGGCGCCGTTCGCTTTCACGGCGCTCGGGTGGAGGCGGAATGGTCCAGCCTGGTCAATCCCGGGCGGCCGCTTCCTCCCTACATCAGCCAGCTCACCGGGATCACCGACGCCATGCTCGCCAGCGCGCCGCGGCTCTCGCGCGTCCTACCCGAGCTGATCGAGTTCGTGGCCGATCTGCCGCTGCTCGGTCACAACATTGGGTTTGACTTGCGCTTCCTCGAGCGTCACACGCCCTTCCGCCAGAATCAGGCCATGGACACCTACGACCTGGCGTCGGTCATCCTCCCGACGGCCGGACGCTATCGACTGTCCTCCTTGGCGCAAGTGTTGGGGGTCGTGCCCCGGATCGCACATCGCGGCCTGGAGGACGCCCGCACCACGCATCAGATCTTCGTGCGCCTGCTCGACCGCGCGGCCGAGCTTCCCGCCGACGTCCTGAGTGAGATCGTCGAGCTGGGCTCGAACCTCGATTGGGGGGCGGGACCCGCGTTCGAGATGGCCGCCGAGCGGGCGGGAGTCATTCCAGGCTCGCATTTCCCCGAGAAGAGTGCAAAGGGAAAAGGCGAATCCGCCCCGTCCCGCCCCTTGGAGCCCAGCGAAACCCCTCAGCCGGTCAACCCGGACGATGCTGCCGCTATTCTCGAGCCCGGAGGGGAATTGGCGCGCCTCCAGCCGGGGTATGAACACCGCCCACAGCAGACTCGGATGGCTCGGGCGGTCGCCGAAGCGCTGTCGAGCGGTAAGCATTTGCTGGTCGAGGCCGGGACCGGCACGGGAAAGTCGATGGCGTACCTGGTACCGGCCTTCCTGTGGGCCGCGCGCAACGGCCGCCGCGTCGTCGTGTCGACCAACACGATCAACTTGCAGGATCAGTTGATCCGCAAGGACATCCCGGCTCTCCAGCAGATCCTCGGGGACGAGCTGAAGGCTTCTGTGCTCAAGGGCCGGGCCAACTATCTCTGTCCTGCGCGCCTGGACGCGCTGCGGCGAATGCAGCCCCGGGCCCCGGAGGAGATGCGAGTCTTGGCCAAGGTGCTCGTCTGGCTGTCCAAGGGCGGTACGGGCGAGCGAATCGACCTGAGCCTGAGCGGGCCGGCGGAGCTCACGGCCTGGGGACGGATCTCCGCGGAACATGAAGAGTGCACCCTCGACGCCTGTGCCGAACGCACGGGGGGCGCCTGCGCCTTCTACCTCGCCCGCACGCGGGCAGAAGCGTCGCACGTCCTGGTCGTCAATCATGCCTTGTTGATGGCGGACATCCAGTCCGGCAATCGCGTGTTGCCGGGGTTCCAGCATTTGATCATCGACGAAGGACATCACCTGGAAGCGGCGACGACTTCGGGCATGACCGCCCGCATCAACGAAGGGGATCTGCCGCGCACCTTGCGCGAGCTCGTCGGCGCGCCCAATGCCCTGTTGCCCGAGGCCGCGGCCATCGCCCGCCGCGTCCTTCCCCAGGCCGCCGCCCGACTGCTGGCGAAGGCGGCAGAGCGACTGGAGGAAAGCTGCAAGGAGTCGCTGCTCGGTTGGAACGGAGTCTTTGCCAACCTGGCCGAGTTCCTGGTGGGCACCCATCCCGAGGAGGCCGCCTCCCAGTACAGCCTCCAGGTGCGACTCGTGCCGGCGCTCCGCTCCCTTCCGGCGTGGTCCCCGGTCGAGGTCGCTTGGGACGAGACGCGGCCCCACCTGGCTGAGATCACCGCCGGAGTCACCGAGATGGGCGACGCCCTCGCCGGTTACGGAGACGGCGCCTCGCCCAACAGCGACCTGGCTAGCGCGCTGCGAGCGACGGCCCGCACCCTTCACCAGATTTACGATTTGGTCGACCACTTCATCTTCGAGCCGGATCCGGCAACGATCTACTGGGCGGAGATGGGATCCGACCGGCGCCGCCTCTCTCTTCGGGCCGCCCCGTTGGCCATCGGCCCGCTGGTCGAAAAGCACTTGTGGAACGAGAAGGACGCCGTCATTCTGACCTCGGCCACGCTGACGGCCGCCGGCGAGTTCAACTATCTGAAGAAGCGGTTGCACGCAGATAGCGCCGACGAGCTCGCGCTGGGGTCGCCGTTCGATTATGAAACGTCGACCCTGCTTTACCTGGCCAACGACATCCCCGAACCCAACGACCGCCAGGCCTATCAACAAAGCGTCGAGCGCTGCCTGATCGCCCTGGCGCGCGCCACGAGGGGAAGGACCCTGGTGCTGTTCACCTCGAACGACCAGCTTCGCCGAACCGGGCGCGCACTGACCGATCCACTGGCGCGCGAAGGAATCACCCTGTACGAACAGGACGAGGGCGTCTCGCGTCATGCCTTGCTCGAGTCCTTTCGCAGCGACGAGCAGGCCGTCTTGCTGGGGACGCGCTCCTTCTGGGAAGGAGTCGACGTACCGGGCGAAGCGCTGTCGGTGCTGGTGATGGTGCGCCTGCCGTTCGACGTCCCGACCGATCCGATCATTTCGGCGCGCTCCGAGACCTACGAATCGCCTTTCGACGAATACTCCCTCCCCGAGGCGATCTTGCGCTTCCGGCAGGGATTCGGGAGGCTGATTCGAACCCGCAGCGACCGGGGCGCGGTGGTCGTACTCGATCGGCGAATCCTCACCAAGCGCTACGGTGCGCTCTTCCTCAAGTCCCTGCCGACGTGCACCACCCGGCAAGGGCCGATGCGCGAGGCACCGCGCGACGTCGCTCGCTGGTTGGGGGGATGACTCAGTGGTCAGTGGTCAGAAGAAGCGGTCAGCGGTCAGCTGTCAGCTCTCAGCCGAACCCAATCCCTATAATCGCTAATCGCCAATCTCCAATCCCCAATCTCTAATCGCCAATCTCTAATCGCCAATCCCCAATCTCTAATCGCCGATCTCCACTCTCCATCCCCAGGCGTTATAATTCCTCGTCCAATCTCAACCTCAGCGAGCGACGAGCGTGATCGACGTCAATGACCTTCGCAAAGGCGTGACCTTCGAGATCGACGGAAACCTGTTCAAGGTCCTCGAGTACTCGCACAATAAGCCGGGGCGCGGCAATGCCACCATTCGCACTCGAGTTCGCGACCTGCGCAGCGGCGGCGTCTTGGAGAAGACGTTCATCTCGGGCGATCGCGTGCGCGACGTGCGCCTCGATCACCACATCGTTCAGTTCCTGTACAACGACGGCGACTTCTACCATTTCATGGACACCGAGACCTACGAGCAGCCGACCCTGTCTGGCGAAGCCCTCGGCGAATCGGTGGACTACCTGACCGAGGGTCTCGAGGTCAAGCTGACCTTCTACGGCGACGAGCCGATCGACATCGAGCTGCCCACCGCCGTCGACCTGAAGGTCGTCGAGGCCGAGGTCGGCCTCAAAGGCGACACCGCCACCGGCGCCACCAAGACGGTCACGACCGAAACCGGGCTGCGCGTGGCGGTACCGCTGTTCGTCGACAACGGGGCCAAGATCCGGGTCGACACTCGCACCGGCCAGTACCTCACGCGAGTCTGACCCCGTCGGCCGGCGTGCGCACTCCGGCGGGCAGCGAGTGCCCGCATTACTTCGAGGATTTCCACCGCGGCCGGAACCGGCAGGAGTGCCGGCTCATCGCCCTGAATCCGCGCAGCCGCCCCTGGTCCCCCGACTTGTGCGCCGGGTGCAGCGTCCCACGGATCCTTCAAGCCAACGCCTGCCGTCATCTCGTGCTTCACGCCCAGGTCCGACCCGGGCTGCTCGGCCTCGGCCGCAAGGTCGAGATCGTGGCCGACTGCCTGCTGAGCCTGGCGACGGTCGCCGAACCTGAGATCGGCTGCGGACGGTGCCACGAGGGGTTCCAGCCGCAGGTCGGACCGGCAGGTGACCGATGACCCGCGCTTTGCTCGTCGACCTGGACGATACGCTGCTGGAGAACGACGTCGGCCGTTTCATCGCAGCCTATTTCGACCTGCTCGCCGGAGACCTGTCCGCCTTCGGCCCCAAGGAAGAAGTATTGCGGGCGATCCTCGGCGGCACGAAGGCGATGCTTGCGAGCAACGACCCGCAGCGATCGCTGGCGGATGTCTTCTACGATTCCTTTCTCGGCGCCACCGGTGCGGCTCACGCGGACGTCGCCCCCGTGGTCTCGACTTTCTATGCGCGGACCTACCCCAGGCTGGCGTACCTGACCCAACCCAAGCCTGGCGCTGCCGAGCTCCTAGACGCTGCACGCACAAAAGGGCTCGACCTCGCCGTTGCCACCAACCCGCTTATGGTCCGCTCTGCCATTGAGTTTCGCCTGGCGTGGGCCGGCGTGCCTGTGGGCACATTCGACTATGCGCTCATTACCGATGTCGAGACTTTCCACTTCGCCAAGCCCCGATTGTCCTACTATGCGGAGGCGCTAGGGCGCCTCGGCCTGTTGCCAGGCGAGGCGGCGATGGTGGGCAATGACCCGACCGAGGACCTTGCGCCGGCTGCGGCCTTGGGCTTGGCCGTCTTCCATGTTTCCGACACGCCACAGCACGGGATGGCGGGCGGCAGTCTTCGAGAGGCAGCCAGGTGGCTTCAAACCGATCCGGCCGGCGATCCGATCGCTGCGAACCGTCCGGAGTCGCTGATCGCCAGGATGGAAGGGCAGCTTGCCGCCCTCCTGACGAAGATCCGCCAGCTCGGGGAGGATGGACTTCTCCGGGCGGAAGGAGAAGACGGCCTGGCACCGCTCCTGGTCATCTGCCATCTTCGCGACGTCGACCGTGAAATCAACCTGCCGCGTTTGCAGGCGTTTCTCGAGAATGACAACCCCTTCCTATCCTCCGTCGACACTCATGAATGGATCCAGCAACGGGCCTATGACCGAGAGAATCCGGAGACGGCGGTCCGCGGGTACATCGCCGCTCGCCAGGAGGTCCTCGAGTCGTTGCGTGACCTATCTCTGGAACAGTGGGATCGCCGGGCGCGGCACTCCTTGTTCGGGCCGATCACTCTCTCGGAGTGGATCGCCGTGCTGGCCGAACACGACCTGCGGCACGCGGCGAAGATCCGCTTCGAACCGCGGTCCGCCGGCCAGGAGGCCGCTGTCTGGCCGGAGGTGGGGATTCAGAATCGGTCGCACCTCCCCTCGGAAATGGAGTAAACCATGCGACTCGAAGGAAAACGGATCTGCATTCTGGTCGAGGAAGGCTTTGAAGACCTTGAATTCTGGGTTCCGCTCATGCGCATGGAAGAAGAGGGCGCGCAGGTGACTGTCGTCGGGCCGAAGGCCGGGAAGGTCGTTCACAGCAAGAGCGGAGGCCTGACCGCCTCCAGCGACCGGGAGGCCGCCGAAGTCTCGCCGGACGACTTCGACGGAATCATCGTTCCCGGCGGCTGGGCTCCCGACAAGCTGCGCCGTTCTTCGGCCGTCACCGGCCTGGTGCGCGCCCTCTCCGACCAGGGAAAGCCGGTCGCCATGATCTGTCACGCCGGGCTGGTGGGGATCTCGGCAGGGATCGTGGCCGGCCATCGCGCCACCGGCTCTTTAGGGATCCGCGACGACCTGGTCAACGCCGGTGCGACGTGGGTCGACCAGCCGGCGTTCCGTGACGGCAACCTGGTATGGGGTCGTGTCGTCCCCGACATTCCCAGCTTTTGTCGTGAGCTGGTGGCGGCGCTGATGGCTGGCTGACAGGCGGGCTCGGTTGGCAAGCCCAGGTCCAAAGGCCTCCTCCCAAAGTCAAGGAGCGAGACTCGCGGCTTTCCCCACGCGACAGTCCTCTAACGACAATCGATTCCCCGAGCTACTGACGCCCCGACCGCCGCTTCCCCAGCACGACGTGGCGAAGTTATGTTTAGTTATTGCGTCGACCAAAGTAACTCACACTTGACACAATGTAATATATACATTACTCTATGTATATCTTGCTTTACATAGGAGCGAAAGATGTCGTTCGAAGAGAAGGGGACCTGGGTCTACGCCGTCGTCACCGTCAGCACGTACGTGGCCTACCTCACCATCGTCCTTGGGCGAGCGGAAAACGTTCCCCTCACCGAGGTGTCCTATGTGTCGACGATGCTGTGGACCATCGCCATCGCCGTTGCCTTGTCGGTCGTCGGCCACATCGCGGTCGCGATCTCGAAGCCCAGCGAAGCCAACAAGAGCGACGCTCGGGACAAGGAGATCTACCGGTTCGGCGAATACATCGGAGGGATCGCCCTCGCTGTCGGCATGTTGGTACCACTTGGTCTGGCGATGGCGGAGTTCGACACCTTCTGGATCGCCAATGCGATCTTCCTGGTATTCGTTTTGTCGACCATCACCTCATCGATCGTGAAGATCGTCGCCTACCGACGAGGACTCTGATCATGGGCAAGCCGACCAAGGTCACCAACTCGATTCGGGCCCTGAGGTTTGCCCACGGCGAGATGACCCAGGCGGAACTGGCGGATCGCATCGGCGTGACCCGCCAGACCATCATCGCCATCGAACAGGGCCGCTACTCGCCGTCGCTGGAGATGGCCTTCGAGATCGCGCGGGCCTTCGGGGTCCCGCTCAAAGAAGTGTTTCAGTATCCAGAACCCAAATAGCAAAGGAGACCAGATCATGACCGCATCACATGACAAATGGAAGATGGCCGAGGCCATTCCAGTTACAGGGTACACGATGAAGGCCGTCGTCTACTCAGAATACGGACCCCCGGAGGTCCTTCAGCTGACCCGGGTGGATAAGCCGAGCCCAAGGAAAAACCAAATCCTGGTCAAGATACACGCAACATCCGTAGGCTTCGGGGACCTCACCGTCCGGAGGTTCGGCGAGATCTCCCCCCGAGAGTTCAACATGCCGTTGGCGTTCTGGCTGTTGGGTCGAATGTCGTTTGGGTTCAACAAGCCCAAGAGGAAGATCCTCGGGCACGAGTTTGCAGGCGAAGTCGAAGCGGTTGGAGAAGAGGTGCGGCTGTTCGCCCCAGGTGACGAGGTTTTCGGACATGTCGGGAAGATGGGAGCCGACGCCGAATATGTGACCATGCCGCAAACCGGCATGGTCGTTATGAAGCCTGCCAACGTGTCCTACGAAGAAGCGGCGGTCGTTCCATATGGGGCATTCACCGCACTCAGTCTGCTGCGCAAAGCGGATATCCGGCCGGGGCAGAGGGTGCTGGTCAACGGCGCTTCCGGAGGAATTGGTTCGGCTGCGGTGCAGCTTGCCAAGCACTACGGGGCACATATCACCGGGGTCTGCGGCACGCCCAGAATGGAATTCGTGAGGGCGCTGGGAGCCGACACCGTCATCGATTACACCGCCGAGGACTTCACCAAGAACGGTGAGACCTATGACCTAATCATCGACGTGCTCGGCAGGAGCTCGTTCTCACGCTGCAAGAGCTCGCTAACGCCGAACGGACGCTACCTCCTGGTCAGCTTCAAGGCAAGAGACCTGTTTGATATGCTGTGGACTTCGATTGCTGCGAGCCTACCCGGACGGCAGACCAGCAAGAGGGTGATCTGCGCGGTGGCGCCCGAACGGATCGAGGATCTTGCCAAAGTCAAAGCGCTGATCGAGGCGGGAGTGATCAAGGCCGTCATCGATAGGACCTTTCACCTCGAGCAGGTCGCCGAGGCCCACCGGTACGTCGAAAGAGGACACAAGAAGGGACATATCGCCATCACCGTCGGGCATAACGGCGGGATATGACAGGGCGCCCTTGAGGTGAGACAGGACCTGCCGCCGACCCGCAGAGGTCGAGGTTCTCTAAGGATAGCCGTGGATCTTCGATCCCCAACGAGGCGGCCGCCTGATCTACAACGAGGATCGGGCGGTCGTTGGTTCTTAGGGATGGACGGTTGAATCAAAGCGCCGGTGCTGTCCCTCTCCGTCGGCCGGAGGATGCGCCCGCTGGTTCACCGGACAGCGAAACGGGCCTGGCGTTCCGCTGGGCTCGTCTCAGCCGGGATCGTCACGGGTCCCTCCGAGCTCCAGAAAAGCTCAAACGAAGATCTAACGCGCGCCTGCTTTACACGGCGCCACGGCGGAGACTATAATCATTCGCTCGGGGAAGTGCTGGAATTGGCAGACAGGCGTGATTTAGGATCACGTGCCGCAAGGCGTGAGGGTTCAAGTCCCTCCTTCCCCACTCCTACCGAGAACGACGTGGAAGCAGTGTCGGTAGGTAGAGGGTGCCTGTGGCGTTAAAGATCACTTCGGAAGATTTGGCCGAGCGCCAGAAACAGCTCACCGTCGAGGTCCCTCCGGACCAGATCGAGGCGGCGATGCATCGCGCCGCGCGTCAGATGAGCCGGCGGGCGCACATCGCAGGATTCCGACCGGGCAAGGCGCCGTATGAAGTCGTCGTCCAGCGCTACGGCGAGGAGGCGATCTTCGACGAGGCTCTCGATTCGCTTGGGCCCGATATCTACCGCCAGGCCCTTGAGAACAGCGAGCTCGACCCGATCGCCCCCGGCTCGTTCGACGACGTCGTCAGCCGCGAGCCTCTTGTGCTCCGCTACACCGTCCCCTTACGCCCTTCCGTCGATCTCGGGAAGTATCGCGACCTCCGCTTACCTTTTCCGGCTCCGGAAGTGGGTGAGGCCGCCGTCGAAGAAGTGCTGGAGGGATTGCGCCAACAACAGGCGTTGATCGAGCCGGTCGATCGAGCGGCGCAGGACTCCGACGTGATCGTCCTCGACGTCAAGGGCGAGCTGGGAGCCCCGGCCGATTCTGCCGAAGACCAGCCGTCTGCCGGAATCGAGGCGCCCGCCGCCTCCGGGGGCCGCCCTGTGTTGATGGACGAAAAGGGCCTGTCGTTGCTCCTGGCGGAAGCGACGGACTTCCCGTTCCCCGGGGTGACGGCGCACCTGACGGGGATGCGAGCCGGAGACGAAAAAGAAGTCGAATACGCGTTCCCCGCCGACTACCGCAACGAGTCGCTGCGCGGACGCCTCGCCTCGTTTCATTTCCGCTGTCAGGCCGTCAAATCGCGCGCCTTGCCGGAGTGGTCCGACGAGCTGGCGCGCACGATGGGCGACTTCAACGACCTGCCCGACTTGCGGATGAAGGTGCGGCAGTCCCTCGAGGCTCAAAGCCGCCGTCAGGCCGAAGCTGAGTTCGCCGAGCAGGTGATCGAGGCGGTCGTGGCCGGGGCGACGATCGTCTATCCGCCCGTCTTGCTGCGCCAGGAAGTCGACGACACGCTGCACGACCTTGACCATCGGCTCAAAGATCAACGCCTGACCCTGGCCGAGTTCCTCAAGATCGAGAAGAAGGAAGAGCCGGACTTGCGCAAGGAACTCGAGCCGCAGGCTCGACGCCGCCTCGAGAGGGCCCTGGTCCTGGGAGAGGTCGTCGAGGCCGAAGGGCTCGAGGTGGAAGAGGCCGAGGTCGATACGGCCATCGGCCGAATCCTGGAACCGTTGAACGATGCCGTTGCCAGCGCTCGGCGCGCCCTCGAGAGTCCCGCCGGTCGGCGCCGCGTGGCCCTGGACTTGCTCACCGACAAGGCCGTGGCACGGCTCGTGCAGATCGCGCGCGGAGAAGCGCCTCCTCTGACGCCCGGCCCCGACGAAGGGGCCGCCCTAGCGGCGCAGGCGACCCCTGCCCAAGGAGAAGCTGATTCATGACGACGGACGACGCCCACGCACTGATCCCGATGGTTATCGAAAGCTCCGGCCGCGGCGAACGAGCCTACGACATTTATTCGCTGCTGCTGAAGGAAAGGATCGTCTTCCTCGGGACGCCCATCAACGACCAGGTCGCCAACCTGATCGTGGCCCAACTCCTCTTCCTCGACCGGGAGGACTCCGAGAGGCAGATCATGATGTACATCAACTGCCCGGGCGGGGGCATCTACGCCGGCCTTGCGATCTATGACACGATGATGCAGGTGACGGCCCCGATCTCCACGACAGCCGTCGGCGTAACGGCCTCGTTCGGTACTGTGCTCCTAGCGGCCGGGGACAAGGGACTACGGTACGCCCTGCCGCACGCCACGATCCATTTGCACCAGCCTCTGGGAGGGGCCCAGGGCCAGGCGACCGACATCGAAATCCAGGCCAAAGAGATCTTGCGCCTGAAGGACGATTTGAATAGGATATTAGTGGCTCATACTGGCCAGACCCAAGAAGTCATCGAGCGCGACACGGAGCGCGACTTCTACATGGACGGGGAGGCGGCCAAGACCTACGGCCTCGTCGATCACGTGCTGCTGCCGGCCGCCGACGCTGTGAAGGCTTGAGACCTGAGGATATGACGACTCGCGAGGCGGCCCCCCCAACGGCACGGCGCTGCTCCTTCTGCAGCCGCGGCGAAGCCGAGGTCCAACGGCTGATCGCCGGGCCGGAAGGGGTTTTCATCTGCAACGAGTGCGTCGATCTGTGCCGGGATATCCTGGAGGGGGACGTCCGCCACATCGGCCAACCGGCCGGTTCCACCCGCCCCACCCTTCCCCCCCAGCAGATTTTCGATAAGCTCGATGAGTACGTCGTCGGGCAAGACCAGGCCAAGCGCGTTCTGTCCGTCGCCGTCTACAACCACTACAAGCGAATCGCCAGCCGGGGCGAGTCCGACGTTGAGCTGGAGAAAAGCAACATCCTGCTCGTCGGCCCGACCGGCTGCGGCAAGACCCTCCTGGCCCAAACTCTGGCGCGCATTCTCGAAGTCCCCTTTTGCATCGGCGACGCCACCGCGCTGACCGAAGCCGGTTACGTCGGCGAAGATGTCGAGAACATTCTGCTGCGCCTGTTGCAGGCGGCCGATTTCAATGTGCAGCGCGCCGAGCGGGGCATCGTCTACCTGGATGAGATCGACAAGATCGCCCGCAAGACCGGGGACAATCCCAGCATCACGCGCGACGTCTCCGGCGAAGGCGTTCAGCAGGCGCTGCTCAAGATCATGGAAGGGGCGTCGGTCAACGTCCCGCCCCAAGGCGGACGGAAGCACCCGCAGCAGGAGTTCATCCAGGTCGACACGCGCGACGTCCTTTTCATCTGCGGCGGGACCTTCGGCGGACTGGCCGAGATCATCGCCGACCGCGCAGGGCGCCGGGGTCGGCTGGGTTTCGCCGGGACGCGCGACGGCAGCGAACCGCAATCGCTCAGTGAGGCCGAGTTGTTGCGCCTGATCAGCCCCGACGACCTGATGCATTATGGGATGATCCCCGAGCTCGTCGGCCGGCTTCCGGTCTCGGTCAGCGTCGAACCGCTCGACCGGGATGCCCTGCGGGCGATCCTGACCCAGCCGCGCAACGCCCTGGTCCGCCAGTATCAGCGCCTGTTCGAGATGGACCATGTCGAGCTGGAGTTCACCCCGGAGGCGCTCGACGCCGCGGCCGATCTGGCAATGGCCCGCGAGACCGGCGCCCGCGGCCTGCGCTCTATCATCGAAGGTGTCCTGCTGGACGTGATGTACGAGATCCCCTCTCGCCCCGAGGTCCGGCATGTGCTGGTGACCGACAAGACCATTCGGGGCCAAGCCTCGCCCGTGTTGTTGGATACGTCCGGAACGGACTTGGCCGACGAGACCGACCGCCCCCTGTTCGACGCTGCCTGATCCTTTGACCGACCTCACGGCGAGGCGCGTGCAGCGCGCCATCATCATTCCCACCAGCCAACGTCATTGGCCGCCGGCGCTTTCTCGTCCGGTCGCCACGTTTTCCATCGTCGCCTGGGATGCCGCTCTCCCGGCCTGGGGAATCGCGGTCGCCTCGAAGTTTCCCGCGGTCGGCGCGGTCGTTCCCTGGGCCATCGCCGGCGTCGGCGCCGTCGCCACCCAGTCCTACGCCAACACGGCCTACGGACCGGAGGGCCTGCACATGATGGCCGATGGGTTATCCGCCGGCGAGACGCTCGATCGGCTCCTGGCGGAAGACCCGGGCCGCGACCAGCGGCAGGCCGGTCTCGTCGACGCGGCGGGCGGGGGGTCGACGTTCACCGGATCGAGTTGCCTGCCGTGGGCGGGCGGGATGGCGGCGGACGGCCTGGCGATTCAGGGGAACATCCTGGCCGGCCCGCAGGTCGTCGAGGCGATGGCCCAGTCCTTCACAGAAACGACCGGTGATCTTCCCGATCGTCTGATCGCAGCGCTGCTCGCCGGCGATCGAGCCGGTGGTGACCGCCGTGGACGGCAGAGCGCCGCCCTGCTCGTGGTTCGAGAAGGCGGGGGCTACGCCGGTGGCAATGATCGCTGGATCGACTATCGCGTCGATGACCATGACGACCCTGTCCCGCGATTGGCGCAACTGCTGGAGCTCCATCGCCTGTACTTCGGCAAGAGTCCTCCCGAAGATCGATTGCCGTTGGAGGGAGATGTCCTTCACCGCCTTGTACACATCTTGCACAGCCTCGGCTACGTCGACAACGCCGACGAGTCAGCTCTGACACCCGACGTCCAGAAGGCTCTGCGACATTTCATCGGGAACGAGAACTTCGAGGACCGCTGCGACCTGGAGGCGGGGTGGATCGATCGCCCCGCGTATGAGTTTCTGGTGCAGCGCTTCGGAGATTGACGTCTCACCCAACCATCCACGTCATGGCAGATCCTCTTCCGGTTCGCGCTTTCGTTATCGATCTTGACGGCGTGTTGTGGCGAGGCCGCGATCTGTTGCCGGGGGCCATCGACTTCCTTCGCTTCATAGAAACCCGGGCCCTTCCCTTCTGTCTGGCGAGCAACAACGCTACCCTCACCATCGAGTCGGTCCAGGGTCGGCTCGGCCCGTCCGGAATCCGATTGACGGCGGAACACCTGGTGACCTCGGCCGACGCCGCGGCGGGATACATCCGCCGCCACTACCCCCGGCCGCCATCGGTTTTCGCCATCGGGGAGGAGAGCCTGAGGCGGGCGCTGGTTGAGGCGGGCTGCTCCCTGCTGGAAAGCGCCGACAACGCCGGCATCGTCGTCGTCGGGATGGACCGGGAACTCACCTGGCGGAAGATCGTTGAGGCTGGGCTGGCTATCGCCGCCGGTGCGGTCTTCATCGGCACCAATCCCGACCGCACCTTTCCCACCGAACGAGGTATCGGACCCGGAAACGGGGCCATCCTCGCTGCCTTGGAGACGGCCACCGGCCGAGCGCCCCTCATCGTTGGCAAGCCTGAGCCTCATCTCTTTCTCGAAGCCACCAGCCGCCTGGGCGTTCCACCAGCGGAAACGCTTGTCGTCGGGGACCGGCTGGAGACGGATATTGCCGGTGGAGCGCGCGCCGGTATGCAGACCGCCCTCCTGTTGACGGGCGTCACCGCAGTCGCCGACCTCCCCGGCCGAGACGTCCGCCCCGATTGGACCTTCGAAGACTTGCCAGCGCTGTTGCGGCGCCTTCCGGACTGGGTGGCAAGGCCTGGCGGCCAACCGTGAGAACATTTCGGATGGCCCCCACGTGACCGCACGGAGTCGCGCTTCGTCGCGCTTCGCACACCTGTCCCGGTGCAGTTCGGGATCGCGCATCGCATCCCGTAGGGGACCCTGGAGAGGGCATCCCGAAGGGGATCCTGGAGGAGACCCCGGAGGGGGCGTCTCGCTGGGGATCCTGGAGGCGAGCCGACCTTCGATCCTCGATCTCGACTTGCCCGGCCTCGAACAGGTCATGGCCGCCTGGGACCAGCCCTCCTACCGCGCTCGCCAGATTTGGCAAGCCGTCTATCAACGCGGAATCGTCGATGCCGAGCAAGCCACGGACCTCCCGTTCGAGGTGCGCCATCGGCTGCACGATACCTTCGAGTTCCGCGGTTTCAATGAGACCGCCCGCCGGACGTCAACGGACGGCCACGCCACTAAGTGGCTGCTGTCCGACCGGACGGGAGGCGCGACGGTGGAAGCGGTCCTGATGACCTATGACCGCCGTCGCACCGCCTGTATCTCGACCCAAGCCGGCTGCGCCATGGGCTGCACCTTCTGCGCAACCGGCCAGATGGGCTTTATCCGCAATCTGACTTCGGGGGAAATCGTCGAACAGGTGCTCCGCCTCGGTCGGGAACAGCCGCTGACGAACATCGTGTTCATGGGGATGGGCGAGCCGTTCCACAACTATCAGGCCAGCCTGGCAGCCGTCGACCGTCTCACCGATCCTGCCGGCATGCGCTTCGGCGCGCGCCGGATCACGATCTCGACGGTCGGCATCGTTCCGATGATCCGGCGTTTCGCCGAGGAGCGGCGGCAGGTCAATCTGGCGGTCTCGTTACATGCCGCCACCGATGAAGTGCGAGACCGGCTGGTGCCGATCAACCGCCGCTATCCCCTGGCGGCCTTGATGGAGGCCTGCCGGGCGTACATCGACTCGACTCATCGCCGCTTGACGATCGAATGGGCGTTGATCCAGGATGTCAACGACGGGCCGGATCAGGCGGCCGCTCTCGTGGAACGTCTCCGAGGCATGCTGTGTCACGTCAACCTGATTCCGTTGAACCCGACCGCAGGGTATCCCGGAGCGGCACCGGATTCCAGGCGCGCCGAGGCTTTCCGTGCCCGGCTGAAATCATCCGGGATTCCGTGCACCTTGCGGGTTCGGCGCGGGATCGACATTCAGGCCGGCTGCGGCCAGCTGGCGACCGAAGTCGCTGACCCGGGAAAGCGATAGAAGAGCCGGTCGATTCGGGATCCAATCCAAATCGCACTCTGAAACTCGCCGGCCCAACCCCGGCAGGCCGTGTGTTGGGGCACCGAATCGCTCCAGAGTGGGCCGCGTGCGGGAGGTGGAGTATCATTGGCCCCCGGAGAAAGGATGGGCGAAGACCGGCGGATGGCGGCGTTCGAAGGCGCATTTCAGTCCTTCGTTGCCTGTCTCGAAAACCTCGCCGAGGACCGGTTCATGGCCAAGATGGAGGAGGGGACGCCGCGCGACGTCGTCGCCCGCCTGGCCGGTTGGAACCGTTTGACAGTCCTCGGAGCCAAAGCCATCCTGGAAGGCATGCCTCCCGCGTATCACGTCGACTTTCCCAACGACTACCGCAAGGTGAATGCCGAGCTTGTCGTCCGCCAGCCTTCGGCCGATCGCGGCGCGTTGATGAAGGAATTGGCCACGACGAAGGCTGAGGCCGTCGAGTTCCTGCGCGCCGTCCCCGTCGAGTCGTGGAATGCGGATCTGGGCGTCCGCCATCCGGATGGTGGGCCGGCGACGGTGCGGCGCTGCCTCGAGGAGCTGACACGGGACTACCTCGATGCGACCGACGAGATCACCATTTGGCTCGAGACGGCGGCGCCAAAGTAGTTGGACACTCCGGAGAGACACGCGTGACGACATCCACTCCGACCCTCACGATTCCTCCGCCGATGGCCGAGCTTCGTCCGCGCCTCCCCGATTCGGTGGCGAC
This sequence comes from Anaerolineales bacterium, assembly GCA_035281845.1. GTDB lineage: Bacteria > Chloroflexota > Anaerolineae > Anaerolineales > E44-bin32 > DATEVL01. The sequence goes on along the minus strand of DATEVL010000028.1, from coordinate 62,103 downwards.
TCTGCAGGCCCGCTCGCCGTACGCGGCCGTACTGCTCTCCGCGCGAGAAGGGATCTCGATCAGCGTCGAAGCCCGTGAGGAAGAGATCAGCCAGATGCCCCGCTCCGTGGGAACGGTCCTTTCGGTCTTCGACGGGGAGACTCTAAACGAGAAGTCGCTGCCGGGGTTCGACGGCGATCGGTTGATGGCCGCCTCCCGCGAACTCGCGGGAAGCCTCCCGAAGGGTCGAGGATCAGGTCGGGTCGAGACCGTGCCGCCTCGGGATTTCGCGACCACCGGCGCCGTTCCGCTCGAGAGCCTCGCCCTGGAGGACAAGCTCGAACGCTGCCGCGATCTCCAGCGGCGCCTGGCGGCAGCCGATCCCCGCGTCGTCAATGCTCAGGTCTCCTACCTGGAGTACGACGAGTCATCCGTTTACCGCAGTCGCGACGCCGACCTGTCGCAGCGGGTGCTGCGCGGGCGTTTGAGCGTCTTTGTCGTCTTGTCCCAGAATGGGGAGACTCGCTACGATTGGCTCAGCAAGGGCGACACCGGCGATTGGCAGCCCCTGGATTACAGCGACGCCGACTTGCACGAGGTCGTCCAGGGCGCCGCCCGTCTCTTCTCCGCCGAGCGGATCGAGCCGGCTGAGTATGTTGTGGTCAGCGGCCCGGGCGTGTCGGGCGTCCTGTGCCACGAATCCTTCGGCCATGGGGTGGAAACGGATCTGTTCCCCAAAGAGCGCGCCCGGGCCTTCGACTACATCGGCCGGCAAGTAGGTTCACCCCTGGTGAACATCATCGATGATCCAAGTTTGCCCGGATGCTACTCGTCCTACTTCTTCGACGACGAAGGCATGCTCTCCCGTCCGGCGACGATCGTCGAGCACGGCGTCTTCCTCCGTGGAATCAGCGACATGGCTTCCGCCCAGCGACTGGGAATCGAACGCACCGCCAACGGCCGTCGTCAGGACTACACCCGCAAGCCATACGCTCGCATGTCGAATACCTACTTCGGACCCGGATCGACCTCGATGGAAGAGATCCTGGCTCAGGTCGACCGCGGGATCTATCTCGACCAGTGGGTCAACGGGATGGAAGACCCCCAAGGATGGGGCATCCAGATCACCTGTCATTACGGTCAGGAGATCCGGAATGGGAAGATTACCGATCGCACGTTCGCTCCGGTCAGTATCAGCGGCTACGTGCCCGACGTGCTGGGGACGATCCGTGCCGCGAGTCCGACGGTCATGATGGACCAGGGCACGTGCGGTAAGGGACACAAAGAATACGTGCGCAATAGTTCGGGGGGCCCGAGTCTGTTGTTGAGGACCACCCTTGGCTGAGCCACTGGATCGGGCGGTCGAGGAGCTCACCGCCCGGAAGGAACTTCTCGGGTGGACGGTCACCCACCGGCGCGTCCGCGGTGAGCAGTTGTTCGCCGATCGACAGCGAGTGGAGGCCCGCCGCAGCATCGAGAGCGACCAGCTCATCCTCGATGCGCTGTGCACATCCGACGGCGCGAGTGAACCTCCCGGTTGTGGCGCCGCATCTGCCACCGTGACCGCCGGCGAGGACCCGGGCCCGGCAATCGAGTTTGCCATCGCGGCCGCCCGCAGGACGCGCAACCAGCCCTATAGCCTGCCTTCCCCCGCCCCGCTTCCGGACGTTGACTTGGCCGACCCCGTCCTGCAGGCTGATCTCAGCGGCGCCTTGCGGTCGCTCCACGAACGTCTCGACGCGTGCGCCTCCCGTGATCCTGCGGCCCGCCTGACGCTGGCCGAATGGTTCGCCGAGGCCGAAGAGACCCACCTGGTCAATAGCCAGGGTATCGACGCCCGCCAATCCCGGACCGAGCTCTCGCTCGAATGGATCGTCCTGGCCGGACAAGGGCAAGAACGGGTCGAGACGCTCATCGACCTCGATCGCCGGCGGCTCGCCGATCTGGATGTCGAGGCGGAGTGGGAGGAAATCGCGCGGCAGACAGCCGATCGCCACAGCGCAGGCGCGGCCCCGATGTATACGGGTCCGGTCGTCCTGCGCGGCAATGCGCTGAGAACCTTCCTCAACAGCGGCCCCTTCCAGACTCTGGGCTCCGGTCGCTCCCGATTCTCCAAGCTTTCGCCATGGGAGCCTGGCCATTCGATCTTCCGAGGTGAGGTGCGTGGCGATCCGCTGACCGTCTGGGCGACGCGAGTGATCCCCTACGGCAAGCATGCGAGCCGGTTCGACGAAGAAGGCTTGGCCGGTCAGCGAGTGCTCCTGGTCGACCAGAATGTATTCCGGTCCTACAGTGCCAGTCAGCGCTACGCGACCTATCTCTCGGTGCCCGCCACAGGCTCCTTCGGAGACATCGAAGTTCCCCCCGGGTCCGCATCGGTTGCGGATCTCATCGCGGAGCCGCACGTCGAAGTCATCACCTGGTCCGACTTCTCCCCCGAGCCGACCATCGGCGATTTCGCGGCTGAAATCCGACTTGGCTACCACGTCGAAAACGGACGGCGCCGCCCATTCAGCGGCGGCCTGCTCGTCGGGAATCTGTTCGACGCACTGGCCGACGTTCGCTGGAGTGCGGAGACGGGTTTCTTCGGCAGCTACCTCGGCCCGACGACGGCCCGCTTCGCCTCGCTTCAGGTCACTCCGTCGCGGGCGACGTGACGAGGCTTCCTTCTCTACACCCCCCCGTACCCCCCTCGCAATGGCTAGCTTTCGTCCCCGAAGAGGGCGCGGGGATTGCGCTAGAGGTTGTCCTTGATTCGTCACCTGTGGATCCGGCGTCGCCGTCAGTTGAATCGATCCCATCCCCGATGACGGACGCAAGACTCCCACGCGCGCAACAGACGCGCCCGCCTCACCAGCGGTACCCTTCCATTGCAGGGGGTGTGCCCCTCGCTGCGCTCGGGGTGCTTCGCGAGGGGGCAGCTTCGCGCAGCATCCCGAGGCGAAGCCGAGGGACATGCCCCCCACCGTCCCCCCTCGAGGGGGGACCACAAGGGGGTAAGAGAGAATCGGACCATCCCCCCTTGAGGGGGGACCATAGGGGGGCGAAGAAAGATCAGCCAACAAAACCGTTTTGGTGGAGGCGCTCGGCGGCGGCGACGCTCATCGGCACCGTGAGCGAGACACGCGTCCCCTTTTGAGAGGCGGATTGGATCCGAATCACGCCGCTGACGAGCTCGGTGCGTTCGCGCAGATTCACCATCCCCAGCGAACCGCGCGCTTCGTAGTTCGACTCGACCGCCCCCAGGTCGAATCCGACGCCGTCATCCTCGACGTCCATGCGGAACAACTCACCTTCGCGCCAAAGGCGGATCCAGATGTGGGGCGCCTGGGCATGCTTGCGGGCGTTGTTGACCGCCTCCTCGGCGATGAAGAAGACGACGCCCTGCTTGCCGACCTCCATATCGTCGGCAACGCCGGCCGCCGCTTCCATCAATACCTCCTGGTTGTAGGTCTCACGCATCTTGTCGGCCAGCTGCTCGAGGGCAATGACCAGGCCCTTCGACTCCAGCACCAGCGGCCGCAGGGTGAAGAGCATCTGGCGGATCTCTTTCGTCGTCCGGCGCGCCAACTCCTCGATCTTGAACAACTCGTCGGCCGCCGCCTTGACGTCGCGCTCGATCAGGCGGCGGGCGAAGTTCACCCGCATGGCAATGGCCGAGATCGACTGGGTCGGCCCGTCGTGCAGGTCGCGCGCCAGCTTGCGCCGGGCCTCCTCGTGGATTTCGGTGATGCGTTCCTTCTCTTCCAGCAGGTTGCGGTAGAGCTTGGCGTTCTGCAGCCCCCCGATCGCCTGGCGGGCGACCGCTTCGACCAACTCGAGTCGCTCGGCGGTGAAGATCTCGGGCCGAGGATCGGCGAAAAGCATCACGCCAAAGGCGTCGAGCCCGACAACCAGCGGCAGGCAGGCGGCGACCCGACAGTTCTGGACGGCGGCCAAGCGCCGCAGTTCGGGATCGTGTCCGGGATCCCGCACGACCTGGATCACGCCGGTGCGCAACGCTTGCTCGAGCACGCCCTCCGCTCCGGCGAAGACGGCCCGGCGATCGGACACCGGCAGGCCGCGCGACGAAGCGATCGTCATATCCTGGCCTTCGAAGAGCAGCAGAGCGCTGATCAATCGGCCGTCTTGCCCCCCCAGGGCGGCGGCTCCGGCATCGAGCGACAGGTCGAGCACGCGCTCGTAGTTGAGCGTTGCCGTCAGCTCCGCCATCAATTGAAATAGCGAAAGCAAGTGCGCCAGGCGCTCTTCTAGATCGGCGAGGCGCGCAGGTTCCGAGGACCCAGTCCGGGCCGGGACCCGTGGCCGCGAAAACATCAACGACCTCGTCTCTGAGGCGTCGAAGGATCGCCGAGCGGCGGCATCGTGTTTGCGCTCGAGGCTCTAGTTTCCACGTCGCTTGATTCCATTTGACCTTGTCGCCCGGCCGCGACAGATCCTCCCCGCGCCTCGGCTCCTTCGCCTCCAAGGCGCGTTCAGGCGCCGACGATCGATCGGCGGCACAAGTATCCTTCGACGGGACCGCCCCCCAGCCTTACAACGAACCTACAGGGTAACCTCAAGTCCTCGCAAGAGGAGTCTACCCGGGCGTCAACCGGGCGAGACGTTCGGCGTCCCGAGGGTCAATCCCTTTCCACTCGGCGCCCTTGCTCGCGGGCCGAGGCTCTTTGCCTTGTCATTTGGCTGGGGCGACGGTATCATTTGTGCACGATGTCTCGAACACCCATCCTGTCCGTTTCCATCCTATCAGCCGATTTCGCCCATCTGGGCGACGCTCTTCACCAGGCCGAAGAGGGTGGCGCGGACTGGATTCACATCGATGTCATGGACGGGCATTTCGTCCCACAGCTTTCGATGGGCACGCCGATTGTCGAGGCTTGCCGGCGGACGACGAAGCTGCCGCTGGACGTCCACCTGATGGTGGATCGTCCCGAAGACTTGATCGCTTCCTTCGTGCAGGCCGGCGCCGACTCGATCACGGTCCACGTGGAGGCCGCCACCCATCTGCACCACTGCCTACAATCGATACGCGAGTTGGGTGTGCGGGCCGGGGTCGCCCTGAACCCCGCCACCCCCATCGGCGCCGTGGAGGAAGCCTTAGCCCACACCGACTTGGTGTTGATCATGACGGTCGATCCGGGTTACGCCGGTCAAGTGCTGATTCCGCCGGCGCTTGACAAGGTCCATCGCCTGCGGGACCTGCTCCAGGCCACCGGCTCTACCGTCCACCTGCAGGTCGACGGCGGGATCAACGCTCAGACGGCGCCGCAGGCCGTCCGTCAGGGAGCCGACGTGTTGGTCGCTGCGCAAGCGATCTTCGGGCATCCGCAAGGGGTGGCGGCGGGTGTACGCGCTTTACGAGAATCGCTGCAGCCGGCGCTGGCGTGAGCGAAAGAGAAGGGCCGCCCCCGGGCGGCCCTTATGAATCTCTCGCGGAGAGGCTTCGTCTAGGCGCGGCCGAGACGCTTGATGCACTTGGCGCACAGCGTCCGCTGGACCAGACGCCCCCCCTCCATCAGGCGCACGCGCTGCAAGTTCGGAGAGAACTTACGGCGGGTCGCTTTCATCGAGAAGCTTCGGTTGTGACCGAAGGTCGTCGTCTTGCCGCAGTGCGCACACATTGCCATCGACCCAGATTCCTTTCTCGTCGGGTGACCGGTTTGCAGAGCGAAGCATTTTACCACATTCGCCGGAGGTCCCCACTGCATTGCCCGACCTAATATCATGGCCCTACCGGGGATCGCGCTTCGCATGCCGGAGGGCACTTCTAGCCAGGCCTGGCATCTGCAGCAGGCCATCGCGCTTCGCATCCCGCAGGGGATCCCGAAGGGGATTGGGCGCATGGTTGAATTCGAGGCACTCGACGCTCACGCCGAGCTCGCACCAGGAGAACTACGCATGACGGTGGACAACAGCCCCGTCGGGCGCATCACGATCTCGTCCCGAGCCATCGCCACCATCGCCAGCCGGGCGGCCCTCGGAACCTACGGCGTGGTCGGGATGAGCTCGCGCAACTTCGCCGACGGCATCGCCCAGCGGCTCGTGCGAGACCCGCACCGAGGGATTGAGATCCGAACCGACGCCGGACAGGTCCGAATCGACGCGTACATCATTGTCGAGTACGGCACACGGGTGTCGTCCGTGGCCCACAGCGTCGCCAACAACGTTCGCTATCAGGTCGAGCAGATGCTGGGGATGACGGTGGCCGACGTCAGCGTGCACGTTCAGGACCTGCGAGTGAGCAGCATCGACTGACTCACCTATGGCTCTGACCCCCCTGCCCTCCGTCGACGCGCCGGTCCGCCTGCGATTGCTGGAGAGATACCGCCGTCTGGATGGAAGGCTCCTTCGTCTGTTGACCTGGGCTTCCCTCCACTGGCTCCGCACGAATCAGCAGGTGGTCAACGCGTTGAATGTCTTCCCCATCCCCGACGGCGACACCGGGACGAACATGGTGCTGACGATGCAGTCGGCCTGGAATGAAATCGAAGGCACGCCCGACAATACGGTCTCGGCCGTCGCCCATGCGTTGGCCCACGGCGCGCTGATGGGCGCCCGGGGCAACTCGGGCGTGATCCTGTCGCAGCTCTGGCGCGGTTTCGCCCGCAGCCTCGACAAGATGGCCACCGTCGACGCTCAAGGCGTGGTGCAGGCGCTGGCCGAAGCTCGCGACACGGCGTACCGGGGAGTCGTCCGGCCGGTGGAAGGGACAATCCTGACCGTGGCGAAGGACGTCGCCGCGGCGGCCCAAGCAGCGCTGGAGGACGGCGCCACGTCGGGCTTAGAGGTGCTCGAGCGTGTCGTCCAGGCGGCCGAGGATTCGGTGGAGCGCACCCCGGACCTGCTGCCGGTGCTGCGCGAGGCCGGCGTCGTCGACTCGGGCGGCAAAGGCCTGTACTTCATCCTGGAAGGGATGCTGCGAGCGGCCTATCGCTTGCCGCTGGACGAATCTCTCATCGACGTGACGACGTTCAACGCGCTGACCATGGCCGACGTGGCCGAATCGATTGAACCGGGCCAAGACTGGGAAGTCGTCATTGACTTTCAGCCGTCGCTGCCTTTCGACCTGGGGTCGTTCCATCGCACCCTGGCAGGCATGGGCACGTCCATCCAGATCGCCGAAGGGGATGGCCGCTACCGAATGCACATCCATGTCCCCGATCGGACGCAGCACAGGCCGGTCGAATACATCAGCGGTTTGGGGACGGTGATCGAGTATCGCGTCGAAAACTTGATGATCCAGGCGGGCCGCGCCGAGGGGCCGATCTCCCTGGCCCAGATCCTCCCCGGGCAAGTTGGGGTCGTCGCCGTCAGCCCCGGGAAGGGGCTGTCGCGCCTGTTCGCCAGTTTGGGGGTGGCGGCCATCGTAGAAGGCGGGCAGACGATGAATCCCAGCGCGCAAGAAATCCACGAGTCGCTGAAAACCCTGGCCACGGATCGAATCATCGTCTTACCGAACAACAAGAACATCGTCCTGGCCGCACAGCAGGCGGCGCAACTCACGGAGAAAGATGTAATCGTGGTCCCGACGACATCCGTGCCGCAGGGTTTGGCGGCCATGTTGCCCTACGATGCGCAGGCCGACCTGGAGAGTCTGGCGAAGGCGATGGAGCGAGCGCGCTCGGGCGTGCGCACCGGCGAGCTGACGACGGCGACCCGTTCGGTCGGGATGGACGGCGTCGTCGTCCACGAGGGCCAGATCATCGGACTGCTCGATGGCAAACTCGTTGTCGCCGGCGATACGCTGGAACAGGGGTTGCTGATGCTGCTGGAGGCGGCCGGTGCGGCCGACGCCGAGTTAATCACGGCCTATGCCGGGCAGGATCTGCCGGCCAGCATCGCCGACCAGCTCATCGCGCGTCTCCGCCAGACCTACCCGTCGCTCGAGATCGAGTCCCACTACGGCGGGCAGCCCCACTATCCCCTGCTGCTTTCGATTGAGTGAACATGGCCCGCGTCCGCGTCGTTACCGATAGCACGGTTCGCTTCCCCACGCCTGGCTTCCTCGAACGTCATTCGGTGGCCATCGCGCCCATGACGATTCGATGCCAGCTCGAAGCGTGGGAGGAAAGCCCCCACGACGATATCCTGGCCGCGGCGCGATTGTTCGAGAACTGCCAGGGCTTCCCCCTGGCCGAGCCGCCCTCGCCGGAACGGCTGGCCGAAGTCTACGGCCAGCTGGCCCACGAAACCGACCAAATCGTGTCGATCCATGCCTCGGCGCAGATCAATCCGACCGTGGCCAATGCCCAGGCCGCCTCCTTGCAGTTTCTCGGCCGGTCCTCGATCCAGGTGGTCGACTCGCAGTCGCTGTCCGGCGGCCTGGGGCTGCTGGTGGAAGCCGCTGTCCGCGCGGCGGAGGACGGGGCCGATCTAGACGAGGTCGTCCGCATCGTGCGCGGTATGGTCCCCCGTCTCTACCTGGTCGTCTTCGTCGGCGACCTGACGTATCTGGAGCGCATCGGCCTGGTGACGCGTTCCCAGGCGTTGCTGGGCAACATGCTGGGCATCCTGCCGTTTCTAACGATGGAAGACGGCAAACTCGTGCCGATGGAAAAAGTCCGCTCCCGCCCGCGAGCCGTTGAGAAAGTCGTCGAGTTTGTCAGCGAGTTCTCCGACCTGGAGCACATGGTGCTCTTCCAGGGCTCCCCAGAACCCACGGAGGAATCGCGTCAAATCATGGAGCGTCTACGCAGCCTTCACCCCTCGACGCCGATCACCGTCAGCGGGCTGGGCCCGTCGGTCGCCACCTACCTTGGCCCCGACAGCACCGGTATCATTGCGCTCGAACGGGAGGGGAGCCGGCATTGAGCCTTCAGCCCTCGGCGACCGTCGTGGTAACGGACAGTACGGCCGATCTACCCGCGCCGATCGCCGCCGCCAACGGCATCCGAATCGTTCCGGTGATTCTCATCGTCGATGGAGCGAGCTACGAAGACCAGGGAGATCTTTCCCGCGCGGTATTCTATGAGCGACTCCCCGGCTTGCGGCGACCGGCAACGACCGCCTCTCCGGCGATCGAGGCTTTCGCCTCGACGTATCGTCGCGCCCTCGACGAGGGCGCGGACAAGATCGTATCGATCCACGTCTCGGGGCGCCTCAGCGGAATCGTCGATATCGCTCGCCACGCCGCCCAGGCCTTCCAGGATCGCGTCCTGGTCATCGACAGTGGGCAAGTCTCGCTGGGGTTGGGATTTCAGGCCCTGGCCGCGGCGCGAGCGGCGTCGCAAGGGAAAGCCATCCGTGAGATCACGGAGGCAGCCGATGGGGTCCGGCGGCGTGTGCGCACCATCGCCCTGATCGATGATCTCGAGTACCTTCGGCGTAGCGGCCGGGTGGACTGGCTCCGCTCCGGTCTGAGCGCGCTGTTGCACATTCGCCTTCTGGTCGAACTGGTCGACGGCGCCGTAAGGCGCCTGGGCCAGGTGCGCACTCGCGCGCGGGCGATCGAAGCGCTGGCCGAACGCGCCCGCGGTTGGGGGCCGCTCGACCGACTGGGCGTGCTCCACGCCTCGGCCTTGGAGGATGCGGGCATCCTGGCGTCGCGTCTCGCCCCCCTGGCAGCCGATGACCCGCTCGTCGTCGACGTGACGACCGTCATCGGCGCCCATGTCGGCCCGCGGTCCCTCGGGCTGGTGGGGGTCCTTCAGGACCCGGCCGGGGCCGACCCGGCGGCGGCGGAATGAAGAGCGACTCCGTAAGGATCTGGGTCTTGGTCTATGGGAGGCCCAGCGCCCACGCTGCTCGCCGACCCGTCGGTCGAAGGCCGACTTGAAGTAGCCCATGACCAACCTCGCCGTCGAGAAGTTGATCAAGTATTTCGGCCTGGAGGCCAGCCGCGGCTACGACAATCGCGCCGTGATGGGCGGCCTCGAACGCGCCGTGGAACCGTGGCAGGAGGAGGCGCGCCAAAGCGGCCTCGGGGAAACGACGGTGGCCGCCGTGGCGGCGGCGCTGCGAGAGTATGCCGGCCAGGCTCCCGAGGCGCGCCAGAAGTCTCTGACCGAGGTCAGAGCTATGCTCGAGCAGCCGGATGAGACCGAGGTTCCCGTTCTGCCCGACGAGCTTGACGAGGACTTGGAGCCGCGCGAAACAGAGGGCGGGAACGCTGCCCCGCCCGGGCCGGAGGTCGTCCCCCAGGACGCCTCGCGCGACGACCCGCGAAAGCCAGGAACGGAGCGGGCGCCCAGCGGTGGCGGGCCCATGCCGGCTCTATCGGCGCCCCTGACCACGATCCCCGGCATCGGCCCGAAGTCGGCCAAGACTCTCGAGCGCCTCGGCCTGGAGACGCTCGGAGACTTGTTGTGGTACTTGCCTCGGCGTTACATCGACTACAGCGAACTCAAGACGATCAATCACCTGTGGTACGGCGAGGAAGTGACCGTCCTGGCGACCGTCGAGGAGATCCAGGTGCGGCCGGCGCGCGGCGGGCAGATGAAGCTCGTCGAGGCCGTCGTCGGCGACGGAACGGGCACGCTGCGCGTGACATGGTTCAACCAACCGTGGATCGCCAACCAGCTTCACCCCGGAGAGGCCCTGGCGCTTTCCGGCCGAATCGATCAGTACCTCGGCCGGTTGACGTTGAACTCGCCTGAATGGGAACCGCTGGAACGGCAGCAGCTCCACACCAGCCGGATCGTCCCGGTCTACCCGCTGACGGCGGGGGTGACCGCGCGCTGGTTGCGGCGAGTGATCGATTCCGTGGTCAGGCGCCTGGCGCCGCGTCTTCCCGATCCGATTCCCGAGTCGATGCGCCAGCGGCTGGGCCTGTTCCGCCTTCCGCAGGCGATCGAACAAATCCACTTTCCCGACAGTTGGGATACGCTCCGGCAGGCGCAGGAGCGACTGGCCTTCGACGAGATGCTGCTGCTTCAGCTGGCGGTCATGCGGCAGAAGCACGATTGGTCGACTCTGACAACGAATCCGCTGGTGGTCGACGATCCCTGGGTCGACCGATTCCACGCCGGCTTGCCGTACACGCTGACCGCGGCCCAGGAGAAGGCGCTCGTCGATTTGCGGTCCGATTTGGCCAGCGGGCGCCCGATGAACCGACTGCTGCAAGGAGACGTCGGTTCCGGCAAGACCGTCGTGGCCGCGGCCGCGATCGGTATCACCGTTGCGGCCGGCGCACAGGCCGCCGTGCTCGCGCCTACAAGCATTCTGGCGGAACAGCACTACCAGACGCTGCGCAGCCTGCTGGGGTCGGCGTGCGGCATCCCGCCGGCGCAGGTGCGCCTGCTGCTCGGTGCCACGCCGGAGTCGGAGAAGGCCGAGATCCGGCGAGGCCTGGAAGATCGGACCATCGGCGTCGTCGTCGGCACGCACGCGCTGCTCGAAGAACCGGTCCGGTTCGGCCGTTTGGGTCTGGCCGTCATCGACGAGCAACATCGTTTCGGCGTCGAGCAGCGGGCCGCGTTGCGGGCCAAGGGCGACAATCCGAACCTGCTGGTGATGACGGCCACGCCGATCCCCCGCTCGCTGGCCCTGACGGTGTTCGGCGATCTCGACTTGACGCTCCTGGAGGAGATGCCTCCCGGGCGCCAGCCGATTGAGACGCGTGTGCTCTTCCCGGTCGAGCGATCACGCGGGTATCGTTTCGTCGAGTCGCAGATCGAAGCCGGCCGGCAGGCCTACTTCATCTACCCGCTGGTCGAGGAGTCCGAAAAAGTGGCGGCCCGGGCGGCGGTGGAGGAACAGCAGAAGCTACAAGCGGAAGTGTTCCCGCGCCTGCGCCTCGGGCTCTTGCACGGCCGGATGAGCAACGACGAAAAGGACCAGGTAATGGCCGACTTTCGCCGCGGCGCGTACCAGATTCTGGTCTCGACTTCCGTCGTCGAGGTCGGCGTCGATGTGCCCAACGCCAGCGTCATGTTCATCGAGGGCGCCAACCGCTTCGGTTTGGCGCAGCTCCACCAATTCCGCGGCCGTGTCGGCCGGAGCGAATACCAGTCCTACTGCCTGCTGGTTCCGGATTCGGACGACGCCGCCGAGAACGAGCGCCTGAAGGCCATGGAATCGACGCACGACGGTTTCGTCTTGGCCGAGCTCGATCTGGAACAGCGGGGCCCGGGCGATTTCCTGGGGACCCGCCAGTCGGGCCTGGCCGACTTGCGTCTGGCCCGTCTGACCGATGTGCACTTGATCGAACGCGCCCGGCGGGAAGCCTCGCAACTGATCGAGGCCGATCCCGCCCTCGATCAGCCGCAGCACCAGGCCTTGCGCCGCGCGCTGGAGACCTTCGTCGTCTCGGAGAAGGGAGAGATAAGCTGATGGTCCGCGCCGTCTTCCCCGGAACGTTCGATCCGATCCATTACGGCCACATCGACATCGCCCTTCGGGCGATGCGACTGTTCGACGAATTGGTCGTGGCGGTGTACGACCGGCCGCTGAAATCACTGCTGTTCAGCCCGGCTGACCGCGTGGAGCTGGTCGAGAAGACCTTTGCCGGCAAGCCCAATGTGCGGGTGACGGTCTTCAGCGGTTTGATCGTGAACTACTGCCGCCAGATCGAGGCCCAGGTGATCGTCCGCGGCTTGAGGGTCTTCTCCGATTTCGAACACGAGTTCCGCATGGCCCTGGCGAATCATCGGCTGGCGCCGGAAGTCGACGTGGTCGCTCTGATCACCAGCGAGGAGCACAGCTTCCTGACCGGCAGCACCGTACGCGAGATTGCGTCGCTCGGTGGCGACGTGACCAGCCTGGTGCCGCCCCACGTCATCGAAGCGCTCCAGCGCCGCTTCAAGGAGCTGGGCGACGACGGACCGGGTCTGGTCCCGATGACTTCGTTGAGGGACTGATGAGATAGTGGTCAGTGGTGAGTGGTCGGTGGTCAGCTTCGGTCGCGTTTATGCTGGAAGACCTCTAAGCAGGTACTACAGGTCACTGGTCACTGGTCACTGGTCACTGGTCACTGGTCACCGGTCACTGGCCACATGTCACTGGTCAATGGTCACTGGCCACCGGCCACTTCCGAGGGCCGGTTGACCGGCGCGCGGCTTCGGTGTAATCTACGGCCCGAAGCTTGCACCCCGGGCGGAGAGAGCACTCCGGCCAGAGGCGGTTAATGGATATCCTTCATCTCGTAGATCGGCTCGAGGAGCTCTTCAACCAGGCCCGGCCCATCCCGCTGACGCATAGCGTCGTCGTCGATGAGGACCGCTTCCTCGAAATCATCGATCAGATGCGGATTTCGATTCCGGATGAGGTTAAGAAGGCGCAGCAGGTCATCGCGCAGCGCGACCGCCTGATGGCGCAGGCGCAAGAAGAGGCCGGCCGGACGGTCGGCCTGGCCAAGCAGAAGTCGGACGAGATCGTCACGCGGGATGCCATCGTGCAGGCGGCACAGGCGCGCTCGGAGCAGATCCTGGCGCAGGCCCGCGCCGATGCCGAGAACCTCCGCCGCGAAGCGGACGACTACATCCTGGAGGCGCTGGGAGCGCTGGAAGGCGAGCTCACACGCCTGCTGACCCAGGCCCGCAACGGGATCTCCAAGCTCAACATGGACCGCCAGCGGGTCAACGTCGGAGTCGATGAGACGCGGGAAGGTGGAAGCCCCGAGAGCTAGGACCTCCAAGGCCCCGTGCCAACTCAGCAAGACGCAGCGGTCAGGGCATGGGCCCTGACCATTTCGCGTCTGGTTATGGACGCTTCGACTGCGCGAGGCCCGGCGAAGACGCCGAGCCTCGCTCCGCTCAGCGAGGACGGATTAGTGGCGAGGCCCGAGTGGCGGAGGCACGCAGCGGCCGGCAACGGACGATAGACCCAGGTCGAGGGGGCGACCCTTGCGCTCGCCCCCGCGCACTGCGCGTAGTCGCGCTTCGCACACCTGTCCCGGTGCAGTTCGGGATCGCGCATCGCATCCCGTAGGGACTCCGGAGGGGGCATCCCGCCCTTGGCGGTCTGCCCCCTGGGGGCGCCCGAAGGGGCGTAGAGACCGAAGGGGAGGCGTGCTCGCCCTCACCTCTTCGTGTGCGCCGCCCTTGGCGCCCTGCACCGCTTCCGGTGCGCTGCCCTCACCCCTTCGGGTGCGCCGAAGGGCGTGGCGCCCTGCACCGCTTCCGGTGCGCCGCCCTTGGCGCCCTGTAGAGGGCGAAGGGCGTAGAGGGCGAAGGGGCGTAGACAGCGGGCGATGAGCGAAGGCCCGGCAGGACCTTACAGGGTTGCTGCGCGAGCGGCGCCAAATCCTCATGGGCTCAGTTGTGAGCCGCCGTCTTCTCCGTGATCACCGGGCGATCGGTGTGGGCCGCGGCCGCTTCCAGCAACCCGCGGAAAAGCGGGTGGGCGCGGTTCGGTCGCGAAAGGAATTCGGGGTGGAACTGGCTGCCGAGCATGTAGGGATGGTCCCTCAACTCGGCGATCTCGACCAGCCGACCGTCGGGTGAAATGCCGGAATACGTCATCCCATGCTCGCCGAGGATTTCCCGATAGGTATTGTTGAACTCGAAGCGATGGCGATGCCTCTCCGACACCTCCGGCACGCCGTAGACGCTCGCCGCCGTCGACCCAGGGATCAGCCGGCACGGGTACAGGCCGAGGCGCATCGTGCCCCCCAAATCGGCGATGCCGCGCTGCTCGGGCAGCAGGTCGATGACCGGATGAGGCGTCGAACGGTCGAACTCGGTTGAGTTGGCGTCCTCCGAGCCCAGCACGTGCCGCGCGAATTCGATCACCATCACCTGCATCCCCAGGCACAGACCCAGATAGGGCACGCGGTGCTCGCGGGCGAAGCGGGCGGCGGCGATCTTGCCTTCGATGCCGCGCGATCCGAAGCCGCCGGGAACGATGATCCCGTCGGCCGTCTCGAGCTCGCTCCAGCCCTTGCCCTTCTCCAACTCGGCCGAATGCAGCCACAGGATCTCGGCCTCGACGCCGGTCGCCAGCGCCGCCGCCCGAACGGCCTCGCGGACCGACATGTAGGCGTCCCTCAGTTCGACGTACTTGCCGACCAGGGCGATGCGAACCGGTGGCCGAGGCTGCCGCTCGGACGCCACCAACCGCTCCCACTCCGACCAGTCCGGCCGCCGTTGCGCGCTCAGTCCGAGGCGGCTTACGACAAACTCCCCCAGCCCCTCCTTCTCGAGCAACAGCGGAACCTCGTAGAGGACGTCGGTCGTGACCAGCGGGATCACGGCGCGCGCCTCGACGTCGCCGAACAGGGCGATCTTTTCCCTCAGTTCTTCGGCCACGGGAAAGTCGGATCGGGCGACAATCACATCGGGCGAGATCCCGATCGAACGCAGCTCTCGCACCGAATGCTGCGTCGGTTTGGTCTTCAACTCGCCGGTGGCTCCGATATGGGGCAGCCAGGTCACATGGATGAACAGGGTGTTCTCTCGCCCGACATCGTTGCGCATCTGGCGCAACGCCTCCAGGTACGGCAGGGACTCGATGTCGCCGACGGTCCCGCCGACTTCCACCAGCACGAGCTCGGCCCCGGTGACGCGCGGCACCAACCCGATGCGGTGTTTGATCTCGTTGGTGATGTGCGGGATCACCTGGATCGTCCCGCCCAGGAAATCGCCGCGGCGCTCCTGGCCGATGACTTCGGAGTAGATCTGGCCGGAGGTGACGTTGCACACCCGGCTCAGGCTGATATCGATGAAACGCTCGTAGTGGCCCAGGTCGAGATCGGTTTCGGCCCCATCATCGAGAACGTAGACCTCGCCGTGCTGGTAGGGGCTCATCGTCCCCGGATCGACGTTGATATAGGGGTCCAGTTTCTGAATCGTGACGCGGAAACCGCGCTCCTTGAGCAGCCGTCCGAGTGCGGCGGCCGTCACCCCTTTGCCGACCGAACTGACCACCCCGCCCGTGAGAAAGATGTACTTCGGCCCTCCGCTCATCGCCCCACCTCCGGCGGCGGCCAACACCGCCCGAAAAGGTCGGTGGGGAGGCCGCCCTCAGGAGACCTCCCCACCCTTTCGTTCCCGGCTTCCGTTTGCGTCCCGTCGGTCATCCGACGACCTTCCCGATATCCTCGGCGGCGCGCCGCATCTCGAGCAGGATCAGGCCGAGGCGGGCCTGCTCTCTCGCCAGGACCGTCAGCACGGCCTCGGTGCCGGCGCCGGTCAGGAGCACGTATCCGCTGCTCCCATGGATGTAGACCTCGTCCAATCCGCCGCGGCCGAGTTCCCCGGCGATGCGCTCGCCCAGGCTCAGCATCGCCGCCGACATGGCCGAAACCCGGTCTTCCTCCACGCCGCCGGGAAGGGACGAGGCGATGATCAGCCCGTCCACCGAGACGACGGCCGAGGCTTCGACGTCGGTCGTGTTCGTTTGGAGTTCGCGCAACCGCTTGACGAGCTGTTCCCTGCGCGCTCTGTCCATGAATACTCTTCACCCAGCCGGCAAACAAGCCGGCAGTCTAACACAGCCACCCGGCCGCGGCAAGCTAAAGGAAAGTGGCCAATGGCCAGTAGCAGGTGGTCAGTCGGACCCCTACGCTAATCACTGACCACTCACCACGGACAACTTCCGATCGGGCAAGTTCCGCTTCCCAGGGATGCCACGCCATGGGTTAAGCGCGCGGCTGCCCCTCGTCGATCAGACCGGGAGGCAAGTCCACCCGAAGGATCCCGGCCTCCAGATCGATCTGGCGGATGACGGAGGTGATTGCAGGTAGGAGCACTTTACGCCCATCGCCCCGCTCGACCTCGTAGACGTCGTTGGCACCTGTGCTCAGAACTTCGATCACCGTTCCCAGCTCGGCGCCGTCCTGCTCCAGAACCCGCAGGCCCACGATCTCCCAGCGGTAGTACACGCCCTCTGGGAGCGGCTCGAGATCCTCGGCGTTCAGGAGAAGCGGCAGGCCGCGAAGCTGTTCGGCGGCTTCGCGGCTTGAGATCCCTTTCAGATAGAGAAGGTATCGACCACCGTGCGGTTGCAGGCTGGCAATGTGTACTGTCCGAGTCGCGTCGCCAAGGAAGACGGCTTGACCCGGCTTGAACTGGCCGATAAGGTCGGAGGCGGCCTCCAACACCAGCGCGCCGCGAACTCCGTGAGGACGAACGATGCGCCCGGCGACCAGATAGTCCTTGGTTCGCCGGGCGCCGGAAGGACGCCTTTGGTTCTTGGTGCCGCTCCGAGTCACCCTGCGGTCACCTTGGAAGACGGAGCGGAAGGGCGCGCGCCCAATTGCGAGATGTCAGTCCCGATCCCCTCCGGGACGCTAAGCGCGGTCCCTTCCGGGACGCCCCCTTCGGGATCCCCTTCGGGATGCCCTCTCCAGGGTCCCCTACGGGATGCGATGCGCGATCCCGAACTGCACCGGGACAGGTGTGCGAAGCGCGACGAAGCGCGATGCGAAGCGCGATCACCGTATGTCCAAGGTGGCCCGAACGCCGCCCTTGACCGCAGCCACACGTAGCAGAGTTCGCATCGCGGAAGCCACCCTCCCCGATCGTCCGATCACGCGGCCCATGTCTTCGGCGGCCACTTCTAGCTCGAGCTGGATCTCGCCGCGCTCCCGTTTCTCGGTCACCCGCACTTCGGTCGGGTCATCGACCAGCGAGCGAGCGATGTACTCGATCAGCGCTTTCATCCGGCCACCAATGGGGCCTGCCAATCCACGCGTCAGGCTTTCGCTGCAGCGGAGGCTGTGTCGGCCTCGGCCCGGGCCCGGCTCTTCTTCGAGGGCCGGGAGGCGGCTGGAGGCGCGTCCGAAGTGCGTGCATCCACGGCGCCTGGGGAAGTCTTGGCCTCCGCCAGCAGGGCCTCAAGCCCTTCTCCCCCCTTCAGGCGTTCCCAGCGTGACCAGCAACCCGAGCTGACCAGGACCCGCCGCGCGGAGTCGGACGGCTGGGCCCCGTGTTCCAGCCAATGGAAGACCCGCCCCTCATCGAGGTTGATCGTAGCGGGGGCGGTACGCGGATTGTAGTGTCCGAGGTTTTCGAGGAAGCGCCCGTCGCGCGGACTCTCCTCATCGGCCGCGACCATGCGATAGCTCGGTTGATGCCGGGATCCGACCCGGCGCAACCTGATTCGGACCATATTCTCCTCACAAGGTTCGATTGCGACACAGCAGAGGCCCGGCAAGCGAGGGGTGCTGGAAGGAGCACCACGGTCGCGCCCCCGGCGCGTCGCGGTCGTCAACAACACGTCCGCCGATCGGACTGCTGCCCACTGGCGGCAGTCGGACCGGCGGGGGACGGTCCGCAAGAACGATGCGGCGAGATTATACCGCCGCCGTCCGGAATCGGTCAAGCTAGGTGGAAGAGGATCGGGAGGCTATAGCGGTTCGCCTGAAGGGGGCGCAGGTCCAGGACTCGGGGCCGCCGTCCGGGGGTTCAGCGGCAGGTCGGTCAGCTCGGGCCCACGGACGACCGTCCACCAACCGAGGGCGAGGGCGAGCGCCGCCCACAGCGCCAGACTCGCGGTGTGAACACGCCGAATCGAACGAGCGAAGCGGGGCCGTTCACCGGGATGGGCGGAGATCCGGATCAACAATGCCAACGAAACCGCGGTCGTGAGCAAAGAAGAGCCGCCGTAGGAAACGAAGGGCAAGGGGATTCCGGTGAGGGGCAGCAAACGGACGACTCCGGCGATGATGAGCACCGCTTGAAGCGCGATGGCGGTCGAGAGGCCGGCGCCGAGGATGGCCGCATAGGCATCTCGACTGCGCGTGGCCGCACGCAGTCCACGTCCGGTTAATACAGCGAGCAGCGCCAGAAGGCCCAAACCCCCAGCTAGTCCCCACTCCTCGACGATGGCGGCGATGATGTAGTCGGTATGGACGGCCGGGACCAGACCGGGCGATCCGAAGCCGGGACCGGTGCCGAGCAAGCCGCCTGCCGCCATCGCCAGCAGTCCCTGGAGAGTCTGGTAGGAGGTCGTCAGCGGGTCGCTCCACGGATTGAGCCATGTCTCAATCCGGGCACGCACGATGTCCGAGAATGAGGTCGCCGCAGCCCCGGCCGTCAGCAGAAGCAAGAGGCCGATCGCCAGCGCCTCCCATCGGCGGGAGACGACGAATAGGAGGATCGCCAGGAGGGCCAGGAACAAGCTGCCGGCGCCCAGGTCGCGCTGGACGGCGAGCAGCGCGACGGCCAGCCCCCACACGACGATCAGGGGCAGAAGAATCGGCCCGAGCCCCCCGTGCGCCGGCTGGTCGGAGCCGGGCATGAGCCGATCGGCGAAGAACGAGGCCAGATAGGCAATCAACAACAGGCGCAGCGGCTCGGAAGGCTGCATATACTGCCCGCAGCAGCCGAGCCACAATCGCGCCTCCGCACCGGACGGATTGGTTCCAAAGAAGAGAGTCAAGGCGAGCAGAAACAACCCGAGCGATAGCCAGAGCAGGCGGTATCGGCGCAACCAGGGTGTCGCCGCCCGCATCCTGAAGATCTCGTAAAGAATGCCGACAGCCGCCAGGAACCACGCCAATTGCCGCGCCCCGAATTCCGGCAGCAGCCGCCAAACCGCCAAGAGGCCCCATCCCATCAACACCATTCCGCAAGGGAGAAGAAGCGGATCGCGGGAGGGCAGCCAGCGATTGAGCGCCCGGTGCAGAACCCAGGCGGACGCGGCCCAAGCCGGGAGAATCAGCAGGAATCCGGGGTAAGCGGTTGACCCCTCCGCACCCGGATTCATCGCTGAAGCCCAGGCAAGGACAACGGCGCTGAGCGACAGGAAGATGAAGCCCAGCGCGAGTAACAACGCCTCGCGGCGACCGGCTTCCTGCCTGGTATCAGCCGAGATAGCGGTCAACAATCAGGCCCAGCCTCTGGCGGGCGGCGGGTGGGATCGCCTCGGGGCGAGTCAACAGGGCATCGCGCATCGCATCGCGGCAGGCGCAGTCTCGCGTTGGGGGAAGAGATTCAAGCAGAAGCCCGATCGCGGCCTCGGCTCGTTGCGTGCTCTGGCGCAGGCGCTGCACGACCATTGTCACCGTCACGGGCTCTTCCGAGCTGTGCCAGACGTCATAGTCGGTGACGTGGGCCAGCACGGCATAGCACAGCTCCGCCTCGCGTGCCAGGAACGCCTCCGGCGAGGTCGTCATCCCGATGATCGACATTCCCCAGCTCTGATAGATGTGCGACTCGGCGCGCGTCGAGAAGCGCGGCCCTTCGATCGTCAGATACGTCCCGCCTCGATGAACGCGGCTCCCGGCAGCCTCAGACCCGGCCGCCAGCAGGGACGACAGGATTGGACAGAAGGGATCCGGCGCGCTGAGATGGGCCACGACTCCGCCTTCGAAGAACGACCGCGCCCGCCCATGGCTAGCGTCGTAAACCTGGTCGGGAACGACCACGTCTCCCGGCTCGATCTCCTGGCGC
This sequence comes from Anaerolineales bacterium, assembly GCA_035281845.1. GTDB lineage: Bacteria > Chloroflexota > Anaerolineae > Anaerolineales > E44-bin32 > DATEVL01. Next base: position 41,851 of record DATEVL010000028.1, on the reverse strand, counting down.
AGGGACCCACAAGCACTCACCCCTACGAGCCTCTCGACACCCAGCGCTTTCAGCGCATAGACGTTGGCGCGGTAGTTGACTTCGCTGGGGCTGAGGGTGTGCCCTTCGCCATGTCGGGCGAGGAAGGCGATAGTCCGCTCGTGCCATCGCCCGAGGACGATCGGGGCCGACGGCGACCCGAAGGGCGTGTCGATCTCGATCCGCTCCAGCAGCTCCATTCCCGGGATCCGGTACATGCCGGACCCTCCCAGGACGCCGAGCACGGGCCTCTCTTCCATCACCGCCCCTCCCTTCCGGCACGCCCGTCATCGGCAGGCAGTGGCCCGCTGGAAAAGCGCAGCGCTTTCCCTCCCAAATGCACGATGTCTCCCGAGGCGAGTGCGATGGGCGTGTCGACCGGGAGCTCGTTGACGCGGGTTCCGTTACGGGAGCCGAGGTCCTCCACCAACCACTGCCCCCCGGCGAAAGAAATCCGTGCATGATGGGCCGAGACGAGGGGATCCTCAATCCGGATCGCGTTATCCGGAGCTCGCCCGAGAAGATTGGAGTAGGCTAACGAGAAAAGCGCCGGCTCGTTATCGCTCAGCAGCGCCAGATGCGCCGCCGGCGGCGGGGCCGCCCCCTGCGCCGCGCGCCGCTCATCTCTCCACAGGAAGAACAGCAGGGTCCCCAAGAACAGGTAGAGCGTCGCCAGGAGGAGTAGCTGCAACCCCTGGGGAGCCAGGGGCACACTCATGTTTCCGTCAGATCGTCGTCGTTCCAGGTGCCCGTCATCTGGTCTCCGGCCGGACGCGGTGGAAAGGGTGGAGTGTAGGCGGGAGTCGAGTCGGGCGGACCTCCGGGGTCCTCTCCATAGACCATCGAGACCCCGGCGATGGTGATCACATCCCCTGGTTGGAGAATATGCTGATGCACCTTGTGACCGTTGACCAGGGTCCCCCCGGTCGATCCGAGGTCAAACACGACGAAGCGGCCTTCGCGCGCTCGGAGCTGGGCGTGCGTTCGGGAGACGCGCGGGTCATCCAGGATCAGCTGATTGTCGAGCCTCCGGCCCACGTTGATCAGCGGGCGGTCCAGGGCAAAATGCCTTCTTCCGTGAAGGATAAGGTAGGCCCCTTCCGGCAGACCTCCGGAGGGCACGCTTGAGGCTTCCCCGGCTTTGGTGAACTCCAGGTGGCTGCCGCTGTGCCAGGCGACGACTCGCACCTCCCACCTGTTCAGCGTCGGGTCCGCCGCAAGGGTGACATGCGGCTGACTGGCCATCGAGTACCCGCTAGCCTGTGCGACTTCGAGGAGCGCTCGAGAGAAATCGGTGGACAGGTCGGGGACTTGCTGGATCAGGGCCTGGACGTCGGTGGGATGCAGGGTGATCGCGTACTCGTCAGGCGCATAGGCCCGGCCGTCTGCATCCCAGGACAGTCCCTCCGTCATTCCTGTCGCCAGCTGGTTGGCGATGGTCGCCGGCGAGATCTTTCCCCCCACCAGACGTGACAGCGGGATCTCGACTAACGCCTGGAGTCGCTTCTCAACCTGGGCGAGCTGGTCCTTCATCCTTCGGTTCTCGCCGCCTTGGCCAAGACCCTCAATCGCCTTTCGGGCCTCCGCCCTGGTCCTCGGTCGGCCGGGTGGCAGTCCCGTCGATCTTGCGCAAGTCAAGAGGAGTGACCTGGTTCGGGTCCTTGCGACCCATCGACGGCGGCGTATAGCGCTGCGTGGTTCCCGGCGGGCCAGCCGCATCCTCACCGTAGATCAGCGTGATTCCGGAGATGGTAATGACATCCCCGGCTTGAAGAAGGTGCTCATCGATCAGCGAGCCGTTCACGCGCGTACCGGAGGTCGAGTTGAGATCCCGCAACATGTGACGCCCACCCTGCTTGCGGACCTCGGCGTGACGTCGGGAGACGTGCGGATCGGCAAGCACCAGGTGGTTGTCGAGCTTTCGCCCGATCGTGATCAGCGGTCGATCCAGGCGGAAGTGGCGTTTGCCGTCGACGATCAGAAACGCCCCGACGGCTGGCGGAGTGAGCGGTTCCTCCGGCACGCCGGCCTCGGTGCTGAGGCTCAGGGGATCACGGCTGTGCCAGGCAATGACACGCGCTTCACCAATCTTGAGCGTCGGATCGGACGAAAGCGTGACATGGGGGTTGCGGACGAACGAGAACCCCGCCTGCGCCAGCGCCGCCTGGATCACTCGAGCGAGCTCCACCTGAACATTCGGGGAATTCCCGGCCAGCGTTCGGGCGTCGACGGTGTGCAGGCTCAGGGTGAACTGGTCCGGCGAGTAGACGACGCCCCGCGAATCATGTTTGGCCGTGGCGCCGACCTCGCGCGTCAAGTGCTCGGCGACGACGGCCCAGATCGGAGGCTCCCCCATCAGCGATTGCATGGGTGTGGCCAGGCCATCCCGCAGTAGCTCTTGCAGCCGACGCGAGCCGTCATCCATAGGACGAGAATTATACCGTCCCAGCCGACGAGCCCAGCCCAGGTCCACGGCTGCGCCGTATACTAAGAGTATGAGCCTTCCGCCCTACGAGGAGGTCGATCACACGGCCGACTGGGCTCTGCTGGTGCGGGGCCGGGACATGAGCGATCTGTGTCTGGTGGCGGCTTCGGCGATGTTGGCCGCGTGCGGGGCCCAGCCGGCGAAAGGTCGCAGGGACGAGCGGCAGCTCGTGCTCCATGCCGAGGACCGAGAGGGACTGCTGGTCAGCTGGCTGGAAGAGATCCTGTTCTCCCTCGAAACGCGCCGCCGAGTGCCAACCCGGATCGATGTGACGGTTTCTCCCCAACTCGAGCTGCTTGCGCATTGGACCGATGCCCCTTTGGGAGAGGTCGAGAAGCCGATCAAGGCTGTCACGTACAACGACCTGAGCGTCCGGGAGGCGGATGGAGGGCTCGAGGCGACGATTGTCTTCGACGTCTAGTGGTCGGTGGTCAGGTAGGAATCAGGCCGAGAAGGGGTTGATTGGAGATTGGAGATCGGAGATTGGCGATTGGAGATAAAAATCGATTGGCTGACGGCTGACTGCTGACGGCTTCCTTCTGACCACTGACCACTGGCTCCTCACACCGTCGGGGTAGTGCATATGACATCGGCAGAGCACCGACTCACAAAGCAGGACTTGATCCGCCGGTCCCCCTTTCTGTGGGAGATCCCGGTGACTCACCGCAATGACATGCGCGTTCCCGTGCGGATCTTCGCCGATGACAAGCTGGTTGAGAGCGCGCTCCTAGACGCCTCGCTCATCCAGGCGGTCAATGCCTCCACGCTCCCGGGGCTGGTGAGCCATGTCACGGTGATGCCCGACGTTCACCAGGGGTACGGCTTCCCGATCGGCGGCGTGGCCGCCACGCGGCTGCCCGACGGCGTGATCTCGCCGGGCGCCATCGGCTACGACATCAACTGCGGGGTGCGCCTTCTCGCCAGCGACCTCTCCGCCGGAGAAATTGAAGACAAGCTTCCCGACCTGGCCAGCGCGCTGTACGCCAATTGCCCCAGCGGGGTCGGGGTGAAAGGGAGCGTCCCCTTATCGAGCAAGGAACTCGACCGGATCTGCCGTGAGGGGTCTCGCTGGGCTGATCAGAACGGCTTCGCCGAGCCGGGGGACCTGGAGGCGACGGAAGAGGACGGCCGGATCGATGGCGCCGATCCCGGCGCGGTCAGCGCGCGGGCGCGCGAGCGCGGCCGTCCCCAGCTGGGGACGCTTGGGGCGGGGAACCACTTCATCGAGGTCGACGTGGTGGACCGAGTGTTCCACCCGGCGGCGGCCGACGCCATGGGTCTTCGCCCGGGTACGATCGTGGTACAGATCCACTGCGGTTCGCGCGGATTCGGCCACCAGGTGTGTTCGGATTACGTGCGCGAATTGCAGACGGCCGTGATGCATTACGGAATCCGGCTGCCCGACCGCGAATTGGTGTGCGTTCCGCTTTCCTCGCCCGAGGGGAGACGGTATCTCTCGGCGATGGCCTGCGCCGCCAACTACGCGTTCGCCAACCGTCAGATCCTTTCGCACCATGTGCGCCGCTCGTTTGTCCAAACCTTCGGCGAGCGCCGCGGCGGTTGGTTGAACCAGGTCTACGATATCGCCCACAACATGGGGAAGATCGAAGACCACAACGTCGAAGGCAAGGTCGTGCGGGTATGCGTCCATCGCAAGGGAGCCACTCGCGCCTTCGGCCCCGGGTTCGAGGGGCTGCCCCCTCGCTACCGCTCGTTGGGCCAACCGGTTCTCGTTCCCGGCAGCATGGGTACGGCATCGTGGGTGCTGCTCGGAACCGAGGGGTCGATGGCGCTCGCCTTCGGCTCGACCTGTCACGGCGCCGGCCGGAAGATGAGCCGGCACCAGGCGAAGCGGTCGGTGCGCGGCGATCGACTGCGCCAGGATCTCGAGTCGCAAGGAGTTCACGTGCGCGCCGGAAGCCTCCCCGGCCTGGCCGAGGAGGCTCCGAGTGCTTACAAGGATGTGGATGCCGTCGTCGAGGTGGTGGTCGGGGCCGGGATCGCGGCCAAGGTGGCACGGCTGCGGCCGGTGGCGGTGATTAAGGGCTAGTGGTCAGTGGCCAGTCGTCAGTGGTCAGTCAGACCCCTTCGAGGGGGAAGTCGGTCTCTTGCAGACAAGAGCCGCATTCCCGCCAAAGGCCGGGCTACACAATCGCATCAATCTACGTCGGTGGAGAAATGTAGTCCCAGGCTTTAGCCTGGGTCCTTCGCCTCCACCCGCCCGGCCTAAAGGCCGGGACTACACGATCGATTGACTCCCGTAGCCGCAAGCTCTAGCCTGCGCTCACATCTCTGCCTTCAATCGTTGAGTCCGGTCCCTGCGCTAGGACCGGGCTCCGCCGTGTAGGTTCGGAAGAAACGCCGGCGCCCGACCTGGATGGTGGAGGCCGCCGCCCCATCCGCGCTCGAGGATGGATTGTTCCACACTGCTCCATCCACTTTCACGCCGCCCTGTTCGATGAGCCGCCTGGCTTCGCTTCTCGATGCGACCGCGCCAGACGACGCCACCAGATCGAGGATCGTCAGGCCGGGCCTCCACGGCAGGGAATCCAAAGTTTCAGGTAGCTTGCGCTCCTGGTTGACGCGCCGAAAGTACTCCTCGGCCGGCTGCACCGCCGCCTCGCCGTGATAGATCCCGACGATTTCGCGCGCCAGGGCCATCTTGGCGTCTCGCGGATGAGTCCCGCCGGATTCCAGATCATCGAGGCGCGTCGAGACCTCGCCCGGATCCCAACGCGTCACCAGTCGGAAGAAGGCGGGCATGGCAACGTCCGGCACGCTCATCACTTTCCCGTACATGTCTTCGGGCGTCGTGGTGAGCGGGATCTGGTTCCCCAGCGACTTGCTCATCTTGAGAACCCCGTCGGTGCCGGGCAGGATGCCCATGATGATTCCGATGTTGGGCGGCACCCCCAGCGCCTCCATCAACTTCCGCCCGGCGGTGACGATGTTGAAGAGCTGGTCGGTGCCGCCGATCTGCACATCCGCCCTCAAGTGGTAGGCGTCATAGGCTTGCACCAGCGCGTAGAACGTCTCGTGCAGGTAGACCGGGTCGTCGTTGTCCCAACGCTTGCGGAAAGTCTCGCGCGTCAGAAACTGCTGCAAGGTGAAGTTGGCCGCCAGCGGGATCACGTCTTCCAGGGTCAGCCGGCCGAGCCAGCTGTGGTTGTACTCGATGCGGGTGTCAGCGCGGTCGAGGATCTTGTAGGCCTGCTCGGCGTAGGTGGCGGCGTTGGCCTGCACTTGATCAGGCGTCAACCGCGGGCGAAGCTTGTCCTGATCCGACGGATCGCCGATGAGCGAAGTGAAGCTTCCAACGACGAAGATGACTTCGTGACCGAGTTCCTGGAATTGCCGCATCTTGCGCATCGGGATCGTGTGGCCCAGATGCAGATCCGAAGTGCGCGGGTCGAAGCCGGCATAGACGCGCAGCCGCCGGCCGGAGGCCGTCGCCGTGGCCAGGCGCTCCTTGAGCTCGGCCGCCATCGCCGCTTGCAGAGTCGGATCGCCATACTCCGTTCCCTGCATCAGCAGCGCCACCTGATTGTCGATGGATGGTGGGTTCATCGCTCTCGGCCACGTTCACCTGGTGCCGGTGACCTGTTACCAGTGACCAGTCACCCGTGATCAGTTATCAGCACTCATTGATCACCGGTCACCTGTCACCGGTCACAGATCACTGGTCACGGATCAGGCCTGCTCCGAGGCCGGCTGGGGGTTCACTTCTCCGGTGTCGGCCTTCGGTTCGGGGTCTTCCCCCGCCTGTTGCAGCGGCGCCGGCACGACGGCCTTGGCCCTACGGCGCACCGGATCGGCCTGCTCCCAGCGTTCCCAGGCGATCTCGACGATCTGGTTGACAACCCCGCGATGCGAGTAGCCGGCCTGAAGAGCCGCCAGGGAAAAGGCGCCGGTCTGTTCGAGGTAGGGATTGGCGTTCACCTCGACCACGTAGGGCTGGCCGTCGGGCGCCACGCGGATATCGACCCGGGCGTAGTCCGAGACCTCCATCGCTTGCGCCGCCGCCAATCCGGTCATCTCGATCCGTTTGCGCAGCTCCCCGGTCATGTCGGTGGCGATGACGGCGTTCGTCCCGGAAAAGTGGACGCTCTTCTCATCGAACTTCGCTTCCCGGCCGTAGATGCGCGGATAGCCCTCGGGCAGGTCGGAGAAATCCATCTCGACCAGCGGCAAGACCTCGGGAGGATCGTTGCCCAGCACACTGACATAGAACTCGCGCCCGTCGATGTACTCTTCCACTAACGCCGTGTCGCGCAGTTCGGTGTGGATGTAGGCGATGCGCTCGACCAGGCTGCGGAAGTCCGTGACGAGCGATGAATCCCCGACCCCCGCCGAGGCGTCCCCGTGGAGCGGCTTGACCAACAGCGGGAAGCGCATCTTTCCGGCGAACTCGATGTTGTCGTGGTCGAAGGTGGCGAATTGCGGGCAGCGCACGTCGTGGAAGGCGAGCAGCTTCTTGGTGAGCCCCTTGTCCTGGCGCAGCGCCATCACCCGTGGACTGCTGCCGGTGAAACGGACTCCCAGGATCTGCAGCACAGCCGCGATGTTCATTTCGAAGGCGTCGTTGTCGGCGAAGGTCTCGACCAGATTGAACACCAGATCCGGCTTCTGCTCTTCGAGCTTGTCGACGACGTACTTCAGGTCGCCTGTGATCCCGAGCAACATCGACTCGTGGCCGCTTTCGAGCAAGGCCTGGTGGACCTGATCGATCGCCTCGTCGTGCTTCATCCGATCCTCGACCGGCCACTCCCAGAAGAGCACAGAGACTTTCATGCCGACCTCCTTCCGCCGCGCCCGTCTAGCGTCGGGCGAACGCGTTGGTGTAATGGAAGTTCATCACCAACGTCGTCAGCAGGGCCACGACGCCGATCAGCGTCTTCGACTCCTGGCCCGGCGCCACTTTCAGCCCGAGCGAATGAATCCGTTCGATGAGCGCGTCGACCAACTCGCCCAATCGATCGAGATCCATCCCCGTCCAGTAGTTTACCTCATAGATCATGCGGCCGCGGTAGGCAATCATGAACGATTCGGCAGAAACACCCTTGGCACTGGGGAACAAGCGGCGCAGGTCGGCGCTCAGCAAGCGCGGTAATCCGAGCGACTTGTTGCCGCGCTGGTCGAGATGGCTGTACCACTCGGCCAGCGTCGCGCGCAATCGCTCCACCGGCTCGTCGAGGTAATCGTCGGTGACCTGCGGCGGCTGGCCGCCGTGGAGGCGCGCCACCCGATCGACGTAGAGCAGCTTGTCCATCGCGGGCGCGCCGGCGTACATCTCTTGCCAATTGAGATTCGGCGTCAGCCACACGGCGAACGTTTCGGCGAAATCCTCATCAGGATGCCGCTGCGCGTACCAACCGGGGATGTGCCGGACGAAACGATCGCTGAACGGTTCCGGTCGGTACTCGTCCGGATAGGGCCGCCGAAAGGAACCGAAGGTACGCGTCCAGTCCGGGTCCAGGTAGAGGCGGTAGGCATAGCTGAAGGCGTGCCCCGATTCGTGGCGCAAGTACATGCGGATCTCGGCCTCGGTCTCGGCTTCGATCCCTGTCAGCTCGCCCTCGATGCGCGCCAGCTGCGGGTCGGCCAGGTAGAACGGTATGCCGATGACCGGCACGCCCGTCGGACAGCCCCATTCGTCGGCCAAGTAGCACTTCGGCCGGAAGCGGATGCCGCGCGCCTCCAGCTCGCGGTAGAGCTGAGCGATCAACCCTTCCAGCGGGGTGCCGGCGATACGCAGCTGAAGGTCGCTGATCCGGCGCGGCAGCAGCGCCAGGACGGTCGCGTCCAGCGGCGTACGTTCGACGCGCTCACGGAATTCGGTGACGGGCATCCCTGTCTCGTTCCTTCGCTCTCGCGCGTCCCGCATCCCGCGGCGCGGCGCCGAGTAGGATAGCATAGCTCGCACGAGGTCGCCCGAGGTCATGAGGGCAAGCGCGTGAGGATCCACCCCCACCCCTTCCCTCCCCCTGGAAGGAGGAGGATGGCGAGCCGGAGCACGGCGCTCTTCTCCCCCTCCCCCTGCAAGGGGGACGGTTGGGTGGGGGTCGCGCGCTACGAGTTGAGCCTGCCGCGCCCGCCACGTATAATTCTCGGCGATTCAAAGAACCCATGAAGAAGCGATCCGCCGGGCCGATGACCAGCAGGGAGATCCGCCAGTCGTTCCTGGACTTCTTCGCGCGCCGCGATCACACCGTGGTCCATTCGGCTCCGCTCGTTCCGGCCTCCGATCCGACGCTTCTCTTCACCAACTCGGGGATGGTCCAGTTCAAAGACGTCTTTCTCGGCACCGGCAGCCGGCCCTACGTCCGGGCGGTCGACTCACAGAAATGCCTGCGCGTCACCGGGAAGCACAACGACCTGGACGACGTCGGGCGCGACGATATCCACCAGACATTTTTCGAGATGCTCGGCAACTGGTCCTTCGGCGACTACTACAAGGCGGAGGCCATCCCCTGGGCCTGGCAGTTGCTGACCGAGGCTTGGGGCCTGCCGAAGAAGGACCTGTATGCCACCTGCTTCGCCGACGAGAAAGGTGAGATCCCGCGCGACGACGAAGCCGCCGAGATCTGGCGCCAGCAGCCGGGCTTCGATCCGTCGCACGTGGCCTTCTTCGGGCGCAATGAGAACTTCTGGGAGATGGCCGAAGTCGGCCCCTGCGGCCCGGACAGCGAGATGCACATCGACCGCGGCCCCGCGGCCTGTGACAAGCAGGGCGTCCCCGGCCACGTCTGCCGGCTCAACGGGGACTGCCAGCGCTACGTCGAGCTGTGGAACCTGGTCTTCATTCAATATAACCGTCTGGGCCCGACGGCGCTCGAGCCGCTGCCCAAGAGACACGTCGACACTGGCATGGGGTTCGAGCGATTGGTTTCGGTCCTTCAGGGCGTCTCGTCCAACTATGCCACCGACCTCTTTCAACCGATCCTTCAGTCTGTTCAGCGGCGGCTGAAGCACGACGATGCGCAAGCGCGTGAATTGTGGACCCCCTATCGGGTGATCGCCGATCACGGACGGGCAGCGGCCTTCCTGATCGCCGACGGGGTCGTCCCCGGCAACACCGGCCGCAACTACGTCTGCCGCATGATCATCCGCCGCGCAGGGCGCTTCGGCGCCAAGGCCGGCTTCCGCGGCCCTTTCCTGGCGGAAGTCGCCCGCACTGTGGTCGAGGAATACGGCGAGGTCTACCCCGAGCTGGTCCGCAACCAGGCGGCGATCGAGCGAACGATCACAGAAGAAGAAGAGCGCTTTCAGCGCACGGTCGACACCGGGCTGGCGCGACTCGATGCGCTCCTGGCGGAAGCCGCGGCGCAAGACCACGGTCGTCTCGACGGTCGGCGCGCATTCGACTTGTATGCCACCTACGGCCTGCCGCTCGAGATCTCCCGCGATATCGCCCGCGAGCGCGGGTTGGAAGTGGACGAGGTCGGGTTCCGCGAGGCGATGGACTCTCATCGCGAAGCTTCCACCGCCGGGGTATCCGATCGGGCGTCCGCCGACGTGGCCCCCGTGTACAGCCAGGTTCTAGACGGTTTGCAGAACCAGGGCGTCAGCTACAACCCCTACGGACCGTTGGAGGTCGAGGGAGAGGTCGTCGCTCTGCTCCGTGAAGACGAGTCGGTGGCGGCGCTGGAGGCCGGGCAGCAAGGCGCCGTCGTCCTGCCTGCTACATCGTTCTATGTCGCCGCCGGCGGTCAGGTTTCCGACACCGGCGTCATCACCTCCACCAACGGCTCTGCTTGGGAGTTTGCTGTTCACGACATGCGCGAGCCCGTCGCCGGGGTGATCTTGCACGTCGGCGAAGTCGTTCGCGGAACGGTGCGCGCCGGAGAGCGAGCGCGGGCGTCGGTCGATGCGCAGCGGCGTTGGGACATCATGCGCAATCACACCGCCACTCACTTATTGCACGCCGGCCTGCGGGCCGTCCTCGGCCAACACGCCCGGCAGGCCGGGTCGCTCGTCGCCCCCGATCGGTTGCGATTCGATTTCACCCACCCCCGGCCGCTGACGGCGGACGAGATCCGCCGCGTTCAGCAATTGGTGACCGAGGCCATCTTCGAAAACATGCCGCTGGCGGTCGTCGAGAAACCTCGTCAGGAAGCCGAGGGCGAGGGCGCGATGGCGCTCTTTGGCGAGACCTATGGCGAAACTGTCCGCACGATTTCTATCGGCAGCCCGCGCCGCTTCTCGTACGAGTTGTGCGGCGGGACGCACGTTCGCCAGACCGGCGACATCGGCCCCTTCGTGATCGTTCGGGAGGAGAGCGTCGGCGCCGGGATCCGACGCATCGAGGCGCTGACCGGACGCCAGGCGCAGGCTTACTTCGAGCGCACGGCCGAAGCCCTGCAGCGCGTGGCGGACCTTTTGGAGACAACTCCGGAACAGGCCGAAACCCAAGTCGCAACTCTGCTGCGCGAACGGAAGGCTCTCGAGGGCCGAGTCTCGAGCTTGCAGCGCCAGACGGCGGGGGAGATCCTGCACCGTCTGCCGGATGAGCAGATCGGTGACGCCCGAGTCCTGATCGGACTCGTCCCCGGTTGCAGCGCCGACGACCTGCGCGCGTTGTCGGATCCCTTCCGTACTCAGCATTCGACGCATGCGGTGGTCCTCGGTTCCGAGTTCGATGGGAAGCCGGTCCTGATCGCTTCGCTCAGCGCCGACCTGACCCGGCGCGGGATGAACGCGGTCGACCTGGTGAAAACGGCGGCTCGTCCCATCGGCGGAGGCGGGGGTGGGCGCGCCACGATGGCCCAGGCCGGAGGAAAGGACGCCCGCGGTTTGCCGGAGGCGATCGAGCTGGCTCGCCGATGGATCGAGGCCCACCTAGCCGCGTCGCCGGCATGAGGCCCATCGCCCAATCGCCTTCGCCTGTGCACGGGTGCATTCTCGGTCTGGGACCCAATACCCAAGGAGCCTAGAAACTTGCGGAACAACGCGGTTCGGACCACGCCCCCACCCCTGACCCCTCCCCCTGCGTGGGCTCTGATCCGCAACCCAAGTATCCGCGCAGGGGGAGGGGAAGGTGTTTCTGGGGGGATGGGGGGAGCCTCGCTACCCCCATCCCCCCAGACCTTCTACCCCCTCTCCGCCATGTCCCGACTTGAATCGAATCATCGTCCGCGGAGAGGGGGACAGGGGGTGAGGGCGAAGAGCGGGACGAATGAAATCCGAATCAAGTGGGGGCGTCGTCCGACCTCGCCTCGATGAAGACGCAGCTTCTCTATCTGGATCCGCATGACGACACCGCCTCGACGCGCGAAAAGCTGCGTTGGGTGCAGGCCGATCGGGTCGTGCTGGTGTGGCCGCCCTACGGCCGCGTGCTTCACCGCCGAGTGGATCTCGTCCTGGTGAAACGAGAGGCTGCACGTCAGGCGGCTCAGTTGGGCGTCGTCAGCCACGATCCGGACGTCCGCGCCCACGCGCTCGAGCTCCGCCTGCCGATCTTCGACGATCTCGAATCGCTTTCCCCGGATGCCTGGCCGGCCGTGCCGACAGCGCCCGTGCTGCCGGTTTCCCCGCCAGGTCGGAAGCCGGCCAGCGAGCTCCGACCCCGGCCCAAGGCCGTCGCCGTTCCACGCCGTTGGGACGACGTCGGGCGCGCCGGCTGGATGCTGATTGTCATCTTGGCGTTGCTTGCCCTTTCGATCGTCGTCGGGCCGGCCGCGGTGATCGAGTTGACGCCGGCGACCCGGCCGGCCCAGACCGCAATCCAGTTCGTCTTCGCTGAGGACCCGGTGGACGAAGAGGGGGTCGTCTGGATTCCCTCGCGCCGGCTTGAGGTCGAGGTTGAAGACGAGATCCGCCTCCCGACCCGCGGCACGGTCATGGCCGACACGGCGACGGCCAGCGGATCGGCTCTCTTCACGAATCGGGAAGAGACGGAGCAGATGGTGCCGGGAGGAACCGGCTTGCGAACCTTGGGCGACAAGCCCGTGAGGTTTGAGACGACCGCGCGGGCCATCGTGCCGCCTGGAATCGGAGGCGAGGTCCTTGTTCCGATACGGGCCACCGAGGCCGGTGAAGCCGGCAACGTGGCGGCCGAGGCGATCTTGGCCGTCGAAGGCACCTTGGGTCTGCAGCTCACCGTCTCGAATCCCGAGGCGACCTCCGGCGGCGTGACACAGCCCGAAGCGGGAGTGACTGGCTCCGATCTCACCCGCGCCCAGCAAGCTCTCGAGCGTCAACTTCTCCAAGAAGGCAACGCTTCATTGTTGGAGCAGTTGGCCGACGGCGAGGCCCTGGTGCCCGATTCGGTGGCGATTGGCCGAGTGGTGAATTCGGATCACCGCCCGCAAGTGGGTGAACCTTCCGAAAGCGTCTTGGCCTCGCTGGCCATGGTGGTGGAGGCCGTCGCCTTCCGAGAGGACCGACTCACGGAGCAAGGGCTGGCCGCGTTGCAAGAAATCGCCGGCGCTCAGGAAGCGGTCGTCCCCGAGTCGATCCGCCTAGATCTGATTCCGACGCACGATCTGACGGTGTCCGGGGCCAAGTTGTATCGGGGGGCAGTCTCGGGCGAGACCTACCCTGCCGTCGACCCAGCCTCGCTGTCTTCCCGGGCTGCCGGAAGAGCGATCGATCAAGCCCGATCCCAACTGACCACTCAAACCGAGTTGAAATCGCCGCCGGTGATCCGGCTTTGGCCCAGTTGGTGGCCGCGGCTGCCTCTCTTGCCATGGAGGATTCAGCTCGTCTGGACTCCGAGCTGGGCCTCCGGGCCATGACAACTCGCGTCCTATCCGTCGATCCGGGGGAATCCCGGCTGGGGCTGGCCGTGTCGGATCCGTCCCGAACGATCGCCCGTCCGTTGAAGGTCATCCCCCATGTCTCACGCGTCCACGACGCGCAGGGCATCGTCGAGATCGCTGAACACGAGGGCGTCGACACGATCGTGGTCGGGGTGGCCTACGACAGCCGAGGCGAGATCGGACCTCAGGCGCGCCGGGCCTTCCGGCTGGTCGGCGCCATACGCCAAGCCGGCTTCCCGCGAGTCGAGACCTGGGACGAGACCGGGTCGACCGAGGAAGCGCTCCAGCTTCATGCGGGTGACGAGATGACCGACGCCCGCGCCGCCGCCGTCATTTTGCAGGGCTACCTGGATGCCGGCAAGACGACCTAGGGCCGGCTGTTGGCCGATCGCCCTCCTCGCCGGCGTCGTGTTGCTTTGTTGCCTCGGGGCGGCGCTGGCGGTGCAGGTTTCCATCGCATCCCTGGGCGAACCCGCCCGAGGCCTCCCGTGGCCGGATCGAACGTTCCTGGCGATATATCTGGTTCTGAACCAGCGCGACCTCTCCTCTCCGGCTGGAACGTTGGAACAAACGGTGACCTTCGAAGTCGAGCCCGGACAAGACGCATCGGCTGTGGCCGCGGCGTTGGCGGAACGGGGCGTGTTGGAGAATCCGACCCTCTTCACGCGCTACCTCCGCTATCGCGGGCTCGACACCGGGATCGAGGCGGGGAGCTACGAGGTGAGCGGATCGATGAGCCCGCGCGCGCTCGCCGAACAGCTGCAGCGCGCCCGGGCCAGCCGGTACACCCTCACGATCCCTGAAGGTTGGCGGAAAGAAGAGGTGGCCGATGCTGCAGGGAATCTAGGCCTCGCTTTCAGCTCCGATGACTTCCTCGCCGCCAGCCGCTTGGAGCTGTCTCCATCCTTGGCGGGGCCGCCGGGGGTGGCCGATGTCGAGGGGTTCCTCTTTCCCGACACTTATCAACTCGGCCCGCAGATGACGGCCGGCGAGGTCGTGGCCATGATGATGGAGAACTTCGATGACCGCGTGGGCTCCGATCTGATGGCCGCTTTCGAAGCCGATGGGTTGACTCCGTTTGAAGCCGTGACTCTGGCGTCGGTCGTCGAGCGAGAGTCGGCGCTTCCCGAGGAACGCCCGCTGATCGCCTCCGTATTCTTCAACCGCTTGGCGCTCGGGATCCCGCTGCAGGCCGATCCGACGGTTCAATACGCCCTCGGGCGGCAGGCGGATGGCGCCTGGTGGAAGGCGCCGTTGACGGAGAGCGATCTCGGGATCGACTCTCCGTACAACACCTACCGCTACGCCGGTCTCCCCCCGGGGCCGATCGGCAACCCGGGCCTTGCCTCCTTGGAGAGTGTGGCCTCCCCGGCCGATACGGCCTTCCTCTTCTTTCGCGCGGCGTGCGACGGGAGCGGCCGACACGTGTTTGCCACAACGTTCGAGGCGCACGTTCAGAACGCCTGCCCGTGAGACAGATCGAATCGCGTCTAAGGCGGCCACGTCGCAACGATGGCCGATAGGCGGACATTGGGAGCGTTCGACGCCAACAACGACTCTCGTTTCCTCCTTGGCAGTGTCGGGGGTCAGCGCGAAACCCCGTCGGCCGTTCCTCCGCAACCTCGGATAGCGCCAACGGTATGAGCCAAGGGCCGGACGAAGAGCTCCGCCAGCACGTAGACGCTATCTACCGCTCCGACTCGCGCCGCATCCTGGCCACCCTGATTCGGCTCCTGGGTGACTTCGACCTGGCCGAGGAGGGGATGCAGGAGGCCTTCACCGCGGCGATGGCGCAGTGGCCTCGATCGGGCGTGCCGGCACATCCCCGAGCGTGGCTCGTTTCGACTGGCCGCTTCAAGGCGATCGACACTCTGAGACGACGTGCGCGGTTCGACACCTCCCTGGAGGAGCTCGCCGATCGACTCGACCACGAAGCGAAGGATGCCGTGGAGAATGGTCAGGGGGACATCGAGGACGAGCGGCTGCGCCTCATCTTCACCTGCTGCCATCCCGAGCTTCCGGCGGACGCCCGTGTGGCGCTGACCCTCCGGGAGGTGTGCGGGCTGACGACGGAGGCAGTCGCCTACGCCTTCCTCACCGCTCCGCCCACCCTGGCCCAGCGTATCGTCCGAGCCAAGGCGAAGATTCGTGAGGCGCGCATTCCGTATGAGGTGCCGTCGCGGGCAGAACTGCCCGACCGGCTGGAAGCGGTACTCCAGGTGATCTACCTAGTTTTCAACGAGGGGTACACCGCCTCGTCAGGCGACTCACTGACGCGGGCTGACCTCTCGGGCGAAGCCATCCGCCTCGGCCGGCTGTTGGTCGAGTTGTTGCCGGAGCCGGAAGCGGTCGGTCTTCTGTCATTGATGCTCCTGCACGAATCACGCCGCGCCGCGCGCACATCGCCGGAGGGAGATTTGATCCTGTTGGAGGACCAGGATCGCTCGCTCTGGAATCGGGAACAGATCACAGAAGGGATTGCCTTGCTGAGGGGAGCCCTGGTGACCAGCCGGTTCGGGCCCTACACTCTGCAGGCTGCCATCGCGGCCGTGCACGCAGTGGCGCCCACCTTCGCCGCCACCGACTGGGCTCAGATTGTGGCTTTGTACGACAGGCTGGCAGAGATGGCCCCGTCGGCCATCGTCGAGATGAATCGCGCCGCGGCCATAGCCATGCGCGACGGTCCTGAGGCAGGCCTTGCGCTGATGGACGAGATCTTGGCGCGCGACGACCTGAGCGACTACCACTTGGCTCACTCGGGTCGGGCGGAGTTGTGCCGGCGGCTCGGAAGAACGGCCGAAGCCCGAGTCTCTTACGAAAGAGCACTTGCCCTCGCCCGGCAGGAGCCGGAGCGACGCCTTCTCGAGCGGAGGTTGGCCAGCCTGCCACGCTGAAACTGCATGGGGCTACCTGTCGATTTGGGGCTCTGCCGCACGACTATCTATTGAACCGCCCAATCCGCAGAGCCGGGCCAAGCCCACCGGATGGTTCGGCTCCCCGCCATCAAGGAGGAATGAACATGCAGTTCATGGTCTACGATCCCAACTACAAGCCAGAGGGAGCGCCTCCCCCAACGCCGGAGCTCATGGCCGAGATGGGGGCGTTCATCGGGGAGGCGATGCGGGCTGGAGCCCTCGTCGCGACGGGGTCCCTCAATCCGAAGGGAACGCGGCTCCGGCTCTCGGAGGGGAAGTTCACCGTGACCGATGGGCCGTTCATCGAGTTGAAGGAGCTCTTGGGCGGCTGGGCGGTGATTCAGGTGAAGTCGCTGGATGAGGCGATCGAATGGTGCAAGCGGTTCCGCAAGATCGTCGGCGACGGCGAGTCCGAGATCGTGCAGGTGTTTGGCCCGGATGATTTCGGTCCTGCCTGACGCCAGATGAGGCCTTCACGAGCCGGCTGGTGGCGTTTCCGGCCCGTCCGTCGACAAGGCCGGTCTGCGGCCGCCCGACAACTCAATAGACCCGACCCGGCTGACCGGGTCGGGTCTATTTGCGCGATACTCGACTTCGGTGACCGGGCGGCTCCCTCACCGCGATGCTCGTGGCTCGAGGGGCCGTTTGGGCGGTGATCGGCGCCGCCCCTCCGAGGAGGTCTTCGTGGCCCACCCTCTGGTCGAGCAATTACGCTTCACTCGCTCGGAATGGCTGCGCGGCCTCGAAGGGATCTCCGAGGAGGATGGCGCCCACCACGTCGGCCCGATGAACTGCATCAGCTGGACTGTCGGGCATCTGGCCTGGCAAGAGCAGCGCTATTTCCTCCAGCGAGCGCAAGGCGTGATCATCTTTCCGGACCTCAACACGGTGTACGCGTATGGCGCGCCGATGAGCACCCCCACCCTGTCCGAGGCGATGCACTTGTGGCAGGCGGTCGTTCAATCGAGCGCCCTCTACCTTGACGGCCTGACCACCGAATCGCTCCAGGGCGATCTTCTGCTCGACGGCAAGGCCGTCGGCCAAACCGTCGGGTCGGCCATGAGAAGGATGACGTACCACTACTGGTACCACATCGGCGAGATCCAGGCCGTTCGTCAAATACTCGGTCACGCCGGGCTCCCCGAGTACGTCGGCCCTATCGAGACCCTTGCACCGTACCGGCCGGAACCGTAGCGGTGCGCCCCCTGCTCCCCCGATAACACCTCGGAGGAGACGTCCCGACGTGACTGTGCTAGTCTGGATGCGATCGTTGGCTTGGGGTTTCGCCGGACGGCTCGCCCACAGGGCTGCTTCGGGAAACTCGAATCCGTTGAGTGGCGCAACCTCCCGCTGTAACTTGACAATAATGGTGGGCAGGAAGCATTCTCTTGCGGCAAGCCCTTGGCATGAGCAAATTTCTTGTATAACATATCTACGCATGATACTTGCATATGTTCAGGGCGTGAAACGTTGACCTCCCAGGCTCCAAAGACCCGTAGGCTGAACATCATGATCAGCGAATACCTTATTGAGTGGGCCTCCGCCACGGCCGAGACACGCGGCATCACTGTTTCCGCTTTCGTTCGCGAGGCCCTCGAGAAGGAGTGCGAACGATCGCAAGAGCAGGCGATCGCTCAAGCCGCAGAGGCCCTCGCACCCCTCTACAACTCCGACGAGAACCTCGCTGCGTTCTTGGCTCTCGACGGAGATGACTTCGCGTGAATCGAGGCGAGGTCTGGGAGGTCAATCTCGACCCTACCCTAGGGGCGGAGATCAAGAAGATCCGCCCCTGTGTTATTGTCAGCCGGGACGCACTCGCCAGGCTTCCCCTTAAGATCATCGTCCCATTGACCGAGTGGGATCCCAGGTTTGAAACCGCAGCTTGGCACGTTCCCGTAGAGGCCACTTCCCAGAACGGGCTTTCCAAGAAATCCTCCGCAGACACATATCGGGTTCGCTCAATTTCGGAAGACCGACTCATACGGCGCCTTGGCGTCTTGTCCGCCCCAGTGATGGACAAGATCGGCGAAGGCCTCGCCTTGTCTCTTGCCCTGCAAAGGTAGACCCACAGCGCCGCCGAACAACTCGCTAGAGCCGACCCGGCCAGCCGCGTCTTCGCTCCCGCGCGATACTCGGCATGGCTGAGCGGCTCGCCCACACCCCTTCGGGTGTCCCCAGGGGACAGGGCTCCTTCGCGAAGCTTCAAGTGGAACATCTCGTTTAAGCCGGAGCGGTGAGCGGATGGTCCTAGTGTTGGGTTCTCTGAGCGAACTGGCGGTACGGATCCGCCCTTCGGGGCGCGGGCGCGCGGGGCATGGCTCCGGGCGGTCGGCCGCCATCCCCCTCCGGTGAAACGACTGGCCGCACGTCTTTTCCAACTGCGGGCCGGGGAAGGTGAACTGGCCCTCCTCGGTTCGGCCTTCTTTCTCCTCCTTCAGGCAGGTCAGGTCTTCTCGGTCAGCGCCGGCGATGCTCTCTTGTTTGATCGATTCGGCGTCGAAGCCCTGCCTTACCTGTTCATCGTGCGCGGCGCCGCCACGCTCGTCGTCACGACTGCCTACGCCGCCGTCTTGGGCCGTCCCGACCGGAACCGGGTATCGCTGTCGATCCTGATCGGTCTGGCGTTGGTCTCCGTCCTGGGTTGGGCGGCCACGTTTCTTGCCGGACCGGCACTTTATCCCGCGCTCTGGCTCGAGATCGCCCTGGTCAATGGGATCGTCGGGACGATGATCTGGGTCCTGGCGGGAGAGGTCTGCGACGCACGCCAAGCGAAACGGCTGTTCGCGGTGTTCGCCAGTGCCGGAATTCTCGGCAGCGTGGTCGCCGGTTTTCTCACCGGACCGACGGCGAGCGCGTTCGGCACCGCGTCCCTCCTGCTGTTGTTCGCCTTCCTGCTTCTCCTGGCGGCCGCGGTCGCCCGACCTCTGGTCCGTCGTTATGCGCGGGTTTCGGTCCGGCCGACCGCGGCTAGCTCGCCGATGCGAGAGCTGCGGCGCGCCCACCACATCGTCCTTTCGAACGCGACCATGCGACTCACCGCCGTCGGCGCCATCCTCTTCTCGATCCTTTTCTTCACGGTCTCCTTTCCTTTCAACGTTCAAGTGGCCGGCGCCTTCCCGGACGAGGCCGAGCTGGCGGGTTTCCTGGGCGCCTTCGGCGGAATCATGACTGCGGTGACCTTCGTCGTCTCTCTCTTGTTGGCCGGCCGCGTCCTCGGCCGTATCGGGGTCACCAACACATTGCTCATCCTGCCGCTGGCCTATCTGGGTGGTTTCGTCTTGTGGACGATCCGCTTCGACCTTTCCACCGCGGTCCTGGTGCGGTTCGTACAGTTGGTCTTGCTCGGCGGTCTGGCCGGCACCGCTTTCAACGCCTTGTTCAACGTCGTACCTGCCGACCAACGGTCCCAGGTCCGCGCCTATCAGTCGGGCCCCCCGGCTCAACTCGGCGTCATGCTCTCCGGGGTTCTGATTCTCCTTGGGCAGCGCGGGCTGACACCGAGCCAGGCCCTCGCGACCGGGGTCGTGGTGTCGGCCGCCTGTTCCCTTGTGGTTTGGCGAATGCGCCGCAGCTACGGCGAGTCGCTGGTCGATGCGCTGCACCAGGGGATGGCCGAGGCCTTCACCGAGACCGAGGCCCGCTTCGAGCTTGTGCGAAAGGACGCTCAGGCGCGCGGCGTGGCGGAACGAGGGCTCAGCGATGCGCGCCCGGCCGTGCGTCAACTGTCGCTCCAGATTTTGGGGCGACTACGGGCCACCGACTCCGCCGCCTTGATCGCTGCGCGGCGAACGGACGAGTCGCCTGAAGTCCGCCTGGCCGCCATCCAGGCCCTGGACCAGATCCCGCTGCAAGGCATGGCCAGCGATGCGCTGGCTTTTCTCGACGACGCAGACCCGAAGGTGAGAGCAGCGGCACTTCGGACCGTGACCAAGCGAGGATGGATCCCGCGGGAAAGGGTCGAAGCCTTTGTTGACGATCCATCGCCGTCCGTCCGTGCCCAGGCCGCCATTACCCTGGTTCGCACCGGAGACGCCTCACGCGGCTTGGCCGTCATCGAATCCATGTTGGTGAACCCGTCGCCCGACGAGCGTCTGGCGGGCCTCGAGGCGTACCCGGAAGTCGATGGCCTCAGCGCCGACACCGCTCTGATTGATACGCTGAAGGCTTCGCCGGGCGAACTTCGCTTGGCCGCGGCGAACGCCCTCCGGAGCCGTCCGTCGCAGGAGGGGATCGAGGCGCTAAGCGCCGCCCTCGATGATCCGAATCCGAAAGTGCGGCGGGCGGCCGGGCAGGCGTTGGGGTCCATCGACCAGGCCATGGACGATCTCATGTCTGCTCTTCGGGCCGGAACGCCCCGCGCTCAAGATGAGGCCGTCTTGGCCCTGGCCGGCCGCGGCGGCGCGACCCGCGCCGGTCTTGTCGATTGGGCCGCCCGTCAGATCCCTGAGGCCGAACGCCTGCGCCGCTGGCGGTCGGCGCTCGCCGAGCGTGCGCCATCGAGCACCGCCGTGTCAACGGATGAAACCCGGCCAAGTTCCGCGTCGAAGGCCCTGGTCTGGTTGATTGAGCTCCTCGGACGCGACGAGTGGAGAACCGAGCAGCGAATCCTGCAAGGGCTGGCGAGCGCGGGTTCCCCGCAGGCCATGGATGCAGTTGCGCGGGGCCTGCTCTCCAAGGACGCCGATCTGCGATCGCAGGCCGTCGAAGCGCTCGATACGGTCGGTGATCGTCGAGTGACGCGGGGCATGCTCCGGCTCCTGGACGCCGACGAAACCGCCAGCCGACCGGGGTCGGCAGTGCTAGCCCTGAGCCAAGTCGCGCGTCACCCTCGGCCCTGGTTCCGCTCGCTGGCGCGGCGTGCTTCGGCCGAGATCCGTCGAGACGAATGGTTCCAAGTGGATACGTCAGCCGGAGCCGACGACCCCATCGTTCGGCAGGCGGCTCAACTGGACGGAGCTCCAGGCCACGGAGGCGATATGATCGAAACCTCACCCACCCTCGGCGTCGTGGAGAGGGTCTTGTTCCTGCGGGAGGTGCCCATCTTCCGCCGGCTCGAGCCGGAGGATCTGGAGAGGATTTGCGCCCTCGCCGGCGAACGGATCTACCATGAGAGCGAGTTCCTTTGCCGGGAAGGCGACCCGGGAGAAGAGCTCTTCGTCTTGGCGGAGGGCTCGGTTGAAGTCACCAAGCAAGCCGAAGGCGCCACGCGAATCCTGCGAACCCTCGCGGCCGGGGATCACCTGGGCGAGTTGGCGATACTGCGTAAGCAGCCTCGATCGGCCAGCGTTCGGGCCACGTCCTCCGTTCGGGCGCTCGTTCTCGGCAGCGAAACTCTGCGATCGATCCTGGCGGAGAGACCGGAGGTCTGCCTGGCCATGCTGGAGAGCATGGCCGAGCAGATGAGCACGCTTGGATAAGGGGAGTCACGAGGGGCGGATTCTGCGCTAAACTCTCTTGTCCGGGGAACGGGCCCGGGCCCGGCGGATGATCGAAGACGATCACATACGAACGAGGAGGGTCGAGGTCGGCCCATGAAATGTCCCAACTGCGCTTTCGACAACTCGGACGATTCCCGGTTCTGTGAGAACTGCGGGCAGCCGCTGGAGCGTGCCTGCCCCAACTGCGGCCAGGCCGTCCCGGCCGTGGCGAAGTTCTGCAAGAACTGCGGCTACAACTTTGTCGGGCAGGCGCCCTCGGCGCCGGCGACCGTGCCTCGCAGCGCGGGACTGGAGGCGATGAGGCGCGCCGCGCCTTCGGACATGGCGCGCAAGATTCTCGCCGACCGGGAGCGAACCGAAGGCGAACGTAAACGCGTTACCGCTCTCTTCACCGACATCGTCGGCTCGACGTCGTTGGCAGAAGCGATGGACCCGGAGGACTGGCGCGAGATCGTCGGCGGCGCCCACCAGCGCGTGAGCGCTGCGGTGTACGCCTTCGAGGGCACGATCGCCCAACTCCTCGGCGATGGCGTGCTGGCGTTCTTCGGCGCGCCTCTCACGCATGAAGACGACCCGGAACGCGCCATTCGCGCGGCGCTCGCCATTCTGGAATCGATCCGTAGCTACGGAGACGAACTGGTGGCCGCCGGCCGCGTCCCCCACTTCCAAGTGCGGGTCGGCCTCAACACGGGCCTGGTGGTCGTCGGCAACATCGGCAGCGACCTGCACATGGAATACCTGGCCGTCGGTGACACGGTCAATCTTGCGGCGCGGGTGCAGACGGCCGCCGACCCGGACACGGTCTTGATTACGGAAGATACCCAGCGCCTGACCTCCTCCCTTTTCGAATTCGAGGATCGCGGCCGGATCGCGGTCAAGGGCAAGAGCGGCGAGATCCATGTCTTCCGCGTGCTTTCGGAGCGAAAGGGCGCCGCCCGCGCCCGCGGGATCGCCGGGCTCGACTCGCCGATGGTTGGCCGTCGGCGCGAGGCGGCAACTCTGCTGCAGATCCTGGCCGACCTGCGGCACGGCCACGGTGCGGTGGCGGCCATTATCGGCGAGGCCGGTCTCGGCAAATCGAGGTTGATCGCCGAATTGCGCCGACAGGACCAGGCGGCAGCCGGCGGAACGCCCTTGCGCTGGGTCGAAGGACGCTGCCTTTCCTACGGCTCGACGATGGCCCATCATTTAAGCACCGAGATTCTGCGCGGCCTGGTTGGCGTGCCTCCCGACGCGACTCCGAAGGAGGCCCAATCTGCCCTGCAGGCCACGCTCGAGCAGACCCTGCCCAATGAGTCGGACGATGTTTATCCTTACCTGGCGCACTTGCTCGGGCTCGAGCTGCCAGAAGAGGCCGCCGCACGGGTCAAGTACCTCGACGGGCCGGCGCTCCAGGCGCGTTACATCGCCTCCTATGCCCGCCTGATCCGGGCCTTGTGCGCCACCTCGCCGACGGTCATCGTGTGCGAGGACTTGCACTGGGCGGATCCCTCTTCGGTGGAGCTCGGCCGCCACATCCTGCCTATCGTCGGCGAAGCGGCCTTGGCGGTTGTGCTGGTTTCCCGCGCGGAGAAGGACTCCCCTGGATGGAAACTGATCCAGACCGCGCGCGACACGGCCGGCGCGGGCGCCCTCGAGATCCACCTGGCGCCTCTGACCGAGGCCGACACGCAGGAGCTGGTGCAAAACCTGCTGGAGATCGGCTCCCTGCCCGAAGACCTGCAGCTCCTCATCCGCACCCGGGCCGAGGGCAATCCCTTCTTCGTCGAAGAGGTCTTGCGAATGCTGATCGACCAGGGGGTTTTGCAGCGCCAGGGGGATGACTGGCGCCTCACTGGCGAAGTCGAGAGCCTCGAGATCCCCGACACGCTGCAAGGCGTCCTGGCGGCGCGTATCGACCGGCTGCCCGAAGAGGCCAAGCGCACTCTGCAAGTCGCCTCGGTCATCGGACGAACGTTCCAGGTTCGCGTGCTGGAGGAAGTCCTTCAGCAGCAGACCCGTCCGGGGAGATCTTGAGACCGGGTGATGTCCGCCGTTGGCTTGCCGGCGACCGAACTTCTCTGGCAGGGGCTGGCTTTCCTGGAGGACGCAAGCCTGATCCGCCAGGGGGATACCGCCGAGGATCCGGAATACCGGTTCAAGCACTCGCTGATTCAAGAAACGGCCTATGCCTCCCTCTTGCGAGAACGAAGGATGGCTCTTCACCACGAAGTGGCCGAGGCCATCTTGAGGTTGAATCCGGAGGCGGGCGTCCACCAGCCCGCGGTCCTGGCCTTCCACTACAACCGCGCAGGCGATGCCGAACGCGCTTTCCGGTTCGCGCTCCGCGCCGGCGACCAGGCGCGCCGCAACTACGCCCACCAGGAAGCCATTGCCAACTACGATCTGGCGCTGAGCTCCGCCGAACGACTGGAGGCCTCAGAGTTCGGACGTCAGATTCGTCAGGCCTTCAGCGGAAAGGGCTCGGCGATGGAGGTCAGCGGGGATCACCTGGCGGCCAGGGACGTCTACCGCGCCATGGAAGCCTTCGCCGTCGCCAAAGGGGATCCGGCGATGGAGGCCGAGGCCCTCATTCAATTGGCGACGTCGGCGGTAGTCACCTCCGATCCGACGACCGATGTCGAGGCCATGCTCGATCGGGCACTGGACCTCGCCCGGCTGGCGGATGATCCTTTGATCGTTGCGCGGACCCTGTGGAACCAGGGGCTTCGCTATCGTTTCAAGGATCCGTTGCGGGCTGATGAATACTTCTACCAGGCGCTGGAGATCACGCGCAGCCCGGCCGGCCGGGCCCTTCCCCCCGAGGCCGGCGCGGCGGAGGCCGAGGCCTTCATCTTGATCGACTTGATGGTCTCTGGTTTGACCAGCGGCCGGCGCCGGCCGGCGGTGCAGAACGGCAATGAAGCATTGACCGTCTTTCGTCGTCTCGGCAACAAGGCGATGGTCGCCGACGCGTTGGGCGGTCTGGCAACGATGTACTACGCCGGCGGCGAGTTCGACACGGCCCTGGCCCTGAGCCAGGAGGGCCGGGCCATCGCCGAAGAGATCGAGAACCCGTGGGGCGCCACCTACAACGGCTGGGCTCGTCTGGCCGTCGTCGCCGACCGAGGCGAGTGGCAGACGGTCCTCGACGATGGAGACGGATTGCTGGAGGCCGCTGAAAAAGTCCCGTTCATGGGGTTTCGCGCCGCCTTGAACGGAATCCTCAGCCGGGTTTGGCTCGAGCTGGGGCGGAATGAACTCGGAATGCAATACGCCGAAAACATGGCGCGGGTCTGGCAGAATGAAGAATCCGGGCCGGAGGGTTGGTCCACCTGGGTCGACGGCGTCCTGGGTCGGGCGCGCCTGGCACAGGGCGATGTCGCCGCGGCGGCCGAGGTTCTTGAACCGTTGCGGCCTTTGCCGGAAGGAATCGTCCCGGCTTTTCAGAACTACTACTACGTCGGCCCCGTCGTGGCGCAGCTCGACCTCGCACGCCGGGAGTTCCCGCGCGGGATCGAATTCGCCACCGATCTGATCGACCGCTTCCAGGCGGAAGAGACCGATCGATTCGCAGGGGAAATGCTCTACTGGCGCGCCCGCCTCCATGCCGAGGCAGGCGCGTCGCCGCAGGCCGAGGCCGATCTGCGCCGCGCCCTGGAGCTGCTGGACGGAACCGGAGCCCGCCCTCTCCTGTGGCCGGTCCACGCCGCCCTGGCCGACGTCCTCCACCGAACTGGGGAGGCGGGCGAGGTCGAGCAGCTCGCCGCCGCCCGGGCCATCCTCGATTCGCTCGTCGCCGATTTGCGCGATCCCGACCTGCGGCGATCCTTCCTGGCGCGGCCGGATGTCATCATTCGGATGGGATAATCCAGAACGCGGAGTCTCCGCGTACCGACGGTCGCCGGTCGCGGCCGCGTTTACCATCGACCACCACGATGAACCTCGCCAATGTTCTTGACCACTTGGAGCAGGGCCAGCTCCTTCGGACCCAGCTCGAGCTTGAGCCCACTTTCGCCTTCAAGCACCAACTCGTGCAACAGGCGGCCTACGAGTCGATGTTGGTTCACGACCGGCGCGCACTGCATCGCGCCGTCGGCGAGACGCTCGAGCGTCTGTTCGATGATCGTCGCCATGAAGTGGCGGAAGTCCTGGCGGACCATTTCGAACGCGCCGGAGACAGGCAGAAGGCGTTCGATTACTCTGTCCTGGCCGGCGAGCAGGCCCTGAGCCGGTTTGCCACCACCGAGGCGGCAGCTCTCCTGGGGCGAGCGATCGAGCTGTCGGTCGACGTGAACCTCGACGATGATGGCCTGCGTCGTCTCTACCAGAGGCGGGCGCGCGCCTTCGAACTGGGTGGCAGTTACGATGCCGCCCTGACGCTCTACCAGGACCTGGAGCGCACCGGCCGCGAGCGTTCGGCGCCCACGCTCGAGCTCGCCGGAATCATCGGCGCTGCATCTCTCTACGCCGTCCCAACCCCGCTCTTCGACACCAGCCGGGCGCTGGAGCTCTCGGAACGGGCCGTGGCTCTGGCCAGCCGGGCCGAGGATCCGGCCAGCCAGGCGCGCGCCCTTTGGGTGCAGATGATCGTCCAGACTCGATTGAACCCGGAGGCCGCCGCCCGGGCGGGGCAGGCCTCGCTCGCCATCGCCCGGGAGTACGGCCTGCCAGAGCAGGAAGCCTTCACTCTCAACGATATTCAGTCGAATTACCAAGTCCTCGGCCTGCCCGAGCTGGCGCTCGGGGCCCTGGAGGGCGCCCGCCCGATCTGGCAGAGGATGGA
Organism: Anaerolineales bacterium; assembly: GCA_035281845.1. Taxonomy (GTDB): domain Bacteria; phylum Chloroflexota; class Anaerolineae; order Anaerolineales; family E44-bin32; genus DATEVL01. Next base: position 15,470 of record DATEVL010000028.1, on the reverse strand, counting down.
CAACCTGCCAATGCTTGCCGACAACCTCGCCAGCACGGCGATGCTACACGCTCTGTTGGCCGAATACGACCTGGCCCTCGAGCGTGCCTCCGAATCGCTGGCGATCAGCGAGCGCACCGGTAACCTATGGGGGCTTTCCTACGGCCGGACGGGTATTGCCATCGTGCGATTTGCCCGCGGCGAGCTCGGCCCCGCCATTCAGGAAACGACACGATCCATCGAACTCGCTGAGTTGGCCGGTTTCCTCTATCCGCAGATCGCCCTGCGCGCCATTCTGGCCATTGCCTATGGTCAGGCTGGCGACTTCCCTACGGCGCATCGAATAGCTTTGAAGATCCTGGAAGTAGAGAGGGCCCATCCGCTTCCCGGCGATCCCACCGGCCCGGCGACTCTGGCCTGGGTTCTGGTCCAGCAAGGTGACCTCGACGGAGCCGGGCGTCTGCTTCCGGAACTCGGAAGCCCATCCGCGGTGGAGGCCACGGCGATGTTCGAGAGCCCTGTTGCTATCGCGGCGGCCGAGCCCGCCTATCTCCTGGCGCGCCGGGATTTCTCGGCCGCTCTGGAATTGGTCGACCGTTATCTCGGCCTCTTCGAGCGATTCTCTGCCCGTGCCATTCGCTCTCACCTGCTCCTCGACCGCGGCCGGGCCCTGCTCGGCATGGATATGCGCGAGGAGGCGAGAATGACTCTCGACACCTGCCTCTCCGAAATGCGGTCCACCGGGGTGCAGGACGGATTATGGCCGGTCGAGGCCGAGCTGGCCTGGCTGGCCGACGGCGACGGCCGCGCCGACGAAGCCGATCGGCTCTTTCCCTCGGCGGCGCAACATATCGAATCGATCGCCATCGGCTTGAGAGGGCTGAACCTCGACGAAGGTTTCCTCGGTCAGCCTCACATCCGATCGATTCGCGAGCGAGCCGCGCGTTCACCCTCGGGCTAGCCGCCGGCGGTTACAATACGGGTCGCCTCCTGCCCGCTGATCACCGGCATGCCCAAACCCGTTCTCCTTGCCGTCGACGATGAGCCTGCTGTCTTGAGCGCCGTCGAGCGCGATTTGCGCGCCCGCTACGCCAAAGACTATCGGATCCTCGGTGCCGACTCGGGGGAAGTCGCCCTCGAGACGGTGCGTCAACTTACGGGTCGCGGCGAACCCCTGGCACTTCTGCTCGTCGATCAGCGCATGCCGCGCATGTCGGGCATCGAGTTTCTCACCGCCGCCCTGCCCCTGGCGGCCGGCGTGGGCAAGGTCCTGCTGACCGCGTACGCCGACACCGACGCCGCCATCCGGGCCATCAACCAGGTCGGGCTCAACCACTATTTGATGAAGCCCTGGGATCCGCCGGAAGAAAAGCTCTACCCTATCCTGGACGACCTGCTCGATGAGTGGCGGCGAGAGGTGCGGCTGCCGTTCGACGGGATTCGGGTGGTCGGCGCCTTGTGGTCGCCCGACTCCCACACCATCAAGGACTTCCTGGCGCGGCATCAGATCCCCTATCTATGGATGGATGTCGATCACGATGAGCGTGCGCGGCAACTGGCGCCGCGATCGCAAACCGGGACGCTGTCGGTTCCCACGGTTCTCTTCCCGGACGGGACTTCGCTCGTCACTCCCTCCACGGCGGAATTGGCGCAGAAAATGGGATTGCAGCGCCAGGCCGCCCGGGACTATTACGACGTCGCGATCATCGGCGCCGGTCCGGCCGGGCTCGCCGCCGCAGTCTATGGAAGCTCCGAGGGACTGCGTTGCGTGGTCATCGAGCGCCAGGCCCCCGGCGGCCAGGCCGGGCGGAGCCCGAAGATCGAGAATTACCTGGGTTTCCCGGCCGGGATTTCCGGTGGAGATCTGACCCAGCGAGCCGTGGCTCAGGCCCGGCGCTTCGGGACGGAGATCCTCGCCGCGCAGGAAGCGATCGCGGTCGAGGCGCGTGATCCGTACCGAGTCGTCCGCCTCAAGGATGGGAACGAAGTCATTGCCGGCGCGGTCCTGCTGGCCTGCGGCGCGACCTTCCGTGTGTTGAAGATGCCGGGCGCCGCCGAACTCACCGGCCGCGGCGTCTACTATGGATCGGCCCACACCGAGGCCACCTATTACCGCGGACGGCCGGTCTTTGTCATCGGGGGGGCGAACTCGGCAGCGCAAGGGGCACTGTACCTGGCCCAACACGCTTCCATGGTGACGCTTCTCGTTCGCGGGCCTCGGCCGACCGCCGCCTCGTATCTTGTCGAAGCTATGGAACACGACGAACGGATCCAGATCCGCGGCAACACCGACCTGCTGGAAGTGCGTGGCACCGAGGGCGTCGAGTCGATCGTCGTCCGAGACAGCCTGAGCGGCGCCGAGGCGGTCCTACCGGGCGCGGCCCTCTTCGTATTTATCGGGGTCCGGCCGGAGAGCGACTTCGTCGCCGGGCTCGTTCTGCGCGACGAGAAGGGCTACGTCCTGACCGGGCCGGACCTGCTGCGAGATGGAAAACCTCCGGCCGGCTGGGCTCTGCCGCGCGATCCACTCATGCTGGAGAGCAGCCAGCCGGGCGTCTTCGCCGCCGGCGACGTCCGCTTCGGGACAAGTCATCGGGTCTCGTCGGCCACCGGCGAAGGCGCCGCCGCCGTCGCCATCATCCGCGCCTATCTGAGAACCTTGTGACCCACGAGCTGCTGCGGAACCTGCCGCTCTTCGCCGGCCTGACAACAGCGGATCTCAGGCTACTCGAAGAAGCATCGCACGAAGTCCGTCTCGAACCCGGCGCGGTCCTGATGACGGAAGGCAGCCCGGGTGGATCGCTCTACGTGATCCTCGAGGGCGAGTTCGAGATTCGCAAACGCTCGGGGGCCGGCCAGGTGGTGATCGCCGTCCGGGGAGCGGGCGAGGTCATCGGTGAGATGTCGCTGCTCGACGGCTCTCCGCGCACCGCCACGGTCTGCGCCAAGCGCGCCAGTCGCCTGCTCGAGATCGACCAGGGCGCTTTCCGCCGGCTGATCGAGTCGAGTCCGACGGCCACCCTCAGCATGCTGCACACCGTCACGTCTCGCCTGCGCCACACCGAGTCGATGCTGCGCCAACGCGAAACGCTGGCCGCCCTTGGCACACTCTCGGCTGGTTTGGCGCATGAGCTGAATAACCCGGCAGCCGCGCTCAAGCGCGCCGCCGCCCAGGCGCGCGAGCTGCTGTCACACTGGCAGCAGGCTCACGCGGGTATGCATGAAGCAGGGATCGAGGAGGCCGACTACCCGGAACTGGGTACCTTGGCCTTCGTCGACGCCACCGAGGCCGGTGGCCATGTCCGGCTGGACCCCCTGGCGCGGAGCGATCAGGAAGAAGCGCTCCAAGCCTGGCTCGAGGGAAAGGGAATGGAGAACGCATGGCAGACCGCCCCGGCCCTCGTCGGCTCGGGCATCACCATGCAGGCGGTGGCCTCGGCTACCTCCCGGCTTCCGGTGCAAGCCATTCCCGCCGCCGTGGCGTGGATCTCGGCCTCGCGGTCACTGGCGGAGCTCCTTCACGAAGTCTCCATCAGCGCGGAACGTATCTCCGACATCGTCGGAGCCGTGCGGTCCTATACCTACCTGGACCAGGCGCCGGTCCAACAGATCGACTTGCATCGGGGCCTGGACGACACGCTCCTGCTCCTGAAGAGCAAAATTGAGCCCGGCATCACCGTCCACCGCGAGTACTCGACGGAGGTTCCCCCCATCGAAGCTTATGGCAGCGAGCTGAACCAGGTCTGGACCAATCTGATCGCCAATGCCGCCGAGGCGCTGGGCGGTCAGGGCGAGATTTGGGTACGGACCGGTGTGGATGGGGCACGAGTGTTCGTCGAAATCTGCGACAACGGCCCGGGCATGCCGGCCGAAGTCCGTGATCGGATCTTCGAACCGTTCTTCACCACGAAACCCCCCGGACAGGGCACCGGCCTCGGACTTCACATCAGCTACAACATCGTCACCGTCCGCCATCAGGGCCAGATGACGGTCGTCTCCCGGCCAGGGGACACCTGTTTTCGAGTTCAGCTTCCGACACAGCTAGAACGAGGTCCCGCGTGACCGACGAGCAGATCAAGAAGATCTTTGAGTCTGCGACGACGATCGCCGTCGTCGGTCTTTCGAACGACCCCTTCAAGGCCAGTCATGGAGTGGCCCGTTACCTGATGTCCCAGGGCTATACCTTGATCCCGGTCAACCCGAATTCGCCGCAGGTGCTCGGTCTTCCAAGCTTTCCGGACCTGGCGAGCCTTGGTCGGCCGGTCGACGTCGTCCAGATCTTCCGGCCATCGGCGGACGTGCCTCCGATCGTGGATCAGGCGATCGCCATCGGAGCTCGCGCCGTGTGGATGCAGGAAGGGATTGCCCATCCCGGAGCGGCCCACAAGGCTGAGGCCGCCGGCCTCGGCGTGGTGATGAACCGCTGCATGATGAAAGAGCACTACCGGCTGATCGGGGCACGGCTGGACATCGAATAGGGACGCAGGCCGCTTGTCAAGCCGCTCCTTGAGGCAACTCGCGCTCCAACGTTCTCCTCCCTGGCGGAGGCCGCACCGCGCCTGCGCTTGCGGCGGCGGTGCCTGCGGCCGCAGTCGAAGGGCGGCCTCGTGGAATCGAAATGCCACCGATGCAGGACTAGGAACAGCCTGAACTCGTGGGAGGGGGCTCCCCCAATGCATGGCTGCACGGGAGCTTCGGCGCTCGGCTCAACGAGGACGAAGCGCCACCAGAGGGATTTTTCGCTTCGTTCTCTTCGCGTAACCGGCGTAGCCAGGGGAGAGTGCGACAAGCCGCCCCCAGAGTTGGCTGTAGACATCCGGCCCTATGACCTTCGCTTCCACCGGCATGTTCTTCTCGCCAATCTCAATCGTCGCGCGCAGCTGGCTTTTCAGATTGTGGAACCAACCGGGGTTTCGATCGAGGCCGGCATTGGAGGCGATGATGACGTAGCTGCCTTCGTGCTCGAAATAGCCCAGCGGGGCGACACGCGCCTTTCCGGTGCGGCGTCCGATCGTGGAAAGAAGCAAGACGCGCAGCCCTTGGACTTCGCCTCCAAGCCGACCTCGCGTCCGCCGATATAGGAAAACGTGAATCGCGTTGGCGAAGCGGAAGAACGCCCGGCCCATCTGGCGGCGAGCCCCCTCAACGACCTGAATCTGGATGAACCAGGGAGCCTGAGATCGCGAAGGCGGAGTTCATGACGTACGCCTGCGATCAGACATCAACCGATGCTGGTGGAGCGGAACTTTTGGCGAGTTGACCCACTGCCAGGTCGTAGGACACGCGCAGGATCTCCAAGGCCGTGTCGGCCTCCTCCATCGACCGCATCGGCACGCTCACCCAGCCGCTCTCAGGAAGCACGTGATGAGGCCTGGCCCGTCCTCGGGCAACCAGCTCATCTCGCACTCGTCTCGGCAGCGGGACGTCAACCAGCGATTGGCCGTGAACATGGCCGATTTCCCGACGGCCAAGGCGATACTCGGTGCCGCCGAAACGATGGGGAGCTGCCTCGACTCCGGGCCACGAGAGGACCACTCGCCGGATTCGCTCGGCTCGAGACTCGCGCCGATCCTCTCCCGACGGCTCGCCCATGTTTCACGCCGCCCGACGGAATGCGGCTTTTCCCAATCCGGCCTGCGCTAGATATCGACGAACGACCGCCGAGGGTATCGCCAGGCCAACGTCCGGTCCGTTCATCATCGTGTTGATGCCGACGACCTCACCTCGGGCATTAAGTACGGCGCCGCCGGAATGGCCCGGCCGCAGATGCAGATCCAGCTCGAGGAGCTCGGTGCCGGCCCCGCCTCCGTTGGCGATGACGACACCGGCCGTCAAGGCACCGGGGACGCCCCATGGATTCCCGACGGCGTACACCCACTCCCCCGGGCGCAGCTCGCCCGAGTCACCGATCGCCGCCGGCGAGCCCAGGGCCGGATCGATTTCGAGGACGGCCAGATCATGCTGGAAGTCTCTGCCTCGCCGCCGGGCAGTCGCCTCTTGCCCGCCGGCCAGTGTCACGACCGAACGCGATCGGCGCGCTACGTGCGCGTTCGTCACCACCAGACCGGGCGCCCAGAGAACACCCGATCCGGCGCCTACCCCCTGCTGGAGGACCGTCACCAGGGATTCCCGCGCCCGTTCGGCAACTTCCGCCGTGTCGCGCGACAAGGCCTCTAGCAAGTCGTCCATCAGTCCTCCTCCTCCTCCGACGGTGCCGGTCGCTCACCAACGGTCACGCTCAAGGTCGTGCTCGTCCCACCGCGCAGGATCTCCAGCGGCGTTGCTTTACCCACGACGTCACCGCCGAGCGCCGCCAGCAGGTCCTCCATTCCCGCAAGTCGTTCTCCCCCCAGAGCAAGGAGGACGTCACCGAGCATGACCCCTGCTCGCTCGGCCGGGCTGCCTCCCTCGACCGAGGCGACGAGCAAACCTGTCGACTGCCCCGATCGATCCTCCATCGGTTGCGGCAACCGCGCCGGCTGGACTCCGACTCCGAGGAAGCCGCGGCGAATCCGCCCGTGCTCGACCAGTGCCTGGCTCACCCTTTCGATCGTCGCCACGGGGATGGCCAAGGCGATCCCGCGAAGCAACGCCGACGTGTTCATGCCGACCACTCGCCCCCAGGCGTCGATCAAGGGGCCTCCCGAGAAACCCGGATACATCACGACGTCACTTTGCAGGTAGTGCTCGATGTGTCCGCCCAGCGGAGACCGCCAGCCCCCCTCCAGCGCGCTCACGACCCCGAGGGTGGACTGGATCGAGTCGCCGGGCCGGCCGAGGGCAAGGGCAAGGTGGCCGACCTTGGCCTGACCTTCTTCGATGCGCTTCAGCACGCGCCCGCCTGCAGTCGACAGGCGTAGCACGGCCAGGTCTGTCGCAGGATCCCGGCCTAGGACCTTGGCGGCCGTCGCCTTGCCGTCGGGAAGACCGACCTGCACTTCGGACCTACGGTCGATCGTGTGGTGTGCCGTCACGACCAACCCATCGGCGCTCCAGACGATTCCGCTCGAGGGGATCCGGCGTCGGCCCTCGACCCGAACCACGCCTTCTCCGGCCGACTGGACGGCCGCCGCCAAAGCTTCGGAAAGGTGTTCAAGCGCGCTCATCATGTTCCTCCTGGGAAACGAATTGCGCTTCCAGGATAGGGGCAGGGAGATTGCGGCACATCCGACTTTCGATGGAGGTTCTCCCCGAAGAAGGAGGGGCTCGGTTCGACCTAAGTCGCAGGGGGTCCCACCCTGGATGGGGAAGCGAAGCCGGATTTCTTGAAGAAACCCGGCTTCTGGTTGCCTGGGGTGGGGATCCCCCGGGCCCGGTCACTCGGATCTCCCCTGGAGGGGAAGAGAAACCGGGTTTCTTGAAGAAACCCGGTTTCTTGGTTTTCCTCAAATCGAGATCAGGCCGTGTCGGAGGGCAACGGTCACGGCCTCCGTACGACTCTGCGCGCCAAGCTTTCCAAGGAACGAATTGACATGGTCCTTCACAGTGGACTCGCGGATCCCGAGTCGGGCGGCTATGGCTTTGTTGGCCAGGCCCTGCGCGACAAGTTGCAGGACCTCGAGCTCTCTCGGGGTAAGCGGCTCGACATTCGCGGGAGCGCCATCCTCGAATGGGAGTCGATGCCCGTGCTCGGGATGCGACACGAGCAGCCCGGCGCAGACGGCATGGATCGCCGCGATCAGCGTCCCCTCATCGACGGAACGCGGAAGGACCCCAAGGGCCCCGGCCGATCGGGCTGAGGCGCGTTCCATCTCACCCTCGACCAGTGCGAGCACACCCACCCCGCTGGCCGCCAGGCTCCGAATCTCTCCGCTCTGAATCCTCCCGGCGCCGACATCCCAGACGGCAGCGTCCACCTTCGGTCTCCTGGCCGCCGGGTGACCGCCATCCAGCTCCTCGTCTTGAAGGACGACTTCCAGGTCGTTGTCCCGCTGCAGGACGGCCACCAACCCCGAGCGCGTCAGCAGGTCGTTCGCAAGGACAAGCACCCTGCGCCTCGGTCGTGGGTCTGACGAGTCGGATTGGGTCATGGTTCCGGGATACGGCAGGTCTTCTTGTGCAGCGCCTAGACCGTTGACTCAGAGGAGTCAGGCGTCGCGGTGGTGAGCGATTCAGCGCTTGGCACGGGATCCCTGCGGGCGGCCGGCGGGGCGAAGGCGCTTTTCCCACTTAGCGCACCACTTGGGATCCAGCCGCCGCAGTCTGGCCTTGCCCAGGTTCTCCCGCATCAACCATCGAACATCGTCGTTCTCCGAAGCGAACCAGCCTTCCATGGCGGCCTTGCCCTGTTTTGGCGCGGCCGCCACCACGACGCTCCAGGCATATCCCAGCGCCTGGCGAAGGACTCGCCTCGGTTCTCCATCGCCGTCTTTCACCAAGCTGCGGGTCGCCTGGTCCATCAAGCGCAAGGCGGACACGGCGGCGGCATCGGGCACGAGCAGCCTCGGTTCGGCGACGGCCGCCACCGACGCCCGCCGCTCGAGCGGTCGGCCGCGCATCCAGACCCGAGCCAGGCGGTGCAGGTCGCGCCAGCTCCGATCCCCAAGGAACTGAAGTCCGGTCGCCACCGCCTCACGGATTCGCCAGCGCGGATCGCCGGCCAGCCGCCGGAGCATTCTCTCTTGAGACGGGTCGCCTTCGGCGAGCAGTCGACCCAGCCCTAAGACACCGCAAAAGGCCAGGAACACGAGGGGCGTATTCTCTGGGGCCCGGCCCGCCTCCAAGGATGCGTACCTCGAGAAGATCTGTTTCGTTCCTTCCAGGGCGGCCGCGTGGGCCAGCTCGAGATTGCCGCGCGGTCCGGGGAGACGTGACTCCTTCTTGAGGTAAGCGTCCCAGTCTTTCGTCTTTCGAAGAATCTCTCGATAGCGTTCAACGGCTGTTGACATGATCGGCCTTCACACGCCGCGAGGATACACCCCTAGGACCGCAGGGTGCGGTAGAACAATGGAAGGGGCTTGACCTTTCGAGAAGAGAATCGAATTCCGCTGAGAAGCGAGGCTCGAGCCTCCGCCGCCGAAGCCGGATCCGCGGCGTGGATCGTAAACACGAGGTCGCCCGCGCCCACCCGGTCTCCGACCTTGGCGTGAACGAGGATCCCCACACGGTGATCGATCGGGTCGCCCTTACGGGCGCGCCCAGCGCCGAGCCGCACCGAGGCCTCACCCACCGTCCGAGCATCCACGCGGGCAAGGTAACCGGCCCGGGGCGACAGAACCGTCTCGACGTGAGGCGCCGAAGGCAATCGGTCGGGATCTTCGAGGACCCGGACGTCTCCGCCCTGCGCCTCCACGAGCTCGCGGAACTTGTGCAGGGCCGCCCCGTCGCCCAGGACCGATTCGATGCGCCGCCGCGCTTCGGTCAGACTCGAGGCCTTGCCCACCAACACGAGCATGTGCGACGCCACCCGCAGGCAGTGCTGGCGGAAATCCGACGGCCCTCCCCCCCGCAAGGTGTCCAGCGCTTCGCGGAGCTCGAGGGCGTTCCCGACGGCGCTGCCGAGGGGCTGATTCATGTCGGAGATCATCGCCACCATGCGTTGCCCGGCGAGCCGGCCGATCTCGACCATCCGCTGCGCCAGTCCGGTCGCCTCCCGGACGGTCGGCATGAACCCGCCGGATCCGGTTTTGACGTCGAGCACGATGGCGCGGGAGCCGGAAGCGATCTTCTTCGACATGATCGAGGCGGCGATCAGCGCCGTCGAGGGCACGGTCGCCGTCACATCTCGCAACGCATACAGTTTGCCGTCGGCCGGAGCCAGGTTGGCCGTCTGACCGCAAAGCACCAATCCGATCTTCCCGAGTTGCTTGAGGAACTCATCGGCCGTCAGCTGGACCCTGATTCCCGGGATCGATTCGAGCTTGTCCAGGGTGCCGCCCGAATAGCCGAGGCCGCGGCCGGACATCTTGGAAACGGGGACGCCGCAAGCGGCGACCGCCGGCTCGACCACGAACGTCGTTTTGTCTCCGACGCCGCCGGTCGAATGCTTGTCGACCGAATGCGGGGCTACGCTCGAAAGGTCGAGCGTTTCGCCGCTGGCCACCATCGCCATCGTCAGGTCGTAGGTTTCGCGGGCGCTCATGCCGCGCAGGACGACGGCCATCGCCCAGGCCGAGACCTGGTAGTCGGGGATCTCCCCGCGGGCGAAGCCGGCCACGAAACCCTCAATTTCCTCCTGAGAGAGTTCATGACCGTCACGCTTGCGGGCGATGACGTCGACGGCGCGCATTGTAACTTGGCGCGCATTATACATGCGGCGCGATGCACGCCGCCGCCGGCGAAGATCCAGCTGCACTATAATCACCCGAATTCGACACGGGGCGCGCGTGCCAACCGCCGATTGGATCCTCAAGAACGCGCTCGTCGTCACCATGGACGAGCAGTTTCGTCAGTTTGCCTCAGGCGCGGTCGCCGTGAGCGGAGACTCGATCCTCGCCGTCGGCCCGGAGGCGGAGGTCCTCTCCGCCTTTTCCGGCGCCCAAGTCTTCGATTGCGGGGGCAAAACGCTCCTCCCTGGCCTGGTCAACGCCCACACGCACGTCCCGATGACGCTGCTGCGCGGCCTGGCCGACGACTTGCGCCTCGACGTCTGGCTGTTGGGCTACATGATGCCGGTCGAGCGCGAATTCGTCACGCCGGATTTTTGTCGACTGGGAACGCTGCTGGCCTGCGCCGAGATGATCCGCGGCGGGACCACGTGCTTCGCCGACATGTACTACTTCGAGGACGCCGTCGCTCAGGCCACGGCGGATGCCGGTCTGCGGGCCCTGTGCGGCCAGACCGTGCTCAAGTTCCCTTCGCCCGACGCCGCTTCCTTTGAAGATTCGCTAGGCGCGGCCCGCGACTTCATCGGCCGCTGGCGCGGTCATCCGCTGATCCTGCCCGCCGTCGCCCCACACGCGCCCTATACGTGCACGCCCGAGATCCTGCGGGCGTGCACCGACCTGGCCGTCGAGTTCGACGTACCGCTGCACATTCACTTGTCCGAGACCTCGATCGAAGTCGAGCAGTGGCGCGAGGTCCACGGCATTCCGGTCATCCCGTGGGTCAAGAAGGTGGGGTTGCTCGAGGCGAAGGTCCTGGCGGCGCACTGCGTCCACGTCGACGAAGGGGAGATCCGCAGCCTGGCCCACGCCGGCGCCGGGATCGCCCACAATCCGTCGAGCAACCTGAAGCTCGCCTCGGGCTTCGCCCCGGTGACGGCGATGCAGGCGGCCGGAGCGCTGGTCGGGCTGGGCACGGACGGCGCCTCCTCGAACAACGACCTGGACATGTTCGAGGAAATGCGCCTGGCGAGTTTCATCGCCAAGGCGGTCAGCGGGGATCCGACGGCGCTGCCGGCGCGACAGGTGCTGGCGATGGCGACCCGGGTCGGGGCCCGCGCCGTTCATCTGGGTCACCTGACCGGATCGCTCGAAGCCGGCAAGCGCGCAGACCTGATCCTCGTCGACCTGGATACCTTGCACAACCTGCCCCACTTCGAACGCGACCCGGAGGCCGTCTACTCGCGCCTGGTCTACGCCACCAAGCCGACGGACGTGACCGACGTGATGGTCAACGGGCAGTGGCTGATGCGAGACCGTGTCTTGCAGACGATCGACACGGAACCGTTGCTGCGCCAGGCCGACGACTATGCACGGCGCATCGATGCCTTCCTGATCCAGCGCGAGGGCTCGCTGCTGTCGAAGTTGGTGGCGATCGAGGGCGCCCAGCAGGAGGAGTCGTACGAGGTCCAGGTCAAGGTTAGGCTGGAGAACCCGGCGGCGGCGCTGGCGGCGCTGGAGAAGTCACCCCTCGAAGTCGTCCGGCGGGCGCACTACCACGAGTTCGACACGTACTTCACCTTCGCCGATCCGAACCAAGGACGGCTGCGTTACCGCGAGGACGAGTTCATCGATGCCGATGGCGAGACGACCAACGTCCGCTACCGGCTGACGATCACCGGCCCGGCGGCCGAACGCGAGTACGACAATTCAGTGCTGCTGTCGCGCTCGCGTTTCATCGCCGCGGCGACGCACAGCCTGCGCTTCTACCGCGAGTACTTCAACCCGGACGGCGTGACCGAGGTCGAGAAGGACCGCCGGCGCTGGCTGGTGCGTTACAAGGACGTCGAGTTCTTCGTCAATCTGGACAAGGTGGCGAAGCCGGCGCTGTCCGGCAGCTTCCTCGAAGTCAAGAGCCGGACGTGGTCGCGGCACGATGCCGAGGAGAAAGCCGGGCTGATCCTCGAGATCCTGCGTGCCCTGGGGGCGCAGGAGGCCGACCCGGTGACGCGGGATTATCCGGATCTGGAGGGATAGTTGAGGTTCCACCCCGCCCAACGATATCCAGCAAGACCGGACGCGAAATAGTCGGGCACTACCCTGGAGGCAACGGAACGTGCCAGCCGTGGACGACGAGGCTGCCGGCGCCCGCTTGGTCTTCGTCCTGTGCAAAGAACGTAACCGTGATGGTATCCGCCAGGCCCATCCGGTAGTCCAGGTTGTGAACCAACGGGTTTAGCGCGGGACCATCCAAAGTCCACTCCACTCGGCCGTCTTTCACGCTTAGCTCGTCCGAGGCAATCACTATCCCCGGGATGGTGGCCACGAGGCGCACGCTTTCCGCCTCCAAGCCGGGTGGCAGCGTCATCGCAAAGGTCGCTGAATTCACGTCGAAGTGCCACGGTTGGCGGTCCAATTGGGATAGATCGGTGTAGACAGGCAGGCGGTCGCTCGCCGATTCCACGACGAAGAAGTCGAACGTGCGCAGGTCCGGCGTCAGCGGCCCACCGGTGGGGAACGGCTCTTCCACCGGGCCGGCGCTGGTCAGGCCGTCGTGGTAGAGAGTCAGTTCCACGGCCCATTCGCCCGTTTGGTCCAGGATGAAGTCGTCCCCCGGTTGGTAGAAGTAGCCCACTGCATTGGCGGTGCCTGCGAAACTCCGGCGAGATCCGTCCGGTGCGGTCACGGTGTATTCCACTTTGCTTGGCAATGTGGGCATGATCGGGCCTGCCAACCGGAATGTGTCGCCCCGTTCCAGCACCAGGCCGGGCCGCACCGCCAGCGGAACAAAGAACATGTCGATCGGCTTATCGAAGATGGTGAACAACGGGCCGCCGCTCGGCCCGCCGGCCGCGCCCTGGAACGGCGGCATGACGCGGCCGCCGAGTGGATCGTCATATTCCGTATGCACCCAGCCCGAGCCGTAGATGACGTATTCGCCCTCGCCAGTTCTCTCATCACGCAGAACAGTGGCGCCATACATGAACTTAAAATCGCCGGGCAAATCTCCTTCGGGGCCGTTACCCGATTGCAGATGGTAGGGGTCGTCAAAACGCCAGTACTCACCACTTGATCCGCCACCCATTACGATCTCACGCACCCGTACGCCAGGTCGCTCGATCGCTAGATACGGATACATCCAGAAGTCAATTTCATCGGGGTGTATTCCCACATTCCACCAGGAGGGATCGGCAGCTGTGATGAGAGGAATCTGGCCCGCTCGCACCATTGCCGGAAGGCCTAGTTCCGGAGGAAATCCGATAAAGTCACGGACTTGTGCCAGAGCTTTTCGTACCAACGGACTCGTTGGATCTAGGATTTGAATGCTCGAACCCAGGAGGACGGCTTCCGAGGACCTCAAATTCAGCGCCGGGTTCTGAAATTCTGTAGGGGGTGTTCCCCACAGGATATCTCCGGAATGATATGGCATATGGAAATGACCACCCCCCTCACCGCCATAATCGTTGTCGAAACCCCAGACAGGCGGCAGATAAGGGAGCGCATCCGGACCGCGGCGACCGTGCATGACGATGGCAGGGTCGGGCGAGGCGACCACGCCGCCGAATGTCATCCGGCCAACCCACAGGTTGTTGCCACTTTGGAAGCGCGCCTCCACGTCAACCCGGTATTCTCCCGATCTCTCGAAGAGATGGCTTTGCCCGTTTCCGTCCCACCAGCCAAACGCGTTCGCCGTGCCGTGATATTCCTTTACCTCCATTTCTCCATTGGCGTAATACGTTCTTACCTTGTAAATGACCTCCGCCGGAAGCCCGGGCATCACGTACAGGCTGATCGCCATGGCATTGCCAACTTCAAATGGCGTGCCCGGCAGCAGGGCGGGTTCGATATCGAGGACATCCGCGACGGTAACCGGATATGTCCCTGAAATCTCATAGTTGTTCCCAAGAGCGTCTTTGATGTGCCCATCCAGCGTGATGAGGTAATCGCCGTTCAAAGGAAACTGATAGGCGAACGCATCTCCGTCCCCCAATAGTTGGGGCACTTCGCCCAGGCTTCCGCCGCCTCTGGCGACGTTGTCATTCCACGGAGTTTTGGGCGTATTGGTGCCCATTCGCGTGATCGGGCTTGGTCCAATCGAATCAACCTCACCATCCGGACGTTGGATTCGAATGGTGAGTTCCCCGCTGGTGAAATCGAAGTTGATCGCCGGCAGCAACCCGGGAAAACGCCGGTCCCCGCCGCCCACCATCGGCAGGAAGGGACCTAATTGGTATGACCAGGGAGTTCCGAATGCATCCAGCCTCGGAATGACCGGGTTGTGACGGGTTACCGTGCGTGTGCTGAATTCGAATAGCCCGTCATCTTCCTGAGCGATAACCCCGCCGCGCGAACCTTCGCTAAGTGTATCGGTGAGCAGGGTGGCTGCCAGGCGCGTGGGCGCCGGATCGCCGACTTCCAATATTGCCATCTTCTCGCCATAGCAGCATCTCGGGTGCAATCTCTGAAACGATTCATCCATACCCACTGGTTGCGGCTCCATCTGCACCTGGTTTAGCACCGAGGCAAACAGAACATAGTAACCGTCCCTGAATTCCCCAGGAATCGTTGCCTCGCCCTGCACGGACGCTGTCCACATCTTTCCTTCTTTTTGCCAGGACAGTGGAACATCCGCCAGTGAGGGTAGAACGTGTATGCCTCCTCTCTCGATCGCAAACCCAGTGGATGTCAATAAGGCCGAAATGAACTCTCGCGTATTTGCAATTTGACGCCCTTCCCCGTCGGTTAGGAAAATAGGAAGAACGGAGAAAACAGCGAGGTCGGGTGTATCTGGATTATTGGAAAACAATGTTACCTTGCCCTCCACGGTGAAACTCTCCCCGCCCTGCACGTGATCGGTGGAGAGAGTGCCTTCAAAGATCCAGGGGGAGTCGAAATGCTCGCAACAAAAGCCGGTCGCCACGGGAACCCTGCCATCTTCCCAGCGATCGAAAGGTATCCGCATGATAACGCCAGGTGCGAGGATAAACTCAGTGCCTGCCGCTACATTGGCCATGTTTTCAGCCGAATCAAAAGCTGCTATGTCGCCGACCGCATCCTGCTTGAGCAGGATGTGGGCGCCGGGGAAACCAAGGACCTCCGCTCGAAACGCGCCTTGCTCATCCGCGGTGACCAGCTCGAAGAAGAGTGTCTCCATATTCGCCATCAATACTCTTGCATACGGCGGGACTGCTCCAGGCTGCGCAACCACCTCAACCAGGTATTCTCCTT
>DATEVL010000027.1:0-3665 GCA_035281845.1 Anaerolineales bacterium | reverse complement strand
CTCGTCCAACCGCAGACCTTCCGTGTAGGGCCACGGGTAGAACGGACTCCGCTGACCCGGCATCTGCTCCGTGTCCAGCAGCGTCGTGAATCCGACGTACGCCGCCGAGGTCATCGGCTCGACCTGGTCGATCAACTTGCCCAGCTCGAACCCCAGCCAGGGGATGACCATCGACCAGCCCTCGACACATCGCAGCCGGTAGATCCGTTCCTCCTGGGAGAAAGTGGTCAGCAGGTCGTCGACGGCGAAGGTCCCGGGCTTGTGCACCAGGCCCCCGACCTCGACGGTCCACGGACGAGTGCGAAAGTCCGAGGCGAGGTTGGCGACAGCCTCCTTATTGGTGGAGAACTCGTAGTAGTTGTTGTAGTGGGTAATGGCATCGAAGGCCGTCAGGGGACCTCCGAGCTCGTCGTTCGCAGAGCCGGCACTCGGTTCGAGCCCCGGCGCGGGTTTCGCCGGAGGCTTGACGCCGCAGGCGGCCAGGGCGGCGCCCGCCCCGCAGAGACCGGCGACGCGCAGAAAGGCCCGGCGGTTCATGTAGACCGCTTTCGGGGTGATCTCGGATGAAGGTGGTACATCGAACCTGATGCGACTACTCATACCCTAGACCTCCAAGCGACCTACGCTAGGTACCGTACCCTGGCAATGCCCTGAGGAGCCGCGGGTTACCCATTGATGAAGCGCCTGTGGCGCCATCCACGCCTCGGCCACGCGAGGCGCCACGGCACTCGCGCGGCGGTCCCGTACTTCGAACGCATGTCACCGTCAACCGCCGCTTTCAGGGGAGGGGTGACGGGGGTCTTGGGGGACAGAGGGGAGGGGGCTGTAAGCCCCCTCCCCAAGGCCCCCGGAAGCCAGCGGCTCCGCCAGCAGCAATTGAATCGCGGCCTCGGTCTCGGCGTAGGCCCCCTCGCCGATGTGCTGGTAGCGAAGGCGACCGCGTTTGTCGATCAGGTAGAGCGTCGGCCAGTAGCGGTTGTTGTAGGCGCGCCAGGTCGCGCCGTCGTTGTCCTGCGCCACGGCATACGTTACGCCCAGCCGCCGGATCGCCTGGCTCAGCGCGTCGAGGTCGCGCTCATGGGCGAACTCGGGGTAGTGGTTCCCGATGACGATGAGCCCTTGCGAGGCGTAGTTGTCATGCCACGCTTGAAGGTGAGGGATCACCCGCTGGCAGTTGATGCAACCGAAGGTCCGCATCTCTAGCAGCACGACTTTGCCGCCCAGGTCCGCCAGATGCAGGGGGCCCTCGGCGTTGAGCCAGGTCTCGCCGGTCAGTTCCGGCGCCGGACCAAGGTCCGGCAGGGCGGGAACGGCCGAAGGGACCCCAACAGCCGTTGTCGCAACACAACCGGCGCCAAGAATCGACAGACCCACAAGCCACAGACCTCGCATCGACGGCCTCACGAACCGCATCGGCCGCAAGTTTACGAGGGAAACCTTACGCAGGGATTAACGGGGACGGAACGACCGGAGACTGCAAGGTCGGCCGGCGGGGGAGCGTGAAGGAAACGGTGCAGCCTTGCCCGGGGGGACTCACGGCACTGATCACTCCGCTGTGGGCCTCGACGAAGCCGCGGGCGATGGCCAGCCCCAGCCCGGAGCCTCCCGAGGCGCGCCCGCGCGACTTCTCGCCGCGATAGAAACTCTCGAAGACGTGCGGCAGATCCTCCGGGGCGATTCCCTCCCCGTTGTCGCGGACCGAGATGCGGACCTCCGCCGGACCGCCGGAGGCCTCGATCGCGATCCGTCCTCCGTCGGGGGTGTGGCGCAGGGCGTTGGCCAGCAGGTTGCTGAGCACCCGTCCGATCCGAGCCGGATCTAGCACCACCGGGTCTACGCCAGGCGCGACGCGGCCCTCCAGGTGGATGCCGCGATCAGCGATCTGTCCTGAGAAACCTTCCACCGTATCGGAGATCAGATCGTTCAGCGACGAAGTCTCCAGGTGGAGCCGGAAGCTGCCGGCCTGCAGCTGGGCGACTTCGAACAGGTCGTCGATCAGATGAGACAGGTCCTTGATGTTCCTCTGCGCCGTCTGCAAGTACTGCTGCCGGGTGGCCGGATCCTCGATCACCCCATCCGCTACCGCCTCGAGAATAGCGCGGATCGAGGTCAGCGGTGTTTGCAGGTCGTGTCCGGCCCACGCCACGAGATCTCGCCGCATCCGCTCCAGCTCGGCCTGGCGCGCCGCCGCGGTCTCGAGCTGGGCGGCCATCCGGTTGAAGGCATCGCCCAGGGCCGCCAGCTCATCGTTTCCCTGCACCGCGGCGCGCGCCGTCAACTCGCCGCGCTCGATCCGATGAGACGCCGCCTCGAGCTGCCGGATGCGTTCGATCACGCCGCTGGAAAGAAACGTCCCCAGGACAGCGGCCATTCCCGCGGCGAAGAGCAGCAGGACGGTCGCCAGGAGGAGATCGTGCTCACTGGCGAACATCAGCCGAGCGGTGGCCCAGACGCTGGCGAAAGCCAGACCGATGGCGAGGACGTTCACGGCCAGCAGGCTCAGCCGCAGACTTGGTGACCGGTCGATCCAGCGGAGCCGATAGGCGAGGTAGCCAGCGGCGGCGGCGATGCCGGCGGCGACCATGAGAAATGTCGTCATCAACGACAGATCGCTGAGCGCCGGCTGCATCAACCCGTAGAACAGCGCCAGCGACGCCAGCAGGATCAGCAGCAGGCCAAGGAGGAAACGGCCGAACGGGCCTCGGCGGGTCATTCGGCTGCCCTTGGCAGCGCCCGGCCGCCAGGCCACACAGCGCGGAAGCCGCGGTTCCCGAGCGTATCCGCGCGCGGGCGCGCGCTGCGACTCACGGTTCGAACCTGTACCCGACTCCCCACACCGTCACCAGGCGCTGGGGATTGGAGGGGTCGGATTCGATCTTTTCGCGCAGCCGCCGGATGTGGACGGTGACCGTGCTGGGGTCGATGAACTCGGACCCTCCCCACACCGTCTGCAGCAAATGGTCCCGGCTGAAGACGCGGCGCGGATGACGGGCAAAGTGGTGCAGCAGCTCGAACTCCTTGGCCGTCAGGGAGACCTCCCGGCCCTGCACCGAGATCAGCATAGTGGATGGATCGATGGTCAAGTCGTTGAAGACGAGCGGGGCCTCGGCTTCCGCCTCGCCTTTGTGCACCCGCCGCAGAACCGCCCGCACCCGGCTGACGAGCTCCTGAGGACTGAAGGGTTTGACGACATAGTCATCGGCTCCCAGCTCGAGTCCGGCGATGCGGTCGCTCTCCTCTCGTCGGGAGGAGACGATGATGATGGGAGTATCGCCTCGGTCTCGAATCCAGCGCGTGATGGCGAAGCCGTCGACCTGCGGGAGCATGATGTCCAGGATGACCAGGTCCGGGCTGGCGTGGTCGAGAGCCTCCAAGGCGGCCCTCCCGTCAGCCGCCCGCAGCGTTTGGTACCCGGCGCGGCGCAGGTAGAGGTTGACCACCTCAGCGATCGACGGCTCATCCTCGACGATCAGGATTAGGCTCTCGGGCACGGGCGTGGCTCTCCCGAAGGATTCTAGTCTGGTGGGCCGGAACCCCGGGTCTCAAGTCCTTGCGTGTTTCTTACGACGAAGCCGTCCCTGTTCCTGACGGCGTAACCGGCCGGTCGCCGCGCGGCAAGACCCGCCGCCTACCCTTGGCTCATCGACACCTGGAGGACACGAATG
>DATEVL010000026.1:0-2435 GCA_035281845.1 Anaerolineales bacterium | reverse complement strand
CGGACGATGCCCTCGTTGAACTCGCCGAGCTGGCGGACAGCCTGTTCGGCCTGCCTCCGCTCGCGGATTTCTTCCTGGGCGCGGCGGAACAGGCGGGCGTTGGCCATGGCGGCCGCCAGCTGCGGGGCGAGGGCCTCCAGGAATCGAATCTGATCCGGCTGATAGGCGTCCACTTGCGGGCTGAAGACCTGGACGACGCCGGTCACGCGGCCTTCGAGCTTGAGAGGTACGAGGACGGCCGACCTCGAAATGTCGGCGTCATCCGGCGCCGGATCAGGCAGGACGCCTTCCTCGCCTACAAGGAACCGGGAGCGCGCCGTGTGCCAGAAGGCCCGGTAGTCAGGCAGGTAGAGGGTCTCGCCCGACCGGATTGCACGGCTTTGGGTTCCCTGGCCTTCCGGCTCGAGCGGGATGACGGGGAACGACGATGCGTCGAGTTTCGTTTCGCCGTGGCGGGCGTAGACGCCGCGGATGGTTTCCGTGGCGGGGTCGAAGGTCGAAACGTAGAAGTCGGAGCAGTCCATGACGCGGGCCACAGCCTGGAAGGCAAGGTCGAACAAGGCCTCCTGGTCGAGCGTCTGGCCTAAGGCCCGGCCGGCCTCGTACAGTAGCAGGATTTCTTCGCTACGGCGGCGCAGCTCATCCTGGGCCTGTTTCTGCTCGGTAACGTCTTCGACCGTGCCCTCGTAGTAGACGCCGCCACCATCCTGGCTGCGCACCAGGCGGGCGTTCTCACGGACGAAGAGGCGGCGGCCGTCCTTGCGAGTCCAGGAGGCCTCCAGGCCGCGGATTTCGCCCTCGGCCTCCAGGCGGCGCTTGAAGTCAGCGCGCTGGTAGGAGGCCTCGAACGGCCCCACCTCGAGCGAGCGCGCCGTCAGCTCGGCCGGGGTGTCGTAGCCGAGCATGTGGGCCAGCGCCGGATTGACGAACAGGATGCGGCCGTCGGGCGCGGTGCGGTAGATCCCGATCGGGGCCTCTTCGGTGAGGTCCCGGTAGCGGTGCTCGCTCTCCCGCACGGCCGTCTCCGCCCGGACCCGATCCGTGATGTCCTGGATGACGCCAAACATCCTGACCGGTTGTCCTTCCGCGTCGAACTGGAGCCTGCCAAGACCATGCATCCAGCGGACAGAGCCGTCGCTCACTCGAACGATCGGGTATTCCTTGTCAAACGGGTTCTTCTGCTTCAACACGAAGTCCTGCAAGTAGGCGACCATTTCGGCACGGTGGTCTGCCTGAACGATGCTCAGCCAGCCCTCGACGGTCCGGGGATGATCCTCGTCGATGCCGAAGATCTCATCCAGCATCTCTGAGCTCGTCCAGAATCCTGTGACGACATCAAGGTCATAGTGCCCAACGGCGGCGACCCGTTGGGATTCCTTCAGCAAGGCCTCATTCTTCCGCAGCGCCGCTCCGGCCTGCCGCTCCTCCGTGATGTCGGTGATGATCCCCAGGATGGCCGGCTGCCCTTCGTACTCGATGAGGCGGGTGTTGTGCAGCCCTTCGACCAGCTGGCCGCGTTTTGTGACCAGTGTGTATAGCGATGGAAGCACCTCCTCGCCGGCCTGATGCCGCCGGAAGCTCTCCAGGGCTGCCGGCCGCGACTCGGGGGTGATGAGCCCGGCGAAGTCGAAATCCGGCGCGTAGAACTCCTGCCGGTCGTAGCCCATCACCTCTTCGGCCTTCTTGTTGGCGTACAACACCCGCCCGCCGCCGTTAATGAAGATCATGTTGGGAGATTCCTCGGCCAGCGTGCGGAATTTCCCCTCCGACTCGAGCAGGGCCTCCTCGGCGCGCTTACGGTCCTCGATGTCGCGATAGTTCACGACGATCGCCTGCACGGGGGGTTCGTCGAGAAGGTTGTTGACGGAGCATTCGACCCAGCGCCAGTTTCCATCCTTCCGCCGGCCGCGGATATCGACGCGGCAAACCTGACCCGGATGTTCCACCGCCCGCGCGAAGGTCTCCATCGCCGCCTGTCGATCATCGATGTGGATGAAGTCGAGGGCGTTCGAGCCGGTGAGCTCAGACGAGTCATAGTTCGCCAACAGCTCGGTCGCCGGGCTGAGGTAGGCGATCGTCATGTCCTGACGCACCAGAGCGATCCCGTCCGAGGCGTGCTCGACGACGGCCCGAAACAGTCGGTCCTGCGAGCGAAGCGCCTCCTCAATGTCGGCGCGTTCCTTCCGAAGACGGCGTTGCTCGAGCGCCGTGCCGACGGCCGTCCCCAGTCGGGCCAGGCGGTCCTTCGACAGGTAGTCGTCCGCCCCCTGTTTTATCATCTCGACGGCCAAGTCCTCCCCAATCGTCCCTGAGACGACCAGGAACGGCACGCCGAGGCCTCGCTCTTGGGCCATCTGCAGGGCCTGCCGGGCATTGAATTGCGGGAGGGCGTAATCGGCCAAGATCACGTCGATGGCGTCGCTGAGGTGGGCAGC
>DATEVL010000025.1:0-11958 GCA_035281845.1 Anaerolineales bacterium | reverse complement strand
CCGGGTGAGATCACCCGAGGCGCCGAAGATCACCAGAATCGTCGTTGGGCTCATGTTGCCGTGCTATTCTAGCAGGGGACGCGCCGCCAAGCCGTCGATCCGAACACACCGGCAGGAGGCATTCTCGAGTGGGCTCGTCATGCTCGATGGGCGACTAGAAGGGTGCGGAGAAAATGCGACCGTCATCCAACCCCCTCCCCTTCCCCCTCCCCCTGCGCCCGCATGGCCTCGCGTTCTAACCTCTTCCGCAGGGGGAGGGGAGAGTATTTGTGGGGGGTGGGGGGAGCTAAGTTCCCCCCACCCCTCAGACTCCCTACCCCCGCTCCGCTATGTGGCTGCGGATCTTGGCCTCGCAGTCCGCGAAGGGGGGGTAGGGGGTGAGGCCGGAGGCGCGTTTTCCACGGCCACCTAGGCCAGTCGCCTTGTCGACTTCGGTCGAGTCCGGTGCATGACAAGGAGTTAAGCCATGAGCCGAACGTTGATTCTGGGCGGAGGTTTTGGTGGACTGGCGGCGGCCCACGCGCTGCGTTCGATGCTGGCGGCGACCGACGAGGTTGTGTTGGTGGAACGGCAGCCGACGTTCGTGATGGGGCTGCGCAAGTCCTGGGCGCTGGTGGGAAGCGGAGACCTCGCCGGCGGGGAACGCCGGCTGGATCTCCTCACCGGTCGCGGGATCGAGGTCGTGACCGGGGAGATCACCGCGATCGAGCCGGAAGCGAAGGCGGCGGTGGTCGATGGGCGGAGGCTCGCGGGGGACGCCCTGATCGTCGCCCTGGGCGCAGCGCGAGCACCGGAGAGCGTCCCTGGATTCGGCGAGAATGTCCACAACGTCTATGAGCGGTCGTCCCTGGCGCGGGCGGCGGAAGCGTTGCGATCGACCAAGGGGGGCGCCATCGCCATCGGAATCTTCGGCGTCCCATACACCTGTCCACCGGCGCCGTATGAGATGGCCTTCCTGGTCAACGACTTCCTGCGGAGCCGCGGCGTGCCGGCGAGAGTCGAGGTCTTCACGCCCCAGCCGATGTCGCTGCCGGTCGTCGGGCAGGCGGGCTGCGACGTCCTGGAGGCGCGCTTGTCCGAGGAAGGCATCGACTTCTATCCGAATCACCAGGCGCTCGCGGTCGAGCCGGGGGAGGTCGTCTTCAGCGGTGGCCGAGGCCGCTTCGACCTGCTCCTGGGTGTGCCGCCGCATCGCTGTCCGGCCGTGGCGGCGTCGGCCGGACTGACCGACGGTGGACCGTGGGTGAAGGTCAACCCGTCGACAATGGAGACGCGCTTCCCCGGCGTTTACGCCATCGGCGACGTCGTCGAAATCCCCCTGGCGAACAAGATGATGCTGCCCAAGGCCGGCGTGTTCGCCGAGTCGCAGGCGCAGGTCGCCGCGTTCCACATTGCCGCCGCGCTTACCGGCGGCACGGCCAACGCCGTCTTCAACGGCGAGGGGTACTGCTACCTCGAGGTCGGGCGAGGGCTGGCGATGGAAGTCCGGGGCGATTTCTTAGCCGCACCGGCGCCGGCCGTGTCGATCGGCGCGCCTCTGGCCTCCCACCTGAACGAGAAGCGCGACTTCGAAGCGACCCGCCTGAGGAAATGGTTTGGCGCCTGACCGTGCGCAGACGAGGGGCGGCGCGCGTCGGCCCCGCACCGCTCGCCCTTTCCCAAGGCCCGGCGCGGGGGTTGATATAATCCCGCCCCGGTGACAAGACGAGTCGCGTGGTTCTTCGTGGGGGCCGCCGTGGCGGCCCTCATGATCTTCCTGGTGTATCAGGTGCCTTACGTCAACGACCGCCTGGAGTGGCGGCTCGACGCGGCCTCGGGGATCGTGCGCGGCTGGCTGCGACCGGGGGACTCGCTCCCGACGCCGCGGGCCACCTTCGTCGTGCTCACACCCACGTCCCGGGCGGCCACTCTCACGCCTCAGGTGTCGGCGACGCCGGCGCCGACCCCCACACCGATTCCGCAACAGGTGTCGCTGCCGGCGCCCGAGTGGGAGAAACAGGACTGGAACAACTGCGGCCCGGCGACGCTGGCGTTGGCGCTGCGCATGTTCGGCTGGGACGGCGACCAGTTTGACATCTCGGATCTGCTCAAACCGGACCGCGGCGACAAGAACGTCAACATCGATGAGCTGGTCTACTACGTCCGCAACCGAGCCGGGTGGCTGAACGCCGACTTTCGCGTGGGCGGCAGCGTCGACGGTCTGAAGCGCTTCCTGGCCGCCGGCTATCCGGTGGTGATCGAAAAGGGATTCATCCTGGATGACAACGACGGCGGCGGAGGCTGGGCCGGTCATTACCTGTTGCTAACTGGGTATGACGACGAAGCGCAGGTCTTTCTGACGCAGGACTCGAACAAGGGTCCGGACCGCCATGTAGCCTACGACGAGATCGATGACGGGTGGCGGGCCTTCAACCGGGTCTTTCTCTACCTGTATCCGCCTGAGGCGCAAGGCCAGATCGACGCGCTGCTCGGCCCGGACGCCGATACCGACGCCAATCGCCAGCGGGCGATGGAGGCCGCCGAATCCGAAGTCGGGGAGGATTCGCAGGACCCCTACGGGTGGTTCAACCTGGGGAGCAACCTGGTTTACTTCGAGCGCTACGGCGAGGCGGCCGATGCCTTCGACACGGCGCTCAACCTCGGCCTGCCGTGGCGCTTCACCCGTTATCAGTTCGGCCCGTACCTTGCCTACTTCCACCAGGGCCGCTTCGACGAACTCCTCGAGCTTGCAGACTACACTCTGTTCCGCACCAACAAGGCCGAAGAGTCCCACTTGTGGCGCGGTTGGGCCCGCTACCGCCTGGGCGACCGCTTCGGGGCGATCGAGGACTTTCGCGCCGCGCTGGGAGTCAACCCCAACTACCTGGACGCCCAGTACGCCCTTGATTTCGTCGGCGGCACCCCGTAGGATCGCCTGCGGCGTGATGAAATCTTCCCGGGAGCTTTGAGCTCGCGGGAAATTGTCTCTCGGAATCAGAACGGCCGTCGCCTATCCCCACCCCGTACCCCACCCCCGGCGACGGACTGGGGGCCTTCATAGACGGCCGTTCGAGCCGGGGGAGGGGCGAGGTTTTCAAGGAAGCGGGGGCCGAAGGCCCCCCGCCTCCTTAGTGTTCCTCCCCTCTCCGCCACAGTCGGCAGTTCGGACGGCACCCATGCGGCGGAGAGGGGGTAGGGGGTGAGGCCGAAGACATCGCGAAGTGCGAGTGGCTTCTTCATCGAATATCCGAGACCTCTGTTGGGAGTAAGATTGGGTCGATGCACGCCGATCTTGCGCCCTAGGAGCCTTCCCATGATGATCAGCGAAAAGCTGGCGGAGGCGATGAGCCTCCAGGTCGGCCGAGAAATGGCCGCCTCCAACCAGTACATCGTCATCGCCGCCTATTTCGAGCGAGAAATGCTCGACAAGCTGGCCGGGTTCTTCTATCGGCAGGCGGCCGAAGAGCACGAGCACGCCATGAAGTTCGTTCACTACGTGACCGGCGCCGGCGGCAAGGTCGTGCTGCCGGCGGTCGAGGCGCCCCGCCAGGAGATCGCCTCGGCCGAAACGGCGGCTCAGCTGTCGGTCGACTGGG
This sequence comes from Anaerolineales bacterium, assembly GCA_035281845.1. Lineage (GTDB taxonomy): Bacteria > Chloroflexota > Anaerolineae > Anaerolineales > E44-bin32 > DATEVL01. The sequence goes on along the minus strand of DATEVL010000025.1, from coordinate 8,383 downwards.
AGAACGAGGTCACCCGCCAGATCCGGGGATTGATGGACCAGGCCGTCAAGGAAAACGACTACCTGGCGCAGGATTTCCTGCGCTGGTTCATCAACGAGCAATTGGAAGAGGTGACGACAATGGAGGCTCTGCTGAAAGTCATCCAGCGCGCCGGGCCGAACGGGCTGCTGTTCGTCGAGTCCTACGTGGCCGGACGGGCCAACCCGCACGCGTAGGCCGGGCTCCTCCAACCGAACGCCGAGACGGCCCTTCCGCCAGGCTTCCTGGGCGGAGGGGCCGTCTGTTTCTCCGGTACCCCTTGACAGACGAATAAACCAAAGGTATACTACCTATGGTATAGTAGACTATGAGCCAGCTTAACGATCTGCTGCTGACGTGGGAGTCGAACTACAAGAAGGGGTTGTTGAGCTTCTGGGTGCTGCTCGTGCTGCGGGAGCAGCCGGCGTACGCGCGGGAATTAGGGGCCCTGATCGAGCAGGCCAGTGCTGGAAGCCTGACGGCCGACGACAACAGCCTCTACCGAGCGCTCAATCGGTTCGAGGGCCTCGATCTGATTCGCGCAGAATCGCGACCATCCGACGTGGGCCCCGACCGCCGCTACTACCGGCTGACGGCCAAAGGCGTCGGGCTCCTGCGGAAGTTCACCGAGCGCAACATCCTGATCTTCCAGCGCCATGAGGTCCAGCAGCGTCTGGAGGCTTTGTTCTCTCCTGCGGAAGCGGCCGAGGCGGTCTGAGATGGAAGAGACGATCGAGCACCAGCTTCAACCCCACCGTCTGGCGGCGGCGTTCTTCCTGGGCGCGTCCGTTGCGCTGCTGCTCACCACTCCCGTGGGCGGGCCCAATCCGCGCGGCCTATCGCTCGGCTGGTTCGGCTTGTGGCTCGTCTCGACTCTCGGCAGCGCACCGCTCGGGGTGATGCTGCTGGTGGCGCCCTCATGGCGTGTGCTGCCCGTCGAGAGTCGCCGCGGACCAGCCATCGTCTACCTGACATCGACTTTCTTCGGTGTGCTCGCACTAGCCACACTGCTCGTCTCGACCTACCGCCTCGCTCCGGCGATCTGCCTGCCCGCCGGTTTCGCCCTGGTGCTGGGCCTCCTTTCTATCCGGCTCTACCCTGCCTCGGCGGCCAAGGCCGACGACCTCTTCCCGTGAAGAAGTCCGGCTTCCCTCGAGCTCCAAGCTCGCGGGAAGCTCCCAAGGTCAGGTGACGCGCGCGACGACCAGTGTGATGTCGTCGGCCGGTTCGCCGCCGCCGAGGAAATCCTCCACCGCCTGCGTGATGGCGCGCACGACCTCCCCGGCCGGCGCCCGCCGCACCCCAGCGACGACTTCGGCCAGGCGGGCCGCCTCGAACGGCCGACCTTCTTGGTTGGTCGCTTCGACAACCCCGTCGGTGTACATCACCAGCAGATCCCCCTCCCGCAGGACGAGGTGCTCCTCGGTGTACGTGCCCTCCTCGACCAGACCGATGGCGGCCCCGGTTGGGTGGAGCCAGCGGCCCGCCGCCTCCGAACTGCCCTCCCCCGGCATCAGCAGCGGCGGATTGTGCCCGGCGTTGCAGTAGGTAAGAGTCCGGCTGGAAGGGGCGTACGCCGCCAGGAACAAGCTGACGAAGGTTGTGTAGCGCGAGTTGTGCACGAACACGCGCTGGATCTGCTGCGCCGCCGCCGCCGGCCCGGAGCTGGACGGGATGATCGCCCGACAGAGCGCCTGCAGGCCGGCCATGTGCAGGCTGGCCGCCACGCCGTGTCCAGCGACGTCGCCGATAGCCCACCCGACAAGGTCCCCCGAGTAATTCAGGAAGTCGAAGTAGTCGCCGCCGATGATCTGGGCCGGGCGAGTGAAGGCCGCCACTTGGAGCCCGGGGAGGTCGGGCGCCTCGCCGGGAAGCAGCGCCCGCTGGACGACCTGGGCCATCTCGAGCTCCTGCTCGAGGCGGGAGGCCTCCTCCGGCGAGAGATGATCCAGGCAAACCTGGGCGGTGTAGTCGGCCACCAACCTCTTGCTGTCGACGAAGTCATGGCACACGGTGCACAGCCCGAGCTGGCCGGCATCGGCCTCGGCGATGTGCTCCTCCAGGCTGTCGAGGTGATCGGTCACGGCCGCCTCGCCGGCCGGTCCCAGGCTGATGGCCCGGGCCGGGGCGGGCGTACGAGCGAGCCACTGGCTGAGCGTGGTCCGCTTGTCGAGCAGGCTGGCGCGTACCTGTTCGAGGATGGCTCGTTGCATGATGTCCCTCCGCTCCGCCCCGGCCTTCTGGCGGTCCGGCGGCCGGCTCAGGTTGACTCGGCACGGCGGTCCCCGAAGGGCATCGGGCGCTGCAGGGGAGGCCGCTTTCCGTCTAACAAGATGTACGGCGCCGCGCGTTCGGCCAGGATCCCCAGGGAGCGCAGCCGAGGATTCGCGGCCGTCGAGCTCCCGGAATGGGCCGGTGCCTCAGCGACGGCGTTTCCTGTGGGCGGAGCTGGATACGCCGGGGTGGCATCCTTTGGCGCAGGGATGCGTCGGCTGAGGTAAACCGAGTCGCGCGAGCGCCCATGGCGGCCAGTATAGCACAACCGTTCTATATTGACAACTTCATTCCGACGGGCTATTGTAGTTGTCCAGACAATCATTTCCTTGCAGAGGCGTTGAGCCAGAGGCCGTAGGGTGGTCGCTGCCAGGGGGCGGCCTTTGGGGAGAAAAGAGCGAAACCGGCTGCATCGGCCGGCTTCTTGTCTTGCTGGCTCGCCGATCGTGGGGTAGGCGGTCGAGGCGGCGATGCCCATTTGCACAATCGGCTCATAGCCCATTCACGTTCCCGCCCGCATGCAGCGGAGGCTCGCCGTGTCGGGCGCCCCGCGCCGGCCGCCGAACCGCGGCGCGTCGGCCATGCCCAAGGGAGGCTCGACATGAAATCGCACAAGCTCGTGAACTCCCTGGTGGTTCTTGCCGTGGCTCTCTCAACGATCGGCATGACCGGATCGGCGGCCTCGGCGAAAGCCCTGGCCCCATCGCCCTTCGTCGGCGAGTGGCAAGCAGTCGATGCCGATGGCGCCGCCTTGGTTGCTGCCGCTCAAGCCGAAGGGTTCCTGAACGTCATCGCCCTACCGCGAAGCTGGTGCAACTATGGGGCGGTCATCGATGGATTCGCATCGACCTACGGGATCACGGTCAACGAATTGAACCCCGCGGCCGGGTCGGCAGATGAGCTCGACGCCATCCGAGCTGGTGGCCCTGACGCCCCAGATGTCATTGACGTAGGTCCGGGCTTTGCCGTGCAAGCGCAATCGGAGGCGTTGATCGCCCCTTACATGGTCTCAACCTGGGACACGATTCCCGAGTTCATAAAGGAAAGTGAAGGGTACTGGTACGGCGACTACTCTGGACTCATGGCCATTGCGGCGAACACGGCGGTGTCCGCCGCTCCAATCGCGTGGCAGGATCTTCTCGACGAGGAAGGGGTCAGCCCCACGGCTATCGGTGGATATCCGACGGTCAGCAATATGGCCTTCTTCTCCGTATACGGCGCGGCGCTGGCCAGTGGTGGGTCGCTCGACAACATCGAGCCGGGAGTGCAGTTCTTCAGAGATCTTCGTGACGCGGGGCGTCTTCTCTCCGTCATCGGGAGCGGCGATAGGCTTGCCTCAGGGGAAACGCCGGTTCTTCCAGAATGGAGCTATCTTGCGCTGGCGCAGCGCGATGCGAACCCCCAGATATCGGCGGCCATCCCTGAGGACGGAGCGATTGGGAGCTTCTACACTCAGGCGATCAGCGCCACCGCGCCACACCCGAATGCCGCCCGGCTGTGGATGGAGTACCTGTACTCGGATGAGGGGCAGCTGGCCTTTGCCGAGGGATACTGCATCCCGGCCCGCTTCGATGAGATGAACGGGCGCGGAGCCATCCCAGAGAACCTGCTGGCGCTCCTGCCGACGCCCGAGGAAATCGCCTTAGCCCAGTTCCCCTCCGTCGACCAAATCTCGGCCGCGCAGTCGTATGTCGAGGCGAACTGGCTTTGCACTGTATACGGGTATGGATGTTCGCCTGCGGAAAAGCCTCGTCAGCCCGCCACCAAGGATGAATGCAAGGACGACGGCTGGCGTGACTATCCCCACGCCGGGTTCCGCGACCAGGGGGACTGTGTCAGTTTCGTGAGTTCCGGCAAGTTCGTCTGCCGCGACGCCCTCGGCTGTGCAAGCTACGAACAAGATGACCCAGTGCGCATCGCGACTGCGCTGACCACCAGTGGTGACGTCGAGTTCCTTGGCGTCGATTCGCAGCGCGGTGCCGAGCGCGCTCTGGCCCAACAGGGCGAGCTGTTTGGTCACTCCCTTGAGCTCAGGTCGGAGGATGATGGCTGCGGCCCTGATGGCGGAGCGGCCGCGGCCAGCTTGATCGCGGCTGATCCCTCGATTGCGGCGGTCATCGGCACAACGTGCTCCTCGGCTGCCGAAGCGGCGGCGCCGGTCATCTCGGCGGCAGGCTTGAGCATGGTTTCCCCGAGCAATACGAGTCCTTACCTGACGGACCCCGCTACCCACAGCGCCGGCTACCTACGCGCGGCCTGGAACGACGCGGACAACGCCCGTACGATGGCTGAGTTTCTCAGAGGCCAGGGGAAACAGTCTTCGTTCGTTATCGTTCAAGCGGACAACAACAACTCGGTAGCGGTAGGTCAGGCGTTCGCCGCCGAATTCGGTTCGCTGGGAGGGGAGAACCTGGGATTCGAGGCCGTTGATGAAAGCGGCGAGGGCCTCGATACAGTGCTGGACGCCGTCGGAGCCGGAGAAGCAGGAGCCCCAGACGTCCTGTACTTTCCGGTCTTCGACCCGCTCGCCTCGGCCATCGTCAGCGGGGTGAGGTCACGCCCCGAGCTCGATGAGACGGTCATGGCCAGCAATGACTTCTTCTACTCCCAGGAGTTCATCGACGCCCACTGGCCAGAGGTCGAAGGGATGTTCTTTGGTGTTGCGGATGACTCCTTTACCCAATCGGAAGCCTATGCCGATTTCCGCGATCAGTTTTCGAGCGAATATGGCGTCGAGCCCCTTCCACTCTTCAGCGCGCATGCTTTCGACGCGGCCACAATGATCCTGAGGGCCATCGAGGAGGTTTCCGTCATCGATGGCGGAGGGGCGCTCCACATCGGCCGGCAGGCGCTCCGGAGTGCGCTCTTCAACACCGAAGCGCTGGAGGGTCTCACGGGCACGATCACCTGCGACGTGTACGGTGACTGCGGTGCGACCGGTTTCAAGATCGTTACAGGCGAGCCATCGCCTCCGCCGCCGATGGGCCTGCGCGTCAACTACGGCCACGACTGGGTGGAGAGCTTCTACGAGGCCGGCCATCAGGTCGAGCTCATAGTGACCGGTCCCGAAGGCACGGTCAAGGCGACGGCGACCCTCTTCACTGAGCCCAAGGGTTTCTGGGATGGAGCGAGCGGATTCCAGACCGCTCCGGATGACTGGGAAGGTGGACCTCCCGATCTGCAGCCGCTCGACTGGGTTTACGCGGAGGTGGATAACGGTGTGAGCGCCCAGGTCCAGCTTGGCGAAATCGCGGCGAACATCGACCTCGAGGGAGACAGCGTGACAGGAACCATCGAAGCCGACTGGATCACCGACGTGGTGTCGGTCGAATGCTTGGACTGGGGCTCCGGCAGCGGCCAGTACAACAAGGACGCTGGGGCTCACCTGACCAACGGAGAAGACACCTTCTCTTGCACCTGGAATCCGGAGACGGAGTGGGATCTCCAGGCGGGACAGGACATCGGCGTCGGATACTTGGGCCCGGATGGTCACTGGGTGGCGAATGCGTTCCGCGTCACCAATCCGACCTTCGTGGCTTATCTCCCCGGTGCAGTAGAAGGCTACGATTGGCCGATGGGGCACATGATCGAGCTCGTGATCAACGGTGAGTACGGGGCGCTGGCCCCCTCCGAGCAGCGGCCGGACTTTCCCGAAGGTGTGACCCGCGTTCTGTTCGAGGTCTGGCAAGACGGATTCGCCCTGGAAGCTGGAGACCGAATCGTGATGGTCGATGAGGCCACCGGCCTGAGAAAGGAGCATCTCGTTGCACCTCTGGCGGTCACGGATATCGTCCCCGCCGAGGGCAAGGTCATTGGGGTCTCCGACCCGGCCTACGAGCTGTGGGTCTGGCTCTACGGGCAGGACGGGCAGGTTCCTGAGAGGGATGGAAACGCATGGACTGCAACCTTCTCTGAACTGCCTCCGGGGGCATGGGGTGGAGCCACCCAGTGGGATGAGGATGGGGACGGCACATCCATTGACTTCCAGGTTCCGGCGCCGCCAGAGGTGGAACAGTGGATCTGGGCCTATACGCTCGATGCACCCGCCTGGGCCGAAGGAGCCCACACCTACTCGTTCGAGATGATCTCTGATGCCGGCGGCGGGCCGGGCGGCGAGCGCGAGTTCATTGTCAACTTTGAGGCGGAGTTGTACGACGACTTCGTCCTGCTGGACCCGTGGTCCTCGACAGCCAGAATAGAGGACGGCTGTGAGACCATCGAGCTCGTCGACCCGGAGCAAGCGACGCGGTTCCGCTGGGGCTGGCTCACGGACGGTCCGCTGACATATGACGAGGCGCTGGCCCTCTACGAGAGCATGCAGGTATGGGTTGCCTGGGACGATGGCGATCCGGTCGAGATGGAACGCAGGGACCTACTCCAGGCCGACGAGGTGGACTGGGGCGGCTACGTCTGCGGGCTAACGGCTCCTTGACGTTCCCGAACATGCGAAGGCGGTGAGGCTCACGCCTCCCCGCCTGATTCTCTCAGCGCGTGATCGCCGCGGCTATGGGAGATCCCAGTAAGCGATCTCGTCCGACCTGACGGTGAATTCGACCGTCTGGCGCGCCCCGATGAAGAAACCGAAGCCGCCCTCGTCGGGGAAGGTCTCGTCCTGGATCTTGACCAGGAAGGTGCCGTTGGCGTAGAGGGAGAATTCGTCGTCCTCGGCCCACACGCCGATGCGGTTGGTCTTGTCGCTGCCCGCCTGGATGGCGGATGCCGCCGTAGCGCCGACGAGGGAGTCCATGTTCTCGCCGTCCCACGTGCGCAGAAAGTAGCGCCCGTCGCAGGTAAAACCGAACAGGTAGCCTTCGCCGGCATCGTGAATGTCGGGCACGCGAAGGATCAGCCCGTACTCGTCCGACCCCTGGCATGTCTCGGTGGTTATCGTCGACTCCAGGTAGGCACTTTCGACCTCCGGCCAGGTCACCCGCCACCCATCGGCGGTCGTCAAGCCGGTGAGAACGAACCGGCCGTCGTCGACCTCCACCTTTGTGAAGGAGTCCTCCCCGATGTTCCAGCCGGCGGCGCTGGAGAAAGTGTCACGCCAGGCAGCCTGGCCCAACGCCGTACGCGGGTCGCCGGCGATCGGCGTTGGCGTGGTGGTGGCCGGAGCGGTGGCGGTGGGGGTCGTCGTCGCTGTTGACGGGATCAGGGTCGGCGGCTCCGTCGCCGAAGGCGGGGAGGTGGCGACAGGCGTGTCGACCGTCACCAGGGGCTGCGTCGGAGGCGGGGAGGAGGCGGTGGCCTGCCGGGCCAGGGTGGCGCTAACACTCGTCGCCACGAGGTCTTCGACATTCACCGGCGTGGACGGCTGCGGCAGGCAGCCGGCCAAAGCCAGGGTGGCGAGGAGAGCGAGCGAAGCATGTCGGCTCATGGCATTCCTTTCCCGAACGCGACCCATCGGCCCCGGCGCCTGGCGCAGGCGGAGGCGCCTGGCCGCCTACTGAATGTACACCTCAAAAACCCGTCGGGCGAGCAAGGTCGCGACGGGGAACAGGACCGAGGCTGCCAGCGTCCGCAGGGTGGCCGGGTTGTACGGCCAGGTGCTGACCTCCTGCAGTTCCTTCTCATAGGCCACCAGGGCGTTCACTTCCCACGGGAGGTTTCCCGTCGGCTCACCTTTCTGCATGCGTTCCAGCAGAGACGGGAAGGCCCGGCGCAGCTGTTGCTGCACCCCGGTCAAGGCGCGATCTCGGGCCGCCGACAGGATACGGTGGGTCGGCCTCATGTTGAGGTAGAAGACCAGCACCGGGAGGAGCGATAGGGGAAGGAAGAGCAGCCAGAAGCGCGGGTTCAACAACGCCGCCGAGCCGTAGTTGCCCATGATCAGGCCGATGGTGATTCCACCGACGAAGGTCAGGGCCAGGGCCAGGCTCTGGCGGCCGATGGCTAAGAACGGCTCGCGGTCGAGCGGATCGACCTGCATCGGCAGGCGCAACAGGGTACTGACCACCCGCGTTGCGGCGATCGACAAGAATGCCGCCCAGCCCAGCAGGCCGAGCATCACGTACCCGGTCGCCATGAAGACGTAGCTCGGCCAGGCCTCCCCCGGCCCCGGAGGTCCGCCGATGATGAGGGCGCCGAAGAC
>DATEVL010000024.1:0-13066 GCA_035281845.1 Anaerolineales bacterium | reverse complement strand
GTCATTCGCTGGCACCGCCAGCGCATCGTCATCTCCCAGGTCCTCGAAGGCGAGCCCGTGGGCCTCGAAGAGGAGCGAGATGGACTCTGGTCCGTCTACTTCGGACCCATCCTGCTGGGACGACTCGATGAGAGAAACCATGGCTTCCGTGGGCTATTCCCCCACACACAGTCCTCGTGATACTGTCACCTATGTACCTGGACTCTGTGTCACCTATGTCCCCGGCAGTACAGTGGTCCAAAGCTGATGACTGATTACTGATTACTGATCACTGATTACTGGTCACTGATCCAGTGCTTCCCACTCGATTCAGGGTCCCGCCCCGCAACTCCCACACATTGGCCGACTCGCAGAACGAAGGCGGGAACAGGTTCATGTCCGCCGCGGTCAAGATTGCCTGAGGCGCTGCCGCAATTCGTTCCAGCACCTGCCCGCGTCGCGCCTCGTCCAGTTCCGCCAGTGTTTCGTCGAGCAGCAGGACCGGCCACTCGCCGGTGCGCTCCCGGATCCACTCTCCCTGGGCGAGGCGGATCGAGATCATCGCCGTCCTGTTCTGCCCGCGCGAGCCATAGGGTCGCAGATCGACGCCGTCGGCCAGGAAACGCACATCATCTCGGTGAGGGCCGACCAGCGTGACGCCGCGGTCGATCTCGTCCCGCCGGGAGGCCGCCAGCGCGCGGCGGACTTCGTCGGCGATGGCCGCCGCCGGGAGAGTCGACCAATCCACCTCCGATCCGATGGGGAGCCGCAGCTGGCCTTCTTCACTGCGGCCGAGCCGGGACGGCAGATAGGCGAGGCGGAGCTGTTCTCGGCCGCGGGTGAGCGTCTCATGGATCGGACCGGCCAGTCGTTCCAGCTCGGTCAGAGCGACGGCCCGGCCGCGAATGAGCTGCACGGCGAAGTCGACAAGCTGCGCGTCCCACGGATCGAGCTGGCGCGCGTCGAACAGCCGTTCCTGCGCCTGCCGCAGCAAGGCGTTGCGCTGAGTCAAGAGGCGGCCGTATTCCGCGAGGGCGCCGGCGTAGACGGGATCGGCCTGGGCGAGGGTTTGGTCGAGCAAGCGGCGCCGCTCGGCTGGCGGTCCCTCGATGACGCGCAAGTCGTCCGGAAGGAAGAGCACGGCGTTCAATTGGCCGGCCAGATCCGCGGCGCGCCGCCGCACGCCGTTCAGCAGGATTTCCTTTTGGAGCCGAGCCTCGCCTTCGGGGCGGGGAGCTTCGGCCACCAGGCGGACCTCGATTCGCTGGGGTCGATCCCCTGCGGGATCCCCTCCGGGATGCGATGCGCGATGCGCAGCGCGATCCCCTACGGGACCCCCTTCGGGATGCGAAGCGCGATGCGAAGCGCGATCGCTGCGGCGGAACTCCGCCACGATCCGAGCGAACGCTTCGGGTTCGCGCGCCACCAGAAAGTTGATCAGCTCGCGATCGCTCCCAGCCCGGGGCGACTCGGCGGCGACCAGGTAGTCGATGGCCTCCAGCAAGCTGGTCTTGCCTTGCGCGTTCGGACCGACAACCAACGTCGGGCCCGGTGGGAATTCCATTTCGAGGCGAATGAAGTTGCGGAAGTTCGTCAGCGAGAGGTGGACGAGCTGCATGCGCCGGGGATTCTAGCATGCCAGCAGGGCGGGGGTTGTCGACACGAGGCGACGCCAGTTTGAGCATTTTCGTCTATCCCGGCATTGCCCGCGCCAGACTTCCGACGTATAACAGTCGGCGCCGGAGAGACCACGGATCCGGCCGCTTCCTCGGCGGCCGGAAGGAAGAGGCTGAAATGAGACGGCTGCTGCTGTTCGGTTGTGTCGCGATCCTCCTTTCGGCATGTGCCCCGGAGGACCTCCAAACGCTCTTGCCCGTGCTGCGGAGCGGCGCCATCGGCAAGGATGTCTTCGAGTTCGAAGACAACGTGGTCGTGACGGATACCGTAGAGGGGGACCTGTTCGCCTGGGGGGATACCGTCGAGATCGACGGGACGGTCGAAGGGAGCGTGTTCGCGTACGGCACGCAGGTCCAGATCAACGGCGAGGTGGATGGGAGCATCACTGTGATCGGACGCGAAGTCGTCCTCGGGCCGACGGCGCGCGTTGGGCAGGGTGTGCTTTTCGCCGGAGTCCTGCTCCAAATGGATGAAGGCGCAAGCGTTGGCGGCGGTGTGACCGCCGTTGGATACCAGGTGCTCCTCGACGGCTCGATCGGCGAGTACGTGCGGGGGGCCATGCTCCGCCTGCGCCTGGATGGGACGGTCGGAGGCAGCCCCACCAGCCTGCGGCCCCGCCTCGGGGGTTTGGCTGCCCTATGGCTTGGTTCACCCTCCAAAGCCGCGCCCGCTCCGAGTGTCTGGGACTTCAACTCCGGCGCGACGGCCATGGTGCCAACCTTCACGGGCGATCCTCTGGTGGAACTCGCGCTCGATCTGGCGCGTGAATTGGTCACGCTGCTCGTCTTTGGTCTTCTGGCGGTAGCCTTTCGTCCAACGTTGTTGTATGTCTTCGCCGATCGGGTGCGGGCCGCGCCCGCGGCCTCGGCCGGATACGGCATCTTCGTCTTGATCGTGGGCTACGTCGGAGGCGCCTTGGCCGCCGTGGGCCTGTCGATTGTCGGCTTTGGGCTGTTCAGCCTTGGTCTCGACGTGCTGGCGGTCTCCCTGCTGGTGGGGGGCGGGGGAGCGCTGGCGCTGGCGTTGATCCTGTTGACTCTGTTCGCCGCCTACGGCACCAAACTGGTGCTGGCGGCGTGGGCCGGACGTCTGATCCTGCGGCGGCTTGCACCTCGGGCGGCCGACAACCGTTGGTGGCCGCTCCTGCTGGGTACGCTTCTCTATCTGATCGTAGCCGCGGTCCCGTACCTGGGTATCCTCGTGTCCTTGGCGGCAAGTTTGCTGGGGTTGGGTGCGGCGTGGCTCGTCTGGCGCGACCTGCGCGCCGCCCGCTGAGCCGCGGGGACTCCATACCTGGTCGCCTTGTGCCTGTCGCGAGCGAGGGATAGAATCCGGACGGCCGATGATGAACGGCCCGGGCGAAGACAAGGCAGGGCCTCCAGCCTGTCGGAATGCCAGGGGCGGCTCGCTGGATCAACCGCTAACGGCTCTGTGCCGGCGGCCGCGGCACGCCGCTCGGCCGCCGCTCCCATCATGACCGACTCTCTCAGGAGGAGAACAAGATGACGACCGCTGCTATGGATCCACAAGCAGAGGCCAAAAGCATGTGGTGGATCCCGCTGATTGGCGGGATTGCGTCGATCATCCTCGGGGTTTTGCTGATCACCGCGCCGGTGATGACCGCTGCCACCTTGGTCGTGTTCCTCGGGATCTACTGGTTGGTGGGTGGGATCGTCAGTATCGTGACCATCTTCACCCGCAAAGACAAGCAGGGCTGGGGCTGGGCGCTGTTCCTCGGAGTTGTTGGGATCATCGCCGGCCTGCTCATCCTACAGCACCCGATCATCGCCACCCCCGCCGTCGCGGGAATCCTGGTCATCGTGCTGGCCGTCGACGGTCTGATCATCGGCGTGATCCAGCTGGCGCACGGCTTCCAGGGAGGCGGCGCCGGACCGATCATCCTCGGGATTCTGAGCATTCTTTTCGCGCTGGTGTTGCTCGGGCACGTCTTCCTGGCGATGGTCGCACTCCCCTACGTGGCGGGCCTCTTCGCCTTCGTGGGCGGGATCGCCGCCATCGTGCAGGCCTTCCGGATGCGCTAAGCTCTCAAGGGACCGGCCGCAGCCCGTCGGGCGTGCACGCTGGCTGCGGCCGGGGAACCCGCTCGGCGGCTGCGCCGTCTCCGAAGTAGGCGGCGGCCTGAGAAAGGCCCACATCATGGAATCACCGAGTGCGAAACAATCGGGTTCGCGCCGCGCTGGGCCTATCGGCATGGTCATCGTGGGTACGGTGGGGTTGGCGCTGCTTCTAGCGGCGACGATCATTGTTTGGGCGGCCAACGGGCCCGTCACGGACTTGCTGACCGCGACGATCGCCACGCTGGTGACACCCTTGGAGCGGGCCGAGGCGGGGCTGCAGGAAGTCAACACAACGCTCGATACCGCCCAGACCGCCGTGCAACAGCTTCAGGATACGGTGGCGACAATCGGTGTCAACCTGAAGGCCGATTCGGTCGTCCTGCGTGCGCTGGGGTCGCTCGTCAGTGAAGATCTCAAGTCGACGGTGGACCGGGCGGTCCAGGCGTTGGAGCGGGTGCGCTCCACGGTGGCCACGATCGACGGCCTTCTGAAGGGACTGGATCGCATTCCACTCGTGACCTTGCCCGACTGGGTTCAGGACGTGAGCGCCGCCATCGACGAGCTCGGGCGCGTCGGGCAGCAGGTCCAGGAGACGGTCGCCTCCTTGGAGGCGCTCCGCACCGGCGCGATCGAGAAGGCCGTGACATCGGTGACCGAGAAAGCGACGGCCCTTGAAGATCGCCTGACGAATGTGCAGGCGCGAACCCAGGCAGCCGAAGCGACGGTATCGAATCTGCTGACCCAGGTCAGAGCTTGGGAGTCACGCCTGCCCGGCCTGATCGATCTGGTCAGCGTGCTCGTGACGGTCTTCCTTCTCTTGATGGGCCTGGGGCAGTGGGCGCTGCTCAGCCTCGGCTGGTCGTTCCTCAAGGTCGGCGTCTGGATTCCGTTCTATCCTTTGAATCGGGGAGTCCGCCCGGCCTGACGCCGGGCGTGCAGGAGGAGGGCATGAACCAAAGCGCGATTACGTACGAGCCGGTGATCCCCGGCGTTCAGATTCGGCCGCTGCTGCGGCGAGTCTACCTGTGGATGACGTTCGGGGTGTTGGTGACGACGATCGTGGCGCTGCTCACGGTCACGACCCCGGTGCTGCAGTCACTGCTGTTCACGCCCTGGGTGTGGGCAGCGCTGATCGGCGAATTCGTCCTGGTGGTGGTCCTCTCGGCGGCGATCAACAAGCTTTCGCCGAGCGCGGCGGCTTCGCTCTTCATCGGCTACGCGGCGCTGGTGGGGTTCACCACCTCGGCGATCTTCTTCGTCTATACCCTGAGCAACATCAGCGTCGCCTTCCTCTCGGCGACGGCGCTCTTCGGGACGATGACCTTCGTCGGGTTCGTGACGAGGGCCGACCTGACCAAGCTCGGAACCTATCTGCTAGTCGGGCTGATTGGTCTGATCGTCGCCATGGTTCTCAACTTCTTCCTGAGGAGCAGCACCTTGGATCTGATCGTCAGTCTGGTCGGGGTCGTGATCTTCACCGGCCTGACGGCCTACGACACCCAGAAGCTTTCCCGTCTTGCGGCGGACCCCAAGCTCCAGGGGCAAGGGGCGATGCTGGGCAAGCTGAGCATCCTGGGCGCGCTCACGCTCTACCTGGACTTCCTCAACTTGTTCCTGCTCTTGCTGCGCCTGATCGGACGGCGGCGGTAGGGCAGTGAACAGTGACCAGTGAACAGTGAGCAGTAATCAGTGGCAATTGGCGATTAGCGATTGGCGATTAAGGATGGGGTTAGTGCTGACACTTGCGCCCCGTCCGGGCCGCGAGCCCCGGGCCGTCGCCCCTCCGGGATGCTACGCGAGGGCGAGACGGCCTGCAGCAAGGGCAGGTGTGGCTGACGGCTGATCGCTAAGAGCTGAAGGCTCCTACTGACCACAGACCACTGCTCTCAGGCTTGCGTGACGGTCACCTCTGGCTCGGCCGGCTCCGGTTCAGGTTTCCAGACGCGAGTCGCCCGATCGATGAAGAGGACTCCGTCCAGGTGGTCGATCTCGTGCTGGAAGATGCGGGCGAGCCAGCCGCGCGCCTTCAGCCGAAAGGGACGACCGTGGCGGTTGAGGCCCTTCACCGTCACCCAGGCATGGCGCTCGACATCCCCCGCATAGCCCGGAATCGATAGGCACCCCTCGACCCCATCCACCATCTCGTTGGACCGATGCGTGATGTCGGGGTTGACCACGACGAATAGCTTCTGCGGGGCCTCGGGGTCGGCCCCGTCCTCGCGAAACTCCACGACGATCACCCGCTGGCCGACGGCCAGCTGCGTCGCCGCCAGCCCCACGCCCGGGGCGGCGCGCATGGTGTCGGTCATGTCGTCGATCAGGGTCTGCAGCGCCGGAGAGATCGCCCGCACTTTGCGGGCGCGCTGCCGCAGGCGAGGGTCTTCGGCGGTGATAATCGTGCGCAGGCTCATTCGGCAGAGTCGTCGGCCGGGGGCGAGGTCTCCGGCGGCGCTGTCTGTTGGTGGTAGGCAGCCAGCCATTCTACCATCTCGTCCTGCCGCCGCTTTCGATCGGTCTCCATCCGGTGGTCGACCAGCGTCTCTTGAGCCCGCACGATGTCTTGCTGCGCCGCCGACGGATTGAGGACGCCCTCGAAAGTGAAGGCGGCCGCGCCGACGTTGGCGACGACATCACCGTAGTTGAGCAAGATTCCGATCGGACCTCGCCGGTCGACTTCGGTGCCGAGGATGTTTTCCAGCGGGGCGACTTTGCGGGACTCGCGTCCCAGCGGCTTGCGGTGGACGGCGACGATATGGCTCGGGGTGATCTGATAGAGGTCGTTGGCCCAATCGGCGAACTCATACAGCGCCCACAGCGCCGCCGCCACGGCTGAGATCCCCAGCACCGGGTAGAAAAGCCCGGAGCGGGTGTCGCCGATCCACCCAGCGAAGGAGGCGCCCAGCAGGCCGAGGGTCGAAAACAGAATCACCATCGGGAAAAGCAGATGTCCGAGGAGAACGGCCAAGTGCTTGCGATAGGTGATGACCCCGCCTTCCTCGAAGCGCGCTTCCAGGCTCCAGTGATCGAGCCCGGCCTCGTTGAGGGCGCGTTGGGAATCGGCGTCCGCCGGACGGTAGGCGGGCGGAGCTTCCGGTACCGGTTCGCTGGCCAGGCGTTGTTGCAGCGCCTGGTGAATCGTCTGCCGATCGGCGTGCCTGCTGGAGACCTGCAGCCGCCGGCCGAGGGCCTCGATCGTGGCGGCGAAGGCCTGCGGATGGGGCGAGTCTTCGAAGGTGATGGCGCCGGTGTACGTGCGCACTTCGACGTCCCCGTAACCGAGCTGCCGGCCGATCAAACCCGAGTCGACCTGCACCGAAAGGATCATTTTCAGCGGGCTTTCCTGGCGGTTATCGTAGAGGCCGATGACTTTTTCCAGCCAGATTACTCGCCGATCGGTGGAGATGTAGTAGTCGTTGCGCCAATCGAGGGCGCGCCACACGCCCAGGGCGATGCCGAGTGCGCACAGCCCGGCACCCACTCCCGCCGTGAGCCCGCTCCCGTTCAAGCTGCCGGTCGCCAAGGCTCCGAGACCGGCGGAAAGCGCCAGCATCGGGAGGAGCAACCGTCGAAGGAGGATGGCGGGGTGTTTTCGCACCAGGGCGTAGATCGTCTCGCCTTCTCCCAGCCAGGGGAACGCCATCGCGCCAGCAAGCCGGCGCGACTCGGCCAAGAATCGAAGGGCATCCTGGACCCCCGCGTGGGAGGCGAGAAAGGCATTGAGGTCGGCTTCAGGCCAACGGTAGACGACGGTGGCGACGGCGGCGCGCGCAGCCCAGGCCGGTGGGCGGCGCAGGCGGCGATGTTCGCCCAAGACGTCGCCCGGCGTGGCGCGGGTGAGCGAGAGGAGCCGATCAGGGTGGGAGGCGTCGAAGATCTCGACCGATCCATCGGCGACCAGGAACAGATCGCGCGCCGGCGTGTGCGGGGTGAAAAGCCATTCCCCCACGGAAAAGTCCGTCTTTCGCAAGGGAATGCCCTCGAGCTCGGCGCCGTCGATCTCGGCGAGGCACGGGGACTGAAGGAGGAGGTCGATGCCCGTCTGCATCGGCGCGGGATTGTAGCACTATCAGTGGTCGGTGGTCGGTGGTCCGTGGTCAGAAGGGAGCTGTCAGGGGCCAGCCTTCAGCCTTGAGCAACACTTGCAATTGCCGCAGGTGCAAGTGTCCGCCGTCAACCCACGCCAATCGCGGATCCACAATCCCCAATCCGCACTCTCCAATCTCCGACCTCCAGTCTTCTACGGTCTTCGCCATGTGCGAGCACCCTCTGACCACCGACGACTGACCACTGACCACTGATATAATCCTCCGACCGGAGGAGGCCCCTTGGCGAAACGGAAAGCGCCGACGGTGCGGCAGGGCCGGCGCAGCTTAGGCGGCCGGTCGTCCGGGGCGAACGCGGGGAATCGCGGCAGGCGTTCGCCGTCTCTCCAACGTCTGACACCTCAATCGATCGGCCGATCGGCCTCGGGATTTTTCGCGCGCCATCGGTCCGAATGGCTGGCCGGCGGGGTGCTCGTGCTGACTCTGTTCAGTCTGACCGCGCTCCTCCTTCGGCAGCCGCCCGGTGCGGTGGCCGCGTGGGCGGCCGGGCTGCGCTCGCTCTTCGGCTGGGGCGTCCATCTGATTCTCTTGTTGACCGCGGCCGCGGCGGCCGTCTTTCTCGCCCGGCGGGTGGGAATCGCCGTGCCCGAGATCGGATTCCGTCAGGCCGCCGGAGGACTACTGCTGCTGGTTGTTCTGCTGGCAGCGCTCGACGCGGTCGCCATCGCCATGGACCTCAGCACCGACGTGGATCCGGCGGTGGGCGGCGGTTTCTTCGGCGGACTCGTCCTCACCGGGCTGGTGAGCGCGCTTGGCAGTGCCGGGGCGGTGGTGGTTCTGCTTGGAATTACCCTGGCTGGCGCCGCATTGGTGGCCGGCTTGTCGCCGTCCGAACTCTTCGCCGAAAGCGGTCGCCGCGCGGAGCACCTGGCGGGAAGGGTCCGGCGGGACCGGCGCGGCGCCCATCGCCCGGACCGTGCCCAGACAAACAGGCCCGCGTCGCCGGTTGCGGCGCCGCCGGCCTCGATGCAACCCGCCCCGGCGACATCGCCCCTGGTCCGGAGTGAGTCGGAGAACGAGGCCGGCTCGGCTCCGTCTCAACCGGGGCCGAGTTGGGAGGCGGCTCCGACTCCGCCAGCGGACGCCGGCTGGTCGCTGCCGCCGTTGGAATCCACCCTCGACCGAGGTGCCGAAGCGCGCGCAGACGATCACTTCGACCGGCAGCGAGCAGGTTTGATCGAAGACACCTTGCTGGCGTTTGGCGCCCCGGTGCGGGTCGTCGAGATCAACCGCGGACCGACGATCACCCAGTTCGGCGTCGAGCCCGATTACACCGAAGGTCGCGGCGGCCGGCGCACCAAAGTCAAGGTCAGCAAGATCACCGCGCTGGCCGACGACCTGGCCTTGGCCCTGGCGGCGCCTTCGGTGAGGATTCAGGCGCCCGTGCCAGGAAAGGGATACGTCGGCATCGAAGTGCCGAATGCCGAGATTCAGGTGGTGGCGTTGCGCGATGTGATGGAAGCGCCACCGTTCCGCAAGATGGATTCGCATTTGCGGCTGGCCCTGGGGCAGGATGTGTCCGGCCGCGCGGTGGCCGCCGACCTGGCGGCGATGCCGCATCTGTTGATTGCCGGGACGACCGGCTCGGGAAAGTCGGTGTGTGTCAACGCCATCATTTCGTGCTTGCTGCTCCAGAATACGCCCGACGACCTGCGCTTCGTCATGGTCGACCCGAAGCGTGTCGAGCTGGCGCCGTACAACAACATCCCCCATCTACTGGCACCGGTTGTGGTGGAGTTGGAGCGCGTCGTTGGGGCGTTGCAGTGGGTCTCGCGCGAGATGAACGACCGGTACAAACGATTCTCGCAGAAGGGCGCCCGCAACATCGAGGAGTACAACCGCCGCATCGAGGCCTCCGGCGAGCGCCGGCTGCCTTACCTGGTGCTGGTCATCGACGAGCTAGCCGACCTGATGATGCTGGCGCCCGACGAAACCGAGAAGGTCATCACTCGTCTGGCGCAGCTGTCCCGGGCCACCGGCATCCACCTGATCATCGCCACGCAACGGCCGTCGGTGGACGTTGTCACGGGGCTGATCAAGGCCAATTTCCCGGCGCGCATTGCCTTCGCCGTCGCCTCGTCGGTCGACAGCCGGGTGGTGCTCGACCAGCCGGGCGCCGAGAAGCTGCTGGGGCGCGGCGACATGCTGTTTCAAGCGCCCGACAGCGCCGCGCCGGTGCGGATGCAGGGCGCCTTTGTCTCGGAGCCGGAGCTGGCGCGCCTCATCCAGCATTGGAAGAGTCAGGCCGTCGAGCACGGCGTGGTGACGCCGCCGCTGGCGCCGTCATCGCTCCCCGCCGGGATCCCCCTCAAGCAGGGTGCGTTGTGGGAGGCGATGGGCGCGGAAGACGGCGAAACCGATCCGCTCTTCGACGAGGCCGTCGAGATCGTGCGGCGCATGAGGCGCGCCTCCATCTCTCTGCTGCAGCGCCGCCTGCGTATCGGCTACACTCGCTCCGCCCGGTTGGTGGACCAACTGGAGGAGAAGGGAATCGTCGGCCCGGCTCAAAGCGGTTCACAGGCGCGCGAGGTCCTCGACTTCGGGGAACTGGCCGCGCAAGGGGAAGACGGTCGTTCGGCATGAAGTTCGTACAAAGAGGCGCACGCCGCCTCGCTGGGATGCCACGCGCCTGAAGGCATGTCCGGGACTCGCGTCTGAGCTCCCCGGCCTGGCAGAGTACGAACGCAATTAGTTGACCGTGACCGGTCCTCGCGCCAGCTCCGCCATCATCGTTGCCACCGTCTTGACCTTGGTGCCTTCCTTGGTCGCCTGCCGGGCGAGCGCGGCCACGGGGACGTCATCTTTGCCGACCGCCCGTCCGACGGCTGCCGCGACGGTGACGCCGGCTCCCTGGATTCTGATCGGTTCGGAAGTGGAGACACGGATTGTAGATGCGGTGATTTCGTGGGCCGAGACGCGAAGTTTGGCGACGCGCCTCCAGCCGCTGGAGGGTCAGCCGCCGGCTCCCCCGCCGGGCCTGCGCGCCGTGGTGGGAAGTGAGAAAGAGATCCTCGTGTTTCATGACGCCTGGTCCAAGGCAGGCATCGTGTCTGTCGTCTTGGACCCGAATTCGCTCGGCCCGGATGAAACGACGAGCGTCATCGGGCCGGTCCCGCGGTTCGACCAGGCGGGTTTCCTCGCAGGGGTCGCGGCCGGACTGGCGACCTCGGCCGGAGGGGTGGGCCTGACGCCGGGGACCGGGGAGGGGGCGGAAGCCTTCGTGGTGGGTTTCGATGAGGGCCTGCGTTACGCATGTCCGAAGTGCCGATGGGAGCCGGTGTCCGAACCGGCACGACCGCCGTTTGGCGTCGATGTGGTCGCGATCTCTCCGAATTCCGACCCTGTTGCGGAAGTTCCGAGGGAAGGCGCTCCATGGCTGATTGTGACTGGAGATGCGGACCTCGGAGCATGGGCGGATCGAGTGGCCGCCCGGGTTCGTACGGTGCCCGAGGCCCTGGTGGCGTCGGCTCTGGAGCGCCTCCTAGATGGATCTTCCGGAGAGGAATGGAGATACGCGGCGGACAATGGCGGCTTGCGGGTGGAAATCCTGAACCCCGAAGCAATCTCGCCCGGCCGCGAGCGCCTGTTGCGCGAGGCAGAGACCCTGCTCGCCTCGGGCTTCCTGGTCGTTCCTGGAGGGGAGTGAGGCCCTAGAGAACTAGAGATGCCCGCGCAAGCCGGAATGCAGACTCTAGGATGCGACTAAGAAGATTGGCCTTTCGAACTAGCGGGGTGACATAACCCTCCGTCATTCCCGCGAAAGCGGGAATCCAGGGCAGAGGTGACGGGGGCACACTCCGTTTTGCGGGTGAGACGGCAGCGTGTCAATCCCGCGAGAAAGCAGACCTCGCCGAAGAGCGGCCCACCCTGGACCCCCGCTTACGCGGGGGTGACAAGCTCTAACTTCGTGCCCGCGGATGCGCTTGGAACGAGGAGAGGTAGCCCTCAGCGTGGGAGGTCGCCACTGTTTGCGCCTCACTCGGAACCGTGTTATCATCGAATTCGCCGGTCGGGGGGCATCCGACCAGGAACCGGCCTCCCAGCCGGAGGGAAAGGGGTGATCCCGAAGCGTAGAATCCACGATCAGAGGCGATTCGGAACTCCCAGTATTTCCAGAGATTCCACCTTCGATTCCATCCCAGAGGAGAGGAAGACATGAAGAAGACCTACGCCGCCTTCGCGCTGTTGGTGGTGACTGCGTTCATCGTCTCCGCCTGCGCCCAGGCACCCGGCGCGGAGTTCAAGGCCTGCCAGGTGACCGACACCGGCGGTATCGACGACAAGTCCTTCAACGAGACCGCCTGGAAGGGCATTGAAGACGCCGTCGACACGCTCGGAATCGAGGGCAAGTTCCTCGAGTCGCAGCAGCAGACCGACTATGAGGCGAACATCAACGCCTTCATTGAAGAGGGTTGCGACATAATCGTGACGGTCGGCTTCCTGCTGGGGGACGCGACTGCGGCCGCGGCCAACGCGAACCCCGACGTCAGTTTCTCGATCGTCGACTTCGCCTACGATCCGGTGATCCCGAATGTCCAGGGACAGGTCTTCAACACCGACGAAGCCGCCTTCCTGGCCGGCTACGCCGCCGCCGCCACGACCCAGACCGGCAAGGTCGGGACGTTCGGCGGCATCCAGATCCCGCCCGTGACCGTCTTCATGGACGGCTTTGCGCTCGGCGTGGCCTACTACAACCAGCAGAAGGGCACGAACGTCGAGGTGCTCGGCTGGAACCCCGCGACGCAGGTCGGTCTGTTCACCGGAAACTTCGAGAGCACGGATGACGGCCGCGCCATGGGCGAGAGCCTGATGGACGAGGGCGCCGACATCATCATGCCGGTCGCCGGCCCGGTGGGCCTGGGCACCGCCGCCGCCGTCCAGGAGCGCGGGAACGCCTGGATCGTCGGTGTCGACACCGATTGGTCGATCGTCAACTCCGACTACGCCGACGTCATCCTGACCTCCGTGTTGAAGAACATGGACATCACCACGCTGGCCGCGATCCAGGCCGTCGTCGATGGCAGCTTCGCCGGTGGCGTGACGGTCGGTACACTGACCAACGGCGGCGTCGGTCTGGCCCCGTTGACCGGCCCCGTGCCCGAGGGCTTGCAGGCGGAGCTTGACCAGGTGCGAGCGGATATCATCGCCGGAAACATGATGACGCATCCGTAGGCGGGCGCGCCTGGAGTTGCAGATAACGATCCTCGGGGGCTGGGTAATCCAGCCCCC
>DATEVL010000023.1:0-4381 GCA_035281845.1 Anaerolineales bacterium | reverse complement strand
TCGGAGGAATGGATTGCTGCTGGATCGGGGTGGGCTCGCGATAGCCCGCCGTTTGGATGCCCGCGCGCACGCGGGCATCCAGAGCAAACGATTCGAAACTCACTGAAAGCACTCCTTGGCTAAGCCCCGCAGGGGGGTATGTCGAGCCAAGTCGCACCCTCAGCCCCACATCAACAAGAATTGGTCCCCATGGGACCAATCATAGAGAAACACGGCCCCGGATCGAAACCCCGGGATGACAGGCAAGCAGTATACCCCAATCTCGTCTCGCACGGCGAGCTTCCCCAGGGCCAGCCGCCGGCCCACAGGGCGCTTCCCCGGCACCCGACGGCCCCCAGAAACGACGCCTCTGCCGCCCCTGGACAGATCTAAGAAAGGGTGCTAGACTGTCCGGCAAGGTAGCATGCAAGTTCTGACTGGATGTCGCAAGACCTCGGCCTGAGCTGCAACCGCTCGGGCCGAATTGGTTCCTCACACGAGCCAGACCTCCGAAGAACAGGCAACTACCATCTTTTTGCCTAGGAGGCAAACAACATGACCGATCGTATTCAGGGTACCGTCAAGTGGTTCAACGGCGGCAAGGGCTACGGCTTCATCTCCCGCGAGGGCGGCGAAGACGTCTTTGTCCATCATTCGGCGATCCTCGCCGAAGGGTACCGCAACCTCGAGGAAGGCCAGCGCGTCGAGTTCAACGTCGTGCAGGGCCCCAAGGGGCTGCAGGCCGCTTCCGTCACCATTCTCTAGACGACACCAACCAGACAACGAGAAGCCCCCGGGAAACCGGGGGCTTCTACTTTTCTGGGTTCAGCGCGCGCCCAGCTCAGTTTCCTTCTTCCCTTCCAGTGACGCTACCCGATAATCACTGACCCCTGACCACTGGCCACTGGCCGCTCACTCCTCCTCCATCACCACATCCTTCCAGAACCAGAACCGCACCGGCGAGATAGGGAACTGGTGCACCCACGGCTTCAGCAGAACGTCGATCCGACCGTACACCAGCGGCATCACCGCCGCCTCCTGGATCAGCAGCCTTTCGGCACGCTCGTACAGTGCCAGACGCTCCCGCTGATCGGTGCTCCGGCCGGCGGACTCGACGAGCAGGGCGTACTCGGAATTCCAGTGGACGTCGCCGTAGTAGGAAAGCCCGACTCGCAGAAAACTGTCGGGGTCGGGATAGTCGGCCAGCCAGGCCATACGCACCAGCGCCGGCGGCGACTCTTTCATCCGGTGCTGGAACTCCTCGGCGCCCAGCACCAGGCGCTGGACGTCGATCCCCAGCACCTCGCGCCACTGAGCCCGCAGGTATTCGAAATGGGGCAGCTCGCCGAGCGAGGACAGCAAGAGAATCTCAACCTCGGGAAACCCTCGCCCATCCGGATAGCCGGCCTCGGCCAGCAGGCTGCGCGCCCGATCGGGATCGAAGGGCAAACCAATACCCGGCGTGTGGCCCGGCAGGCCCAGCGGCACCAACCCTCCGGTCCCCGGAGGGTCGAGGCCGCGCAGCCGCTGGGCAACCATCGCCTCGCGGTCGCAGGCATGCACCAGCGCCTGGCGCACTCGCCGATCGTCGAAGGGCGGACGGGTCAGGTTCATCCACACCCACTCGGTGTAGGCTGCTGGGGCCGTGACGTATTCACCGGCGTGTCGATGGCGGAACTCCTCCACCTTCCACTCCGGGACGTTGGTCACCGACAGCTCATCGGCTTCATACCGCTTCAGCAGATCGTCCCAATCCCAGATTTCGGCCAGATCGGCCTCCAGCCGCTGGACATTGCCCCCGAATCGCCCGTGGTAGTCCGGGTTGCGGGTCAACACGATCCATTCGTTGGGACGCCACTCTTCCAGTCGGAAGGGCCCGCAGGTCGCCAGGTGGGCCGGATCGGTCCACGCAGCCCCGTGCTTCTCGAGGACATGCCCCGGAATGGCGCAGGCCGCCGTTGTCGCCAACACGTGCAGGAAGTAGCCCGACGGCGCCTCCAGTTCGACGCTCAGCGTAATCGGGTCGACGGCCCGCACCCCAATGGCGTCGGGCGAGGTCACCTCGCCGCGGTGGTAGGCCCGTGCTCCCTTGATGTCCATCAGGAAATCCGCGTTGGGGGACGCGACCTCAGGATCGAGCATCCTCTTCCAGGCCACTTCGAAATCGCGGGCCGTCACTGGCACCCCATCGCTCCAGCGCGCGTCGGGCCGCAGCTGGAACAGGTAGGTCCGTCCGCCTTCATGGACTTCCCAGGAGCGGGCCAGGTCGGGGACGATGTCCATCTCCGCCGTCCGCTCGACGAGGCCGGCGAACAACTGGTCGGCGATGGCGTTGTCGAACACCGTTTCGTTGTGGAGCGGATCGAAGGTGGCGGCGCGCCCCCACTTGATCAGGAACGGCCGGGCGGCCGGCCGCAGAGCCGCCTCGGGACGGGCCGAACCGAGGCCTTGCCAGACGGCGAAGCCTTCCTGGTAGGCACGGCGGGAGCGAGGGAAGTCGAAGATGGCGTGGTAGAGCGAGCCGAGCTTCATCAACGTGCGAGCTTCACGCTCGCGCTCCTTGCGCTCGCGTAGAATGCCGAGGGCCTCCTCGTAGTCCTCGATTGCCTCCTGATAGGCGTAGAGCCTGTTGGCCTGGTCGCCCGCCCGTAGCAGATGTTCGGCCGCCTTGTCCCACTCGCCGGCCTCGGCGAAGTGCCGCCCGATGCTCGGCGCCAGCTCGTCGAGTCGATCGCCGCTAAGTTGCTCCAACGCTTCGGCCACCCGCCGGTGAATCCGCTGCCGCCGCAGGCCGCTGACGGCCTCGGCCAGGGTGTGCGGGATCAAGGCGTGGACGAAGGTGAACCGCGGTGAGGCTGACCGCGCCTCGCCTGGCCGATGCAGCTCCTCGATCAACTGGGCACGCTCGGCCGCCTCCAGGGAGTCGATTAGACGGTCCTCGTCGAGGTCGCACGCCTTGCGCAAGACGTCGACGTCGAACTCGCGGCCCACGATCGAGGCCCGCCGCAGCATCTCCTGGGCGTCCTCCGGCAGCTTGGCCAGCCGGCTCTGAATGGCGACACGCACGCTCTGCGGCACCTGCACTTCGGCCATGCTCGGCCGATGCCAGCGTCCCCCCTGGCGCGTCAGCACACCCTGCTCGATCAGCGCCTTGCAGACCTCTTCCACGAAGAACGGATTGCCCTCGGTCTCGCGGTAGATCCCGTCCAGGAAATCCGGCGTGATCTCCTCCTGGAAGAGCACCGCCAGCATCTCCCCGGTCTGGTCGCGCGTCAGGCGCGTGAGCTTGATTCGCGCCGCCAGGTGTTCGCGGCCCAGGTCGAGCAGCACTTCGTTCAGAGCACGCGCCTCATCCAGCTCGACCTCGCGGTAGGTCATCACGGTCAGCAGGCGCAGGTCCGGCTGATGGGAGCGGCGTGCCAGGTGACGCAACAGCGAGAGCGTGCCGCCGTCGGCCCAGTGGGCATCTTCGAGGACGAGCAGAACAGGGCCGTGGCTGGAAAGGGCCGAGAAAAGCAGCACGACACTTTCCGAAAGTCGCTGCTGTTCGGTCTGGGGGTCGACGGGAGGGTTCGGTGGAATGTCGGGATGGCGGGCGCGCAGCACGGGGGCCAACGTGACCAGGTCTGCCAGGACGAATTCCGGGAGACCGAGCTCACCGGGCGAGCTCCCGTCGACGGCCTGTTGGATGATCTGGGAGATGGGGGCATAGGGCGCGCCGGCCTCGGCGTAGCACTCGCCGGTGAGCACGGTTCCGCCGGAGACAGCCGCCTGCGCCGCCAGCTCACGCGTCAACCGCGTCTTTCCCACTCCGGGCTCGCCGCTGATCAGCAGCACTTGACTCTGGCCGTCGGCGGCCTGCTGCCAAAGGGATCTCGCCTCGTGGAGCTCTCGCTCGCGCGCCACCAGATGACCGCGCGCGATTCGTTCCAACATCGAGGCCGGGGCAGCCCGGCCGGCGCGACCCGGGCTGAGGTCGATCGACTCGAGCACTCGGCGGAGTTCGCCGGCTGAGGCCGGGCGGTCCTCCGGGCGCTTGGCCATCAGCTGCAGGATGAGCGTCTCGAGCGACGGCGGAATGTCGTCGTTGTACGTGCTCGGCGGAACGACCGGTGTGTACAGATGCTGCGACACGACCGCCAACGGATCCTCGGCGGCGAACGGCAGGCGGCCGGCGGTGAGCTCGTAGAGCATGACGCCCACGGCATACAGATCGGTTCGCCCATCGAGCGGCTGCCCGAGGGCCTGTTCCGGTGCAAGGTAGAAGACGGTCCCGGCGATCACACCTTCCGTCGTCGTGCGCGAAGCGATCGACAGAGCCAGGCCGAAGTCGGTCAGCTTGGCTGTGCCGTCGGCGGTCAGCAGGACGTTCTCCGGCTTTAGGTCGCGGTGGACAATGCCG
>DATEVL010000022.1:0-15823 GCA_035281845.1 Anaerolineales bacterium | reverse complement strand
GCTGAGCTCCTGCGACGCACCCAGGGAAAGCTCGACCCGGCCGAGATCGATGACGTCATCCTGGGCTGCGCCTTTCCCGAAGGCGACCAGGGACTGAACATGGCACGCCCGGTGTCGCTGCGCGCCGGCCTGCCCGCTTCTATCCCGGCGATGACGATCAACCGCTTTTGCTCGAGCGGATTGCAGGCGATCGCCATCGCCTCCGAGCGCATCCTCGCCAACGGCGCCGACATCATCATCGCCGGCGGGGTCGAATCAATGAGCGCCGTCCCGATGACCGGTTTTGCCTTCAGCCCGAATCCCTGGCTGGCCGAGCACCGTCCGGGGGTCTTCTTGAGCATGGGATTGACCGCCGAGCGCGTGGCGGAGGAGTACGAAGTCACCCGGCAGGCCCAGGATGAGTTCGCCTACCACAGCCACCGCAAAGCCGCGGAAGCGGTGACCGCCGGCCGCTTTGGCGATCAGATGCTCCCGATCGAGTTCGAGGAAGTCAGCCTGGGAGAGGCAGGGGACATGCGTCGGGAGCTGCGTCGACTGGAGGCGGACGAACATCTTCGTCCCTCCACGACGATCGAGGGCCTGGCGAAACTGAAGCCCGTCTTCAAGGACAAAGGGTCGGTGACGGCAGGGAACTCCTCCCCGTTGAGCGACGGAGCCGCGGGCGTCGTGGTGATGGAGGGCGGGCGCGCGGCGGCGCTCGGCCTGACACCGATGGCGCGCTTCGTCGGCTTCAACGTCGCCGGGGTGGAACCGGAGCTCATGGGGATCGGTCCGGTGGCGGCGGTGCCGCGGCTGCTGAAGCGGCAGGGGGTGCGCCTGGCGGACATCGACCTGATCGAGCTCAACGAGGCATTCGCTTCGCAGGCCGTGGCCGTGATCCGCGAGCTCGACTTCGATCCGGATGTCGTCAACGTCAATGGTGGGGCGATCGCCCTGGGGCATCCGCTCGGTTGCACCGGGGCCAAACTGACCACGCAGATCCTCTACGAAATGAAGCGGCGCAAAGCCCGGCGTGGGATGGTGACGATGTGCATCGGCGGCGGGATGGGCGCCGCGGGGATCTTCGAGAATTTGAATTAGCTGGAGCTCCCCGCGAGCTTCAAGCTCGCGGGGAGCTTTCCGTGGGAGAATCGGAACGAACAACCCGACCCGGAGGCGGGACCATGTCTGAAGAGCTAACGATCGCCAAGTTGATGGACCTGATGCCCAAGGCCTTCCTGCCCGAGAAGGCAGCCGGGGTTGAGGCCGTCGTCCAATACCACCTGACCGGGGAGCAAGGCGGCGACTGGGTCGTCACGATTCGCGACGGCGCCTGTACGGCGGCGCCTGGGAACACCGATAGCCCCACCCTGACTCTCACCGCTCAGGCGTCGGACTACATCGACATCATCTCTGGAAAGCTCAACGCCATGAGCGCCTTCGCCGAGGGAAGGATCAAGCTCAAGGGGGATTTGACTCTGGCGATGAAGTTGATGAACTACTTCAAGCTGCCGGGTTGAGCGCCGAGCGCGCTTCGACTTCGGGCCCCACTTCGTGCGGCCCTCCGCTCAGCGAGGACGTGGGGGTGTCTTCCTCCCTGAGCGGAGCCCGGCCGGAGGCCGGGCGCAGTCGAAGGGCGCCCCTGAGTTCACCCAGGCTGGGCCTCTTCCGGCCCTGAGAGCACTAGCCCTGTTCGCCGAATGACGAAGTCGGCCGGGTCGAGGCCGAGGGCGTCCAGGACCTCTTCGGGACGACCGGTCGCTCCTCCGCGCGAGACAAGGCGCATCCACAACTTCGAAGTCGCCCGGTCCCATCGAATTTCCTCGATCAACGGGCGCAGGTCGTAGCTCTTCCCGCGTCGAATACGCGGGAGGTGCTCCGCTTCGATCAGCGCGCCGATACGGCGGTCGATCTCGTCCAGCGCTGCAAGATTCGCCGAGACGGCTTCGAAAACCGCAGCCCGCACCATGCTTTGAAGGACCGGCTCCGTCGGCTCGATGGGCCGCACCTCATCCACCCGGATCCCGGGAGGCGCAGCCAGACGCAACGATGATTCAACCTGGAGGGGGTCGACCTCGGATTCGAGCCACACGTCGATCAAGTCGCCCTCGCTCAGGCAGCCCAGCGGCAGGGCGGCGCCGATGTTAATCTTGGGTTGAGGGTTGAAACCCGCGCTGTAGGCCAGGGGAAGGGAGGCGCGGCGAAATGTGCGTTCCCAAGTTCGATGCAGGTCCAGGTGGCCGGTGAAGCGCATGGCCTCCATTTTGGAGAAGGTAATCCGATAGCGCTGTCGGGCGGGCCCGGCCATCGGTCAGGCGGGCGTGAGGGCGAGGATCTCGGCCGGCACGCGCACCGGAGAGCGGACCTCGGGGCATTCCCAGACGTCCCCCGGATTCAACCGCCTCAGGTCGGCGAAGCGAGGCAGGATCCCGCAGGCGAAACAGCGCTCTCGGCAGTCGACGCGAGTCCGGCCCCGCAGGCTCCACAGGTAGTCTTCGGTCAGGAACGCTTTGCGCACGCCGGCGTCGATGTGATCCCAAGGCAGGGTCTCATCGATCGGCCGCTCGCGGTGCGTGTAGAACGCCGGATCGAGGCCCGTCGCTTCGAACGCCGCCAGCCACGCGTCCATACGCAGGTGGTCCTGCCAGGCGTCGAAGCGGGCGCCGCGCCGCCACGCCTGCTCGATGATCTGGCCCATCCTCCGGTCGCCGCGTGATAGCCAGGCCTCGAGCATCGTCTCCTCGGGGTGATTCCAGTTGAGCTTCAGGCCGGGGCCGCGCAGCGATCGTTTCAACAACGCTTGCTTGGCCCGAATCTGCTCGACGGTGTCGCACGGCACCCATTGGAAGGGGGTGTGCGGTTTCGGGACGAAAGTGCTGACGCCGGCCGTGACGTGCGCCCGCCCGCCGACGATTTCCCTCCCGACGGCGAGGACCTGCTTGCACAAGTCGGCAATGGCCTGGACGTCTTCCAGCGTCTCCTGCGGATGCCCGATCATGAAGTAGAGCTTGATGGTGTGCCAGCCATGGCGATAGATCTCACGAGCCGTGTCGAGCACCTGCGCCGTCGACACCGGCTTGTTGATGATCTGGCGCATTCGCTCAGTGGCGGCCTCGGGCGCCAGGGTGAATCCGCTGCGGTGGGCTTCGCCCTGGAGCAGATCCATCAGCTCCACCGAGAACGACTCGATCCGCAGGGAAGGCAGCGAGAGGTTCAGGTGGCGCCCGGCGAAGCGCTGGCGGACGGCCCGCACCAGCGGCAGCACCTCGTCGAAGTCCGAGGACGAGAGCGAGAGCAGCGCCACTTCCTCGTACCCCGTCTGCCTCAGCGCTTCGTCGATGGCATCGACGATCTCGTCGACGCTGCGCTCGCGGACCGGACGGGTGATCATCCCGGCCTGGCAGAAACGACAGCCGCGGGTGCAGCCGCGCATGATCTCGACGGCCACCCGGTTGTGAGTGACATCGATGTAGGGAACGATAAACCGCGTCATCGGCGGCGGCAGCTGCGGGACGATGCGCTTGATCACCCGCGCAGGGACGCTTGGCTCCAGGGGTGTAGTGCGTTCCAGGCTGCCATCTTCCGCGTAGTGGGCGCAGTAAAGGGACGGGACATAGACGCCCCAAATCCGTGCCAGCGAATGATGCAGCGCGGCCCGCTCCTGACCCGACTCTCGCCAAGCCCGCACCGCCGCCACGACCTCGAGGATCAGGTCTTCCCCCTCGCCGATGGCGAAGGCGTCCAAGAATTCGGCCATCGGTTCCGGGTTGTAGGTGGCGTGGCCGCCGGCGATCACAACCGGATCGTCCCGGCGGCGGTCGGCCGTGCGCAGGGGCACTCCTCCGAGGTCCAGCAGGTTCAAGGTGTTGGTGTACAGAGTCTCGTAGGGCAGCGAAACGCCGATCAGGTCGAAATCGCGCAGGGCGTGCTTCGTCTCCAGCGAGAACAGCGGTATCCCGTCGCGGCGTAGAGCCGCTTCCATGTCCGGCCAGGGAGCGAAGACTCGCTCGGCCAGGACGCCGGGCTGCCGGTTGAGGATGTCGTACAGGACGGCCAAACCGAGATTCGACATCCCCAGGTCGTACACGTCGGGGAAGACGAGCGCCACTCGGGTGGGGACGACGTCCCAGTCCTTGACGAGCTGGTTGAGTTCGCCGCCGGTGTAGCGCCCCGGTTTCTCGACCTTGGGCAGGACAGGCGCCAAGGCGCGCTCGATTTCGGCGGGCTCCATCGCGCGAGGCATGGGTTGGATTTCTCCGATCGCATCTATGTTATCACGGGAGGCCCTCACCCCTCGCCCCTTCGGGGAGCACCCCGCCCTTGGCGCTCTGTAGAGAGCGAGCGAAGCGAGGGGCTCCCGCGGAGCGGGAGAGGGGCGCGACTGAATGAGTAGGCGAGGTGGCCTTTTGATGACCTGGCGCCCAATGGCCTGACTCTCTTGCAGGGCCTGCTCTGAAGTCCCCGGCAGGGCCAAAGGACTTGTGATCCTTCACAGGGCTGGGCGATACGGCTGTGGTAGGATGACCCGGTCAATGCCCCCATCGTCTAGTGGCCTAGGACGTGGCCCTCTCAAGGCCAAAACGGGGGTTCGAAACCCCCTGGGGGCACCACGATCCACGGCCCTCCGATGTCGGAGGTCCGTTTGCTAATGAGTCGAGCTAGGATCAACCTCTGGCTGGTGAGCTGGAGGCCGCAGCGACCGCCGTCTGGCGCGTCGGGTCGAGAAGCCACTTGACGGCAGATACCAGGGCGGCACGCGAGATGGGCTTGGCGAGGTACACGTCGGCGCCGGCGGCCAGGCCGGCATGACGATCCTCGGCCCGGGTCTTGGCCGAGATAAAAGCGATTGGCATTCGGGCGGTGCGTGCATCTGCGCGGAGACGGCGGCAAATCTCGAAGCCGTCCATCCCTGGAAGCATTACATCCAGCAGCGCCAGGCCGATGTCGGCTTCGAACGCTCGATGCAAGGCGTCTTCCCCGTTGTGCGCCTCCACGACGTGGAAGCCTTCGAGTTCGAGGATGTGACCCATCAATTCGGCGCTATCCGGCTCGTCTTCGACGAGCAGGATCGCGCGAGCGCGCCGGGCGGGCGGCCTGCCGGCCGGGCGGATCTCTTTACCCACGTCGTTCTCCGCCGAATCGCTTCATCGATCGTCCTACCTTGCGTACCTTACGCCGCGACCCTCTGAGCCGGCATGCGCGAGGCCTCCAGGTATTCATCCAGCATCCGTGCGTCGTAGCGACGATGGCCGCCAGGAGTCCGGAACGGCCGGATGAGGCCGCGTTTCTCGACGCGGCTGAGCGTGTTGAGGCTGATTCCGAGATACGATGCGGCCTCTCGGGCAGTCAGCAATCGTGCGTTCGACAACATCATCTACGTTCTCCCTTTCGCCCCGTCCAACGGTTCACCGGCTTGATGCTATTCTTGTCCGCGGCCGCTTGCCATGGTTCGGCTCGGCTTGGTACGGTTCGACTTGAATATAGGGCCTCGATGGGAGTCGCTGTCCGGGGAAAAAGGTCCCGATAGGAAGGTGTAAGCCGAAGGCCGCCCCAGGTCCTGTATCACGCATCTTCAATCGCGCTTAGACTTGGCGTCCGAGTGAAAGATGCGCTCCCGGGGAAGGCCGTGGAAAAGGTTGAGTCCTTGTCCTACCGAAAGGAAATCGTAAGCCGCCGCACCGGCGCCGAGCTTCGCGGCATGATCTTCGCCGCGATGTTGGGGACGGCGGTCTTCCTCGTCGAAGCGGGCGCCAGCGAGTTGGTTCTGCGGGCCGATCGGCTGTGCCAGGGAATCCGATTGACCAACTGGGCATTCAATCCGCGCGGCTGCCAACCCGAATCGGTGGCCTGGTTTCTGCGCGGCCTATCGCGGGGTGTAGTTGGGGCGCTGCGTCCGGAGCTCACGCCGCTGTTGGGCGTGGCCAGCATGGCCGTGGCCATGGGCCTGCTGGCGGCTTTGCTGAGCGCGCTCCCGGCACGGCGGGCGATCCCCTCTTTCTTCGTCCTGCAACTGGTGGCGGCGACGATCTTCGCCGTCCTCGGATACATCCTCTTCTTCCTGATCTAGCTCCCGATCCTGGAAACAAAGAGCCGTCCTTCGACAAGCTCAGGACGGCTCTCTGCTGCGCCGCGGCATCTTCACCCGAGAGTGAGGAGGGATGCCGCGGCGCACGAACAGTCTAAGCAACTACACATCGGCATCACCTCCTCTTCGTATGGGATGGCGGAGAGGGGGTCGCTCGTTTCGAGCGCGGCCGGAGTATGGCACATCCGCCCGGCCGTGTCAATCAGGGAATAGACAGCTTTCAGCCGTCAGCGGTCAGCCTTCAGCGGTCAACGTCCAACGGTCGGCGTCTAGCCCCCAGGCGGCACTTCCATCGGCCTTGTCTGGCAGAGAAATGGACTATCTGAGGAAAGGATCGGGGCCATTGGCTGAAAGCTGATAGCTGATGGCTGACGGCTTACACGATCAGCATCGCATCGCCGAAGGAGTAGAAGCGGTAGCCCTCGGCCTTGGCCGTCTCATAGGCGGCCAGGATTCGCTCTCGACCGGCGAACGCCGCGACGAGCATGAGCAAGGTGCTGCGAGGAAGATGGAAGTTAGTGATCATTGTATCGACCGCCTGGAAGCGGTTCCCAGGCAGGATCAGCAGATCCGTTTCGCCTTCGAAGACGCCGACCGTTTCGCCGGGCAGGGCATGGCGCGCGGCGGTCTCGAGGGTTCGTACCGTTGTCGTCCCGACCGCGATCACACGCCCTCCGGAAGGCCGCGCCTGGTTGATCACTTGCGCCGTCGGTGGGTCGAGCCGGCAGAGTTCGCGGTGGATTGGATGGAATGTCGGATCTTCGACCGTCACCGGGGCGAAGGTGTCGAGACCGACATGAAGGACGATACGCGCCGTAACCACTCCGCGGTCGGCGATCGCCTGGAGCAGCGCTGGTGTGAAGTGCAGGCCGGCCGTTGGCGCGGCCGCCGAACCAGGAGTCCTGGCGTACACGGTCTGATACTCGTCGGGGGACCGCAGCGGCTCTCGAATGTAAGGGGGAAGCGGCATCGAACCGATCGAGTCGAGCAGGGGGGCGATCGGCTCGGAGAATCGGATCACCCGCAAGGCGGCGTGGCCGGCTGCCTCAATGGTCCCCTCGGGGCCGCCTTCCACATCGACGACCGTCCCCACCGTAAGGCCGCGCCCTCCCACCATCACCTCCCAGAGTCGAGGCTCGATGCGGCGCAGCAGGAGAAGCTCCACCACCCCGCCGCCCGGCCGCTTGCGGGCGTGCAGCCGGGCGGGGATGACCCGCGTCTCGTTCAGGACGAGCACATCGCCTGGATTCAGATAGGAGGGGAGGTCGCGGAAGAGCGCGTGCGTGATCTGATCGCGGCTGCGGTCCAGCACCAGCAATCGGGAAGCGTCGCGAGGTTCGGCCGGCCGTTGGGCGATGAAGCGTTGGGGAAGGTCGTAATCGAAATCGTCCGTGCGCACGCGCTACTTGTACATACTGCGCAGGACGAGGTTAACGACCAGGGTCAGGATCAGGCTGAGGAGGAGCATCGTCGCCAGCGGGATGAAGCAGGTGATGGCCTGACCCTGGATCTTGATGTCGCCGGGGAGCTGGAACAGCGGAATGCCGACCCGGCCCAGCAGGACAACCAGCACACCGAGCCCCGCCACCCCCAGCCCGCAGAAGATCAGGATGCGTCCGATGTTCGCCGGATCGCTCATCGGCGTCAAACCTACCCGAGGCGTCGTAGGGGCACGGCACGCCGTGCCCCTACACCCCCCATCGTGGGGGCGCACCGAAATGGGTACCCGATTGGCCGAAGCTCGTTGTTCTTCACAGCCTAGATCTCTGGCAGCCGCGCCTGCGGCGACACGGGCGGTTCGGGTGGCGCCAATCCGAGGTGCGCATAGGCGCTGGGAGTGGCCATGCGGCCCTGACTCGAGCGTTCGATGAAACCGAGCTGGAGCAGGTAGGGCTCGACCACGTCCATGATCGTGTCGGGCTCCTCGCTGACGGAGGCGGCGATCGTCTGCAAGCCGACCGGCCCGCCGCCGTATTTGTCGATGATGGTGTGCAGCACGCGTCGGTCGGCTTCATCCAGGCCGAGCTCGTCGATCTCGAGCAGCGCCAGCGCCTCGTTGGCGACCGGCTTGGTGATGCGGCCTTCGGCGCGCACCTGGGCGAAATCGCGCACCCGGCGCAGCAGGCGCAGCGCTACGCGCGGCGTGCCGCGAGCGCGCAGGGCGATCTCGTGAATCCCTCCCGGTTCCGTTTCGACGTCCAGCAGATTGGACCCGCGCCGGACGATGGCTTCCATGGAGGCCAGGTCGTAGAAGTCGAGGCGGTGGACGGCGCCGAAACGGGCGCGCAGCGGCGCCGTCAACAGCGCCAGCCGGGTCGTGGCGCCGATGATGGTGAAGCGCGGCAGCGGCAGCCGCAGCGAGCGCGCCGCGGGACCTTTGCCGATCACAATGTCGAGGGCGAAGTCCTCCATGGCCGGATAAAGGATCTCCTCCACCGCTCGGCCTAGCCGATGAACCTCGTCGATGAACAAGACATCGCCGGCTTCGAGATTGGTCAGGATCGCCGCCAAGTCGCCGGCGCGTTCGATCGCCGGCCCGGAGGTGATGCGCATTTTGGCGCCCATCTCGTTCGCCAACACGTGCGCCAGGGTTGTCTTGCCCAATCCAGGAGGGCCGTAGAAGAGGACGTGATCGAGTGGTTCGCCGCGGCTTTGCGCCGCCGCCACCAGGATCGCCAGGTTCTCGCGGACCCGCTCCTGGCCGATGACCTCGTCGAGGCGGCGGGGGCGCAGGCGAGTGTCGGTCCAATCGTCCGGACGACGTTCCGGCGAGACGACGCGCGGCTCGACCTCGGTCATGCGGCGATTATACAGGAGCGGTCAGGCCCGAACCCCCACCCGTCCTCCCCGTCTCACGAAGAGCGCTCGACAGGGGAGGAGCGGACGGCGTGTCCGCCGAATTGCTGGCGCATAGCAGCCAGCAGGCGAGAGCCAAAGCTGTTTTCCTGACGGCTGCGGAAACGCATCCACAGCGCCAGGCTGATCACCGGGGCCGGAACGTCGAGGGCGATGGCCTCCTCGACGGTCCAGCGTCCCTCGCCGCTGTCGGCCACCCAGGGCTGGAGGTCGTCGAGGGTTGGATCGGCCTTCAGTGCCGTCGCCGTCAGATCGAGAAGCCAGGAGCGGACGACGGAGCCGTAGCGCCACATCTCTGCGACTTGAGGTAGATCGAGCCCGAACTC
The DNA here is from genome assembly GCA_035281845.1 of Anaerolineales bacterium. GTDB lineage: Bacteria > Chloroflexota > Anaerolineae > Anaerolineales > E44-bin32 > DATEVL01. The sequence continues at coordinate 6,577 of DATEVL010000022.1, read as the reverse complement.
CTGTTTGGCGCGCAGGATCTCGAAGCCTTCGGCGTAGGCCTGCATCATCCCGTATTCGATGCCGTTGTGAATCATCTTGACGTAGTGACCGGACCCGCTCGGACCGACGCGCCCCCAGCCGTGGTCGGGCGCCGGCGCAAGGGTCTTCAGCGCCGGGCTCACTTCCTTAATCACTTCGGCATCGCCGCCGGCCATCAAGCAGTAGCCCGCAGTGCGCCCCCAGATCCCGCCGCTGGTTCCGACGTCGATGAAATGAATCCCGTGCTCCGCAAGCTCGCCGGCGCGCCTAATCGATTCGCGATAGTTGGAATTCCCGCCATCGATAATCACATCGCCGCGCTCGAGCCCGCCGGAGATGCGTTGGACGGCGGTCTCGGTCGGTTCGCCGGCGGGGAGCATCACCCAAACCACACGGCGTGCGGCCATCTCTTTGCCGGCCGCCTCTATCGATGAGAGGGCGCGGGCGCCCTGATCGACGAGCTCTTGGACCTTCTCTGCGGTCCGGTTCCAGACGAAGACCGTGTGTCCGCCTTCGACGAGCCGGGCGGCCATGTTCGCTCCCATTCTGCCCAGGCCGATCATCGCGATTTGCACAGGTACCTCCGCAGGTGCGCAGCGAGTAAAGACCACTGGTCGGGTCGATTCTACTAGTTGTACAGGTCAGTGGTCGGTGGTCAGTGGTCAGACACTCGGGGCGCCTGTCGTCCCCTCACAGTCTGTCATTGCGAGGTGCCGCCTTCGGCGGTGTGGCAATCGCCTCGCTGGGGAGATTGCTTCGGCCCCCTCTGGGGGCCTCGCAATGACACATGAGGTGGGGGGCCTCGCAATGACACATGAGGTCGGGAGGCCTCGCAATGACATTCAGGGCGGGGCTCCTCGCAATCACATTCGGGGCGGGGCTCCTCGCAATGACATTTGGCGGTGGGGCAGCCCGCCTCTGCTCGGGCGACCGCGCCCACAGTTGGGGTGACTCGGCGGTGGTGAAGGGGTAGGCCGCCTGCACCACGCGGTTGGCAGATTCTGTTTGCCTGAAGGCCGCCCTACGAGGGGTTCACTGGGCTTCGTGCAAACGCGGTTGCCAGGCAAAGAGGCGTCGTGCCAAGTGCAGATTAGCACGACGCCTTTTGCCAACTAGCTTCCCCCACCAACCGGCAAGTGAGGCGCCCGTTGAGTGGAAGGTCGTCCGAGGCGCTACCGCCGGCTGGATCGGCAGGAGTGCGGCACACCTCGGATGCCGGCATTAGCTGCCGGAATGCGGATGGGTATCACGGCCCGGTATACCGGAAGACGAACAGACCGTAGTCCCGGTCGCTGGCCAGAACGATCCGGTTGCCGTCCGGATCCTCCGCAAGAGCCACGCCCCAGAAGTTATTGCCTTTCGGGTCGATATAGTGGCCAACCTCGCTGATCCCTGTGGCATCGTATTCCGCCACGCGGAAGCCACCCGCGTACCAGGAGAAGTAGGCCAACACTCCGTCGTCAGAGTTCGGCCCGCCCTCATTCGGGTCGCCTCGTGGAACTTCGACCTCGTGCACCGTGAGATCGCCGAACCCCGTGGCAAAGTCGGGGTCGTCCGTCTCCGCTATCGCCAGTTGGTCGATCTCGGTGAAGCCACCCGCCGGGTTGGAGTCAAGCAGCCGCACGTAGCCCCAGCCGTCGAATACGCCGGGCTGGGCTCCGAAGGGCTGACCGGGGGTGCCTAGAGCCGGGAAATCCGAGCCCTCGGCGCCTGAGAACGAAACTGGGTCGGTGAAGAGCCCATGCCCGTTCGCATGCCCGATCATGACGGCCGAGGCGATCGCCAAGACGAGGCTCCCCTGGCCACCAGCGAAGAAGGAGTTCGGCGTCAGCCCGTCCAGGGATCCGGCATGGCCGTTGATGATGATGACCATGTTGTACCCGGCTAGCTCACCTGTCTCCACCTTCTGGGAGAAGAAGCACGTCCCCCGGAAGAACGCGATGGCGTCCGCTCCAGTGACGGCCTGTGGGAAGACGTTGACGACTTCGGTCCGGTCATCGACGCCGTTGCCGTCCAGGTCGGAACCCGGACAGCCGGAGCCGCCGTACACGACCGAGCCGGAGAAGCCGCCGGGGAAGTTTGTCGCTACCGGGACGGTCCAGCCGAACTCGGTGCACCCGATACCTGTGCCGTCGAAGGTGCAGCTCGGGCGGGTGGGAGTGAAGTCCTCGTCGGTCCCTATGAACAGGCTCCCGTCGGCGTTCCACTCGCCCTGATGGGCGTTGCCCTCAGGCGGGCAGGCCGTGGTGACCACCTGATCGCAGGCGGCGTAGCTGGAGTCCTCGACAAACGTCGGGTCTGATGGGTCTGTCACGTCGAGGTCCACCCAGCCGGTATCCCAGTACGACACCATCAGGTGCCACTCGGAGCCCTTCTTGATGACGTCCATGTCATGCGACGTGGGGAAGTCCCCGAAGGCTGCACTGTCCACATTCGCACCCTGGTTAACCGCCCAATCCAAGAGCCCGGTTTCGGAGAGAAGGACAGGCTTGCGGGGGTTTGTGATCTTGAAGATGTCGACATCGTCGAAGGTCTCGTTGTTGTCGATCGCCGCGACGTAGGCGTTGCCGTCGCCTGTGTCCCAGGCGATGGCGCTGTGTGACTCGTTTGCCGGGTTGCCAAAGAGGTCAAAGTCACCGAATGCATTCACAAGCCGCTTCGGGCTGGTCGGGTTAGTGATGTTCCAGATGCTGATTCCGCCTGGGTTCAGCTTCGGGTTGGACTTCTGGAGGCACCACTCGTTGCTGACCACGAGGATGTCACCGGTGAAGGCCGTAGTGTTGAGGTGGAGGGCTTGGACTCCTTCCGTGACGTAACCGGTTCCACCGCTGTTGAGGAAGCCGATCTTCACCGGGTTGCTGGGATTGCTGATGTCGACAACATGAACTCCGCCGGTCTGGCACTTGGCGCCCCAGTCGCCAAGATACGCGTACCACTTTCCGTTCGACGAGGACTGGAGCGCAGATACGTCTGAAACGTCTTCATTGAAGTTCACAAGTTTCAGCTTGCCGACCAGGTCGACGTTGGACGAGGACGCCGGGAGGTGGCCGGCGGACGTGCCGTGTTGTTCGTGATGGGCGGAATAGAAGTCGTCGTCACCAGTGATGTGTCCGCCATGTCCTGGGTGTGCGGAGGTTAGTGCCATCGTGGAGACGATGGCGACGAGCGCGAGGGGGATCCGTTTTACGACGAATTTCCTGTCCATTTGTCGATTGTCCTTTGGCTATGGCAGAATCGAATGGCTTAGGTCGTGAGCACGCCGGCCCTACGGATGAATGCCCTGGGCGATCTGGCCTACGGTCCGTCGCTCATTACCGAACCTCATCCCCTCTCTACCCCCGGTGGCGAGCAATGCCGCGCGACTCTGTCGGAAAGCTCTCATCTGCGATGCTCCGCTCTGTGCCGCGCAGACGCTCTCGAGGTCTTCATTTGTGAGCTGGTGTGGCGCGACCTTGAAGATCACATTCCTGCCTGCGTCGAAGACATGTCGACCGACATCGAGTAGAAACGTGGCCCAAACCTGGCAGATGATGCGCAGGCGCACACCAAGGAAACGTAGTGCCTGCCACCCGATGTTCAATGACAATGAGGTCTTGGGCTGCGGAAACCGAAGTGCCGTGACCCATTGGTCGGCTTGCCATCAAATGGCACGTGGAACCGGGCTCGAATGGGTTGCCATCGTTGTCGAAGAAAGTGCAATCGCAGCTCGGCCCACGTCCTCCCACCATTAGTTCGACCATGCGCCGGTGAGAGCAGGATGTTGAGACCGATCGGGGCCGGATCGACCAAGGCTAATTCAATGCGTCGGTCGAGTCCATGAATTCCACGAGCCTGCAACCAGTCTCCTAGCCCACCGTGGACCAAACCACAACGGGCGCTCAACCGAACGCCGAGTCTGAGCGGGAAGCGTTATAGTCCAGGCTGATTTTAGACAATATTTATCCAAAAAACAAGTTAATGAAGATATGCACACTATCCCTTTTCTGGCAGGTGAATTTCGAGTGTAAGGGAGGACAGTCTCTTCCCGACCCCTGCCTGCCCTGCTCGGGCCGTTATTGCGAGGCGCCGACACTACAGTCCCCGGAGCGGGGCGGAGAGGGAGGGGGCGAGGCAATCGCGCCTGTTCCGCTTGTCATTGCGAGGCGCCCGGAGGGCGTCGTGGCAATCTCCTCCATGGGGAGATTAGTTCGCCGGGAAAGCTCCGTCTCGCAACGACGCTGGGCAGCGGGCGGCCCTCGCCTCCTGGGGTCGTCGCCGGGGAGAGGGCCGGCTCAGGCTGTCGGCGCGCCACGGCCCCCGGCTTTGACAGCACGGTCGCTATAGCGGGAAGCGCGCTAAGGGGGAAGGGGGAAGGGCGATTGCGGCATTCGAGCGCTTCAAAGGGAGGCACCCCGCAGATGCAAGCCCACGCGCATCGCGCTTAGCATCGCGCTGCGCATCCCGGAGGGGATCCCGAAGGGGAGGCATGCCCCGAGCGGCGAGCGAGGGGCTTGCGGCAGCGTGGCCAAATCTGGTTGATGGAGGGCGACACGGGGTTTGACGCCCCGCCGAGCCGCTACTATACTCAGCGGGCAAGTAGGAGGGCCGTCCGAACCGCGGCTCCCCCGACGAGCAGCCTCACATCGATACGGCGGCTTTATCGCATGGGCGCGCGAAATCGCGCCGAACCGGCGGGGGAGGAAGGTTGCCGTGCTCGGGGTTGGCCTGAGACAGGTTCAAGACGCCCTCAACAAGAAAGCGGACGAGATCCAGCACCAGTTCGTCGCGGTCAGCGAGGAGCTGGAGACCGTCGGCCGCAAGATGCTCGAAGTTCGCGGGGAAGACCGCGCCCAGCTCCAAAGCGAACAGACGGCGCTCCGGGCCAAGCAGGCGGTGCTCGCCGATGAGGTCAATCTCTGGCGAGAGCGCGCCCGTGCCGTCGTCCAGCAACGCGGCGAATCCGGATTGCGGGCCTACATGGCAGAGCTGGAGGGGATGGGCGACCCGATGGTCGCCTTTTCTGCGCGCCAGGCGATCGAATTCCTGGATGCGCCGGAAGAGGCCTTGGAGCGTTTCCAGGCCGGTCAGGATGCCGGCCCAAAGACGCCGGCCGGGCGGCTGCTCCAGCGGGCGCGCAGCGAGTACGACATGCGCGGGAGCGAGGTCGCGCCCCGGCAGCGGGCGGCGGTCGAGTTCGCCAACCGGCCGGGTCAGGCCCAGGACGACGCGGCGCTGGCGGAGTTCGAGGCCGGGATGTCCGACGGGGATCCGATAGTGCGCGAGGCGGCGACACTCGCCTGCATCCAGATCTACCGGTTCCGCGCCCTGCGGTTGGCGGAGCTCGACCAGGCCAATGCGGCTGTGGAGCGTCTGGTGAAGGTCGATCACCGGGCGTCGGTGGCGGCGCTGATCGAAGTCATGGCGCAGTATCGAACGGGCTACTTGTCGAGCCCGACCGGCATGGTCGAGACGGACAACGGCAAGCTGCGCATGGCAGCGCTGATTCGCCTGGTCGAGTGGCACACGCCCGACGCGCAGTCGGCGGTGCGGGCGCTGCGCTTCGACCGCGACTCGCACCTGGTGCGGGCGGCCGAGAAGGCGCTGGAAGTGTTCCCGGGGGATTGGAAGGGCCCGCTCAAGGGACAGTGATCAGAGGTCAGTGGTCGGTGGTCAGTGGTCACGGATCACTGGCGACGAGTCACTGATCATTGATGGGGGAGGGGGAGTGCGTGAGGCGGGCTCGCTCGACCCGCTGTATACTTGCAAGCCAGGGGGATATGCCCTACCAGACTTTCCTGGTTCGAAAAGCCCGGCATTTCGTCCCCACCGAGGCCTCGGCATCCGCCGCGGAGTTGAAATCGATCGCCCGGGAAGCGCGCCGACTGTCGACGCGCCTGCGCGGGATCGCCTCGCAGTTGGACTCCTCCTGGGAAGGTCGTTCGAGCGTTCGCTTTCTAGATGCATTCCAGGGGCAAGCGCCCGCCGCGGAGAGTTCCGCCGCCTGGTTTCAGGCGCAGGGGAAGCACGTCGGCTCCATCACCGTCACCATGTGGGAGACCGAGCCGCAAACCGTTTGGGTGCCCGACTCCTAGTGTCCCGTTCCGGAGATAAGTTGAGAAATGTGTTCGAGCTTGGCAAGGATCGAGATTGGGAGGGCGGCCCACACGCGTGGTTCCGGCCCTTAGCAACACGGACAGACACAATCAAGCCACTTACGGAACGGGACACCGGGCTGGGGCCAATGGAACGAAAACTGTAGGCCTGGTGATGTACCGCATCCGCGTGAACCCAGATGAACTGCGCCTGTCGGCGCGGGAGATCGACGAGGTAGGGCAGGGCTACCTGGCGCTGGCCGACCGGTCACTGCGCGTCGGGCTCGACGCGCCGAGCTACGACGGCCAGTTCGGCCCACAGGTCCGCGCCGTAGGTATCGAAGGCTCCGCCAGGCTCAGAGCGCTGGCCGACCGGCTGAGCGAGCGGGCCCAAGGGCTTCGGCGTATTGCCGCCGATTTTGATGGCGTCGATCAAACCTCGCGACAGGGCATGGCTGCCTGGGGTCAACAGCTCTTAGGATTGCAC
>DATEVL010000021.1:0-4047 GCA_035281845.1 Anaerolineales bacterium | reverse complement strand
CCGTTTCAGAATGCCGTGGAACGCATGCGTTGGACATATCTTGCTTCTCCAAGAGGTCCGGCGTGCTGTGGCGCGCTCCGTTCCGTGCCAGCCCTTTGCCTCGGCACGCCGTCGACCGCTCGATCTGACGCAGAAAATGCTTGGGCAGCCTCGTCGAATCCATGAAACGGGACACTAGGCCGATCCGGCTCCGCCCGGAGCAGCGACGACTTGCGGGGGTGGTTCACCGCCCGGCTCCGTGGCTTCATGCAGTTCCTGCTTGCGCTTGGCCGAGGGCAACAGCCCTTCGGGCCGAGTCAGCATCATGGCGACGAGCACCGCCCCGAAAACGAAGTAGCGGTACTCGGAGAACTCGCGCAGCAGCTCCGGCAAGCCGAACAACGCCAGGGAGCCGAGAATGACCCCCGGGATGCTGCCCATGCCGCCGACGATGACGATCGCCAGGACGTTGATCGACTTGAGCAGGTCGAAGCTGTGGGGATAGATCGATCCGACTTTGGAGGCGAAGACCGCCCCCGCCAGCCCGGCCATGGCCGCGCCGGAGGCAAAGGCCAGCAGTTTGGTCGAAACAAGTCGGACGCCCATGGCCTGCGCCACATCCTCGTCTTCGCGCACGGCCATCCATGAACGCCCCTGGCGGGAGTCGCGCAGCCGGATGGCGATGAAGATGACCAGTCCGACGCAGGCCAGCAGCAGGTAGTAGTAGAGCTCCTGGGCGTTGAGGGAGGCCGTCAGTTGTCCGAGCGTAGGGATAGCCGGCTCGACGATACCCTGCGAGCCGCCGGTGTACGGCTTGAGGGCATCGGACAGCGCCAGGTAGCGCACGATCTCGCCGAAGCCGAGGGTGACGATCGCCAGGTAGTCCCCGCGCATCCGCAGCACGGGGATGCCGAGCAGGACTCCGGCCAGCAGGCTGAAGAGTACGGCGAAGGGCAAGGCGCCCCAGAAGGTGAGGCCGGGACCCCAGACGATCTGGCCGGATCCGCCTCCAACGGCCGTTGTGGTGAGGACGCCCATGGTGTAGGCGCCGATGGCGAAGAAGGCGACGTAGCCCAGGTCGAGCAGCCCGGCGAAGCCGACGACGATGTTGAGGCCGAGGGCCATCAGGGTGAAGATCATCACCGAATTACTGACGTCGGTCAGGAAGGGTCCGAGGAAGTTGGGCAGGATCAGCAGCACGACGACGAAGACGCCGTAGGCCGTCAGCGCCAGCCCATGCCGCCGCCGGGAGGGCATCGCTTGCGTCCTCGACCGCGCCCCGCTTCGCAGGAAAGGCCACAAGTAGGCCAGAACCGAGGAGATCAGGAAGACGACGACGGCGCCGGGCTTGGACAACCCACTTTCGACACCCTGGGCGAGGAAGAACTCGTTCAAGGTCTCGACCAGCGGGCTGGTGGCGAAGAGCGGGCTGGAGGCGATGGTGATCCCGATCAGGTCCTCCAGCAATCCGATCAGCACAACGGTGATCACCCCGACGATCACCGGCCCGCGGAAGCGCCGCGACAGAATCGTCAGCCCGGCCCCCAGAAGGCCGCCGATCGCGCCGAAAGCGAGCATGGCCAGGTAGGAAAGAGGCACGCTCAGCCCGAACTGCAATAGCTCCCACAGTTCCGGCGAGGCATTGGGGAAGACCGGCCGCAGGTTCGCTTGTTGGCCCAGGATCACCAGGCCGATGAGGAACAGCTCGGTCAAGGCGCCGGTCAGGGCGCTGGCAGCGAGGCGGTAGGCGAGGCGGGCTTCCGCCAGAGCGCCCGCCACCGCGGAACCGAAGACCACCAGGATCGCTACGAGCAGGAGCAGCCCCATCGAGATTACCCCCTCAATGATGTCCCTCTCATTGAAGGTCTCGACCATTCCCATCAGCGTCAACAGAGCGGCGATAGCGCCGGCAAAGATCCCCTGGCGGAGGGCCGTGCCCAATGGAGACGTCCGTTTGGTTGTCATGGCGCCTCCCTAGGCCTTGGTCTTGGCCAGCTGCTCGCCCAGGATGCCGGACGGCCGCAAAATGAGGATAAGCACGAGGACGATGAAGGCAATGCCATCTTTCAACTGATAGGGGGCGGGGACTCCGTACCCATCCAGGAAGAGGATCGTCCCGACCGATTCCGTGACCCCGAGGGTCAGCCCCCCCAGCATGGCCCCCGGGATGTTGCCGATCCCGCCCAGGACGGCGGCGGTGAAGGCCTTGATTCCCGGGATGAAGCCCATGAAGAATGTGATCTGGCGATAGATGAGGGCGTAGAGCACACCGGCCATGCCGGCGAAGGCGCCGCCGATGACGAAGGTGCGTACGATGGTGGCGTCGACGTCGATCCCCATCAGGGCTGCCACGTCCTTGTCCTCCGAGACGGCCCGCAGGGCGCGCCCGGCGCGCGTGCGCTGGACGAAGAGGTAGAGCACCAGCATCATCAACGCCGCCGCCACGATGACCAGCACCTGGACGTATTCGATCTCACCGCCTCCCGGGAGGCCGATGCCGCCTTCCAGGCTGGGCATCGGCGGATACGATCGAATCTGCGAGCCGAAGAGGCCGCGAAACATGTATTGCAGGAAGAGCGAGGCGCCGATGGCCGTGATCAGCGGGACCAGGCGGGGGGCGCGCCGCAGCGGCCGATAGGCGATCCGCTCGAGCATCACGGCGATCACAACCGAAGTGAGACCCGCTACGAAAAAGACGACGATGAGTCCGGCCACCGGGTTTGCGTTCATGAAGCCCGAGGAGGCCAGCGCGGTGGCGGCGAAGTAACCGATGAAGGATCCGCCCATGAAGACTTCGCTGTGGGCGAAGTTGATCATCCGCAGGACGCCGTAGACCATGGTGTAGCCGAGGGCGATCAAGGCGTACACCGATCCCTGAGTCAGGCCGGAGAGGCCCAGGTCCACCCAGGTCGCAGCCGAGTACTTTCCCGATTGGATCGTCTTGACCGAGCCAAACACGGCGACGATGATGATCGTGGCGGCGATCAGCCACATGATGACGTCGACCAGGTCGTAGCGCTCGAAGAACCGACGCATTCGGAGGTTCCTTTCTACGAGACGACCAAGAAGGGGGGCAAGGGCAGGGGGCGCCGGGTCCGGGCGCTGGTTCCGGTTGGAGCAGGGCGGGTTGAGCCGGGCCCGGGGGCCCGGCTCAACCCACTGTTACGCTCAGAACCGCAGGCAGAGACCGACTCGATCCATCTGCCGGTCTCCTCAGAATCCACCTACGGCGTCCAGAAGACTTCCGGCGGCCAGTTCCCGCCCGTGACCTCGGCGTCCGAGAGAACGAAGACACCGAGCGCTTCGCCGGTGGCGCAGTCGCCGTTGGCGTCGCAGGTCAGGTTCCCCGTCAGTCCCGGGAAGCCGGTGATGGAGTGCATGTAGTCGCGCAGCGCCTGGCGGCCGATATGAACCGTTCCATCGGCGTCCACCACGGCAACAGCCTCGATCGACTGGAAGAGGATGTTCGTGGCGTCATAGGCCATGGCGTGGAAGCCGCTGGGCGGCACGCCGCCGAACTTGGCGGTCCACTTGGCCAGGAAGGCGTCGTACTCAGCGCCGGCGACGTACGGGCCGGACAGGTACATCCCAACCCCGGCCGCCCCGGCGTTCTCAGGGAAGGTGTCGGCCAGCAGACCGTCGGCGCCCATCAGGATCGTGTCCTCGAGGCCGGGCGTGCCATCCGCCTGGTCGGCGATGAAGCCGCCTTCCGGCTCGAAGATCGGGAAGTACAGGATCGCCGGCGCATCGGCAGCGATGCTGGTCAGGACGCCGGTCATGTCGGTGTCACCGACGTTAACCGCTTCCTGGGCTGTGATCGTCCCGCCGAGTTCAGTGAAGTTGTCGGCGAAGACCTGCTGCAGGCTCTCGGCGTACGGGCTGCCGTCGTGGATCGTGGCAGCCGTCCGCAGGCCCAGTTCGTTGTAAGCGAACTTGGCCGCGACCGCCCCCTGGAAGATGTCATTGTGGGCGGTGCGGAAGTAGCCCGGCCAAGCGTCGGGGTGATCCGGGTTCGTCAGGTCGGGGTTGGTGTTCGAGGGCGAGATCATGACCATGCCCGCCTGCGAG
>DATEVL010000020.1:0-6064 GCA_035281845.1 Anaerolineales bacterium | reverse complement strand
CCGAAGGGGAGAAGGGCCCGGACCCGGAGTGCGAAGGGCCCGCCCGCTACGCCTCTTCGCCCTCTGCGCCCTTCGGCGCACCGAAGCGGTGCAGGGGCGCCTAGGGCGCATCCTGGAGCGGATTGGGCGCCAGGTTGGCTTCCGTCTTGCGGTCGTAGCCGGCTTTGGCCGAGGTCGCGCTCGGTGTGCCGGAGCGTCGGCCCGGCCTAAAGGCCGGGACTACAAAATCATCTTGGGGCGCCGCGCCGGCCCGACAGTCGAGGCGAGGGCGCCTCCCAAGCCCTCGACCACGACCGCGAAGCCCCGCCGTACGCCCCCCGTGGATCGGGCTTAGCATCCCGAAGGGGTGAGGGCGACGGAGCGGGGCCAAAGCCAGTGGCTTGCCCGTTCGGCGGGACAAATGGCCTTTGACTTTCGTCCTGAAGGCGTGCTAATGTTTATCTACCGACCGGTCGGTAGAGACGTGAACAAGACTGACATCGTGCAGGCGGCGGCACAGATCTTCCGCCAGAAGGGCTACCACGGAGCCTCGATGCAGGACATCGCCGACGCGGTCGGTCTGCAAAAGGCCAGCCTCTACCATCATGTTTCCAATAAGCAGGCAATCCTGGCCACGATCCTCGACCAGGCCCTCGATCGGCTGATCGCGGACCTTCAGGAAGTCGTCGAGGCGGAGCTGGCAGCGGACGCCAAGCTTCGGCGGGCGATCCGCGTTTACCTGAACCGCTTGACGGAGAACGCCGACTTGGCGGCCGTCCTGCTGATGGAGCATCGCAGCCTGGATCCGGCGCTTCGCCAGCAACACATCCAGCGCCGTGATCGATACGAAACCCTCTGGCGCGCCATTCTGCGGCAGGGTATCGCCGAAGGGACCTTTGCGCCGTGCGACGAGGCCGTGACGACGTTCGCCTTGCTCGGCGTCCAGAATTGGCTTCTCACCTGGTATCGGCCGGACGGGCGGCTCGCCATCGGCCCGTTGGCGGATCGTTTCGCCGATCTGTTTCTCGACGGGCTTCGCCCGCGTTCCTCCGAAGGACGATGAACGAAACTCCGCAGCGTTTCGACGCCGGAAGCGTCCGCATCTACCGCATCCCGCTCGACCTGTTCCCAGGGTTGACCGGGTACGCGCATCTGGTGGTCGCGCCTGAATGCATGGTCTTGCTCGACGTGGGATCGGGCTTTGGTGAGTGCAATGACCAGCTCCACGCCGGCCTGGCTTCCATTCGCTCCGACCACGGGGAGGCCGTCGGTTGGGACCGTCTGACCCACGTCCTGATCACCCACGGCCACATCGACCATTATGGCGGCTTGGGATTCGTTCGAAGTAAGACCTCGGCTCCCGTAGGGATTCATCTTCTCGATCGTCGCGTCCTGACGGATTTCGAGCGCCGGCTGGAGGCGATGGCCGATCGGCTTCGTCGATTCCTAAGGGCGGCCGGAGTCGAGCGCGCGGAAGTAGAAGATCTGATAGAGGTGTATTTGTTCGCCAAACACCTCTTCGCCTCGCAAGCCGTCGACTTCACGGTCGCCACCGCCGAGGCCGACCTCGGCCCGCTTCGGATCCTGCACACTCCCGGCCACTGTCCGGGTCAGATCGTTTTGCAGGTGGGCGAGATCGTACTGACATCCGATCATGTGCTGCCTGGCATCACGCCGCACATGGCGCCGGGGTCCCTGGCGAGAAATACCGGTCTCTCCTCGTATCTGGCTTCGCTCGACCGGCTGGAGGCCTGGGCCGCTCCGGGTCGACTGGCTCTCGGAGGGCACGGCCGACCGATCCCGAACTTGCGAAGCCGAATCAGCGAAATCCGCCGCCATCATGAAGACCGACTGCAATCGGTCTGGCAAGTCCTGGATCAACCCCGAACGATCGCCGACCTCACCGACAAGCTCTTCCCGACCGCCACTGGTTACCACCGTCTTCTGGCGTTGGAGGAGGTGGGTGCGCACGTCGAGTACCTGCAGTCGCGCAGGCGAATCCGCCATGTCGGCGCCGATCGCCGCAAGCCCATCGCGCGATACCTGCGCCTCACGGCGAGACCGGGCTCTCGCGCAGCGCCTTCGGCGTTTTCGAGCGCGTGAGGCTGAAGGAGTAGATCGATGTACGGCTTCGAGCCCACGGATGAGCAAAAGATGCTGATCGGCGCGATTCAGAAATACGCGCAGAAGGACCTGCGAGGGGCGGCGCATGACGCCGACGAACAGGGCAGGTTCCCGCACGACGTCCTACAGCGTGGGTGGGAACTGGGAGTGCTGCAGGCCAGCATTCCTGAGGCGTACGGCGGATACGGGGATCGAACTGCTGTTACGGGCGCCCTTGCGGCCGAGGAACTCGCCTGGGGCGACGTGGCCGGAGCCCTGGCCGTCATGGCGCCGGGATCTTTCGCCTTACCCATCCTGCTGGGAGGTACGGAGGATCAGAAGCGGCGCTGGCTGCCGAGGCTCGTCGAGGGCGACTGGCGGCCGTTCGCCGCAGCTGTCACCGAGCCGAGCTTCGACTTCTATTCCGGCGATTTGCGAACGTCGGCAAGGCGTGAGAACGGGGACTATGTCCTGCGCGGTGAGAAGTGCATGGTCCCCTTCGCCGAGACGGCCGAAGCCTTCCTTGTCTTCGCCCGCTTCGAGGATCGGACCCAGGCCTTCATCCTCCCGCGCGATGTCGACGGGTTGGTGATCGGGGAGACAGACCCGTATCTTGGGTTCGGCGCGTTGCCGATGCGCCGTGTGCGCCTCGAGGAGGCGCGCCTCCCGGCAGAGAACCGCTTGGGGGGAGAGGCAGGCTTCGACCCGCAACCGGTTCTCGCCTCGGCTAACACGGCCGCCGCTGCGCTGGGCGTAGGCATCGCCCGGGCCGCTTATGAGTACGCCCTGGCATACGCCAAGGACCGCCAGGCCTTCGGGGTCCCGATCGCGCAGAAGCAGTCGATCGCGTTCATGCTGGCGGAGATGGCGACCGAGATCGAGGCGGCGAGGCTGCTGGCGTGGGAGGCGGCCTGGCAGATCGATGCCGGCAAGGATGCTTTCAAGACTTCGGCCCTGGCCTTGACGTGCGCCTCGGACATGGCGATGACCGTCACCGACCGGGCGGTGCAGATCCTCGGCGGTCATGGGTACATCCGCGAGCATCCGGTCGAGCGCTGGATGCGCAGCGGCCGCGGCGTCCCGCTCTTGCCGGGCCTGGCGGCGGTGTAGGACGGTCGGTCAAAGATGGATCTTGCGACCGACCTCAGCCCTGGCCCTTGGAGGCGCACGGGGCTTGAAAGGATCGACCGATGATCGAGTTCGAGACCCCACCGACGATCACCAAACAAATGACGATGCTCGGGGCGGTGGCCGAGGAGATGATCCGACCCGTCTCCCGCTACTTCGACGACCACGAGCACGAGATCCCCTGGACCTACATCAACTTCATGCACGAAGCGATGCGCGCCACCGGCGCCGGATCGATGGCGCCGGATGGTGGGAAGAAGCGAGAAGGGGCCCCGCTGGGCTACCAGCGGCTGGCCTTCCAGATCGAGATGCTCTCCTGGGGCGACGCCGGCCTGTATCTGTGCACGCCGGGAGGCGGCCTGGGTGCGGCGGCGGTCGAGGCCACCGGGACTGCACAACAGAAGGAGCGGTTTCTGACGCGTTTTGCCGGCGAAAAGCCGGTGCTGGCCTGCATGGCGATGACCGAGCCGCACTGCGGCTCCGACACGGCCGCCATTCGCACCCGCGCCGTGCGCGACGGCGACTCGTGGATTCTCAACGGCGAGAAGATCTTCGTCACCGCCGGCAACAAGTCGCTCATCGATACACCCGGATTCGTGGTCGTCTGGGCGACGATCGATCCCGCCGCCGGACGTGCCGGGATGCGCCCGTTCGTCGTCGAGGCCAATACCCCCGGCTGCCGGGTCACCAAGCTGGAGCACAAGCTCGGGATCCGTTCCAGCGACACGGCCTCGATCGTGCTCGAGAACTGCCGGCTGCCTTTCGAAAATCTGTTGGGGAGTCCGGAGATCGAGACCAAGCCGGAAGGCTTCCGCGGTGCGATGGCGACCTTCGACGCCACCCGACCGCTGGTCTCGGCCTCGGCGCTGGGTGTCGCCCGGGCGGCGCTGGAGCTGGTGCACGAGCACCTCGCCCAACAGGGCATTCCCGTTCGATACGGTCTGCCCCGCAGCCGGCAGACCAATCTGGAACGCGAAGTCATCGACATGGAAGCCATGCACCGGTCGGCCTGGCTGATGGTGCTGAAGGCGGTGTGGATGGCCGACGAGCGCCGTCCGAATACCCTCGAAGCCTCTATGTCCAAGGTCCGCGCCGGCGACGTGGCCACCCGGATCACCCAGCGGGCCGTCGAGCTTCTTGGCCCGGTCGGCTACTCGCGCAAGCTGCTCCTGGAAAAGTGGATGCGCGACGCCAAGATCAATGACATATTCGAAGGGACGGGGCAGATCAACCGGCTGGTGGTGGCGCGTCGGATCCTCGATTACAGCAGCAAGGAATTGCGTTGATGGGCCAAGCTCCCCGCGAGCTTCAAGCTCGCGGGGAGATCGAATGCGGGAGGTCCTAATGACGTATGAGATTCGCAAGGCGGCGGTGCTCGGCGCGGGGACGATGGGGGCCGCCATCGCCGCCCATCTGGCCAACGTTGGGATCCCCTCCTTCCTGCTCGACATCGTTCCGTCCTCCCTGAGCGACGACGAGCAGAAGCGAGGCTTGAGCCTGGCCGACACGGAAGTGCGCAATCGCATCGCCCGCCAGGGTTTGGAGCGGTGTCTCAAGGCCCGCCCGTCGAATCTGTACCATCCCGACCTCGCCCGCCTGATCCACGTGGGCAACCTCGAGGACAACTTCGCATGGGTCGGGGAGGCGGATTGGGTGATCGAAGCCGTGGTCGAGCGTCTCGAAGTCAAGCAGCCGCTCATGGCGCGCATCGACCAGGTACGACAGCCTGAGACGATTGTCAGCACGAATACCAGCGGGATCCCGGTGGGCACGATCGCCGAAGGACGCAGCTCCGGCTTCCGAACAAACTTCCTCGGGACTCACTTCTTCAACCCGCCGCGCTACCTCCAGCTGCTGGAACTGATCCCGACCGGCGACACCGATCCGGAATTGGTCGGCTTCCTGAGGCGGTTCTGTGAGGACCGCCTGGGCAAGGGAGTGGTGGTGTGCAAGGACACGCCGAACTTCATCGCCAACCGTATCCTGTCGGTGGTCGGCTCGATCGGGATCAACTACGCGCTGGCCGAGGGATATACCGTTGAGGAGGTCGATGCCCTCACCGGTCCGGCGATCGGCCGCCCCAAGACCGCCACCTTCCGTCTCAACGACCTGGTGGGGATCGACGTGCTGGCCCATGTCTCCGAGAACCTGTATCGCGCCATCTCCGGCGATCCCTACCGTGAAGTGTTGGTCGACGAACGGGCCGCCGGAGTGATCGGGAAGATGGTTGAGCGCGGCTGGCTGGGCAACAAGACCGACGTCGGGTTCTATAAGAAGGTAGAAGCCGACGGCAAGCGCGAGTTCTGGCCGCTCGATCTGAAGGGCCTCGATCACCGACCGCCCGAGGAGCCGCGCTTCCCTTCGCTCACCACTGCGCGGGGCACCGAGGAGGTTGCACCACGCATCGGCCCGCTGGCCTTTGCCGACGACCGCGGTGGTGCGTACCTGTGGCACATTTTGTCGCGATTGGTCGTCTACGCCGCCGCCTGCATTCCCGAGATCAGCGACGACATCCTCTCGATCGATCGGGCCTGCCGCTGGGGCTTCTTGTGGGAGCTCGGACCCTTCGAAACCTGGGATGCGCTCGGCTTGCGTCGCTCTGTGGAGAAACTGGGCAGCGAACGTGTGGACATTCCCGGTTGGGTTGAGGCGATGCTCGCCGACGGCCACGAGACGTTCTATCAGCGGGAAGACGGCCGGCCTACGGCGTACATCGACCCGGCGGCGCGGAAGTACCTGCCGATGCCGGTGGATCCGCGGGTCATCACGATCGAGGCGCTTCGGGCGCAAGGCTGCGAGCTTCGCCGCAACGACGGCGCCAGCCTGCTCGACATGGGCGACGGGGTCCTGCTGC
>DATEVL010000019.1:0-22568 GCA_035281845.1 Anaerolineales bacterium | reverse complement strand
AGACCGGGGCTACACCGGCGCTCCATGATGTTGTCCCCGCCTAAGGCCGGGACCACGCGGGTTTCCGCTTTGATCATGCCTCTCATCGTCTTCCTCACGCTCATCCTCGCCTCGGCAGCCCTCACCATCTACGGCGAGATGACGGGTCCGGCGCGACGGCCGGTCGTCTACGTCTTCAAGCCACTCACCACGTTCCTTATCATCGTGCTCGCCGCCTCCCTCCCGGCGGAACCCGCCAGCCGATACCGCTTGGCAATCACGCTCGGCCTTGTCCTATCCTTGGCCGGGGACGTCTTCCTGATGCTCCCCGGCGACCGTTTCGTTGCCGGCCTGGCGGCATTTACGCTTACGCACCTCGCCTATCTGGCTGCATTCACGATCGAAGCCCCGTTTGCCGCCGTCCCGGCCGCCTTCGTCCTGTTCGCCATCGCCGAAGCCCCGATCCTGTTCGTCACCTGGCCCAGGCTGCAACGCCGTCTCCGCCTGCCGGTCCTCGTCTATGCCGCCGTCCTGGGTGCGATGGCGGCGCAAGCCTTGACCCAGGCTTTGTTGAACCCCATTCTCCCGGCGATCGCCGCTGCCGTCGGTGCGGCCCTCTTCGTCGTCTCCGATTCGACCCTGGTGTACAACCGCTTCGTCCGACCGTTTCGTCTCTCCCCGCTGCTCGTCTTGTCGACCTATTACGCGGCGCAGATCTTGATCGCACTATCTGTGCTGCCCTGACGGCCTTCCACGCATCCTTGCCCTCCCTACCTGAGGGGTGCCGGCCTTACGGGCCGCTCAGGCTATACTCACGCTCCGAGAGCCTGGGCATGCGATCCAACGACTTGCGCAGCTACGTCTCGGTCGACGTCGAAGCCTCCGGCCCGAGCGCCGGGCTTCATTCCATGCTGGCCCTCGGCGCCTGCAGCGTCGCCGACTTGTCGCAGACGTTCTACGTTGAACTGCGTCCGACTTCTCGGGAGGTCGATCCACACGCGATGGCCGTTCATGGCCTTCGCCTGGAGGATCTCGAGCGGACCGGCGTCGATCCGGGGGAAGCGATGGAGCAATTCGAGACGTGGATCCTGCGCCGCGTCCCGACCGGCCACAAGCCCATCTTCGTCTCCTACAACGCGCCATTCGATTGGATGTTCGTCAACGACGCCTTCTACCGCACGCTGGGCCGCAATCCCTTCGGTCACGCTCCGCTCGACATCCGCGCCTTCGTCATGGGTCGCACCGCCCAGGAATGGACATGGATCCGGCTGGAGGACCTGTTCGACCGCTACCTCGACGGCCGGCGGCTCTCGCACAACGGGCTGGAAGACGCCCAGATGCAGGCCGAGCTGTTCCAGGTGCTGATGGAGCTTCCTCTGAAAGCCGAACCCTAGGCTCCGACGCCGATGCTAGAATCGCGCATTCTCATAGGAGGCGCCGCGTGCATTTGGAAGGAACGGTCGAAATCGCCGCTCCCCGCGAGCGGGCCTGGCAATTCCTGACCGACCCCCAAGCTGTTTCGCGTTGTACTCCGGGGGTTGAGTCGCTGGAGGTGCTCGAGCCCGGCAAACGGTTCAGATCCGTCGCCTCGCTCGGCTTAGGATCGATCAAGACCCGCTTCACCGTGGTCGTCGAGTGGGTCGAGTTGACGCCGCCCGAAAGCGCCCACGCCCGCGCCCATGGCACCGCTCCCGGCAGCACGGCGGACGTCGAAGCGCAGATGGTCCTCACCGAACGCGGCCCGTCCACCACCGAGCTGCGCTGGACCGCCGAAGTGACTATCCTCGGGACGATCGCCAGCCTGGCGTCGCGCATGATGGGCGGCGTCACTCAGAAACTATCCGCCCAGTTCTTCGAGTGTGTGAAGAAGAATATCGAGGCCGCGTAGCCGAGCGCTCGGTCGGGAGTGCCGGCCAGCCCGTGTCATTGCGAGGAGCCCGTCAGGGCGACGAAGCAATCTCCTCGATGAGGAGATTGCCACGGCCCCCTTCGGGCTCCTCGCAATGACCATCGGTGAGGCGCGCTTCGCCTACACCCCCAATACGTGCGTGATCACCGTCGAGGCCGCGCCGCCAATGCTCTGCACCAGCCCGACCCTGGGATCGCGCACCTGATTCTTGCCGGCCCGGTCGGTCAGCTGCAGCACTGCTTCGACGATCTGGTACACCCCGGAGGCGCCAATCGGGTGGCCGCGCGCCTTCAATCCGCCCATCGTGCAGATTGGCAGCCTTCCCCGGATTCCGATTTGCCGTTCGGCGGCCATCCGCCAGCCCTCTCCCAGCGCGGCGAAGCCGACGGCCTCAAGCTGCAGGCAGGCCATGATGCTGAACGCGTCATGGACCTCGAAGAAGCTGACATCGCCTCGGTTGACATTCGCCTGGCGGAAGGCTTTGTGGGCTGAGGCCTGCGCTCCTTCCAGGACGAGGGGATCCTCCCGATCCTCCACACGAAAACGGTCGGTGGCGACGCTCGAGGCCAGAATCCGAACCGGGTGATCGGTGAAGGCGCGCGACTGCTCGCTCGGCGCCAGGACGACGGCCGCCGCCCCGTCGCAGATCGGGGCGCAGTCGTACAGCCGCAGCGGGGCGTGGATGACCCGCGAGCTGCGAACTTTTCGAGCGCTCACCCGCAATTCGTGAAACATCGCATGGGGATTGTTGCGGGCGTTCTTGTGAGCGTTGACGGCGAACCACACCATCGCATGCGCCGGCGCTTTCGTGCGCTCCAAGTACAGGGCCAGCAGCTCGGCGTTGCGGCTGATCATCGTCGCCCCGTTGGCCACCTCCCGCTCTGCGTCGAGCGCCTTAGAGATGGCCGGCATGGCCACCCCCTCGCTCATCTTCTCGACCCCAAGCGCCACCGCCAACTCCGCTTGGCCGCTGGCCACCGTCAGGAACGCCAACCGCAGTGCAGCCGCCCCGGAGGCCGTTACCGCGCCGACCTCAAGGGCCTCGATCCCGCGCAAACCGGCCTCGTCGGCGATCAGCGCGGCCAGGTGCTTCTGGCCCTGCAGCTCGTCAGCCAGCATGTTGCCGCACGTCAACGCGTCGACCTGCTCGACTCCGGCATCGGCCATCGCCCGCCGGACCGCCTCCGCCCCAAGCTCGCGCAGGCTCCACGAGGTGGTTGCTTCGACCGGGACTTGGCCGATGCCAACAATGCTGACAGGTCTCATTTGCGCTCTCTCCGAGCTCCGCTAGAGCTTCCCTACACCACGCCCGTCTGGCGCCATGCGGAGATCTGATCCGGCGTACAGCCCAGCCTCTCCGCCAGGATCTCGTCGGTGTGCTGGCCGAGCGTCGGCGGCGCGCGCCGCATCCGGACCGGAGCCGTCGGAATGCAGAGCGGGGAGCCGACGAGAGGCACGCTCCCCTCGGATGCGTGCGCTGCCTCCTGGCGCATCCCTCGCGCCACGACTTGTGGATCCTCAAAGACCTGGTCGATCGGGTTGATCGGCGCCGCCGGGACGCCGATCGACTGGCACAACTCCATCCAGTCTCGGCCGGGCCGGCTGGAAAAAAGCTCGTTCAGCAGCGCCACCAGCGGTGCGCGATTCTGAACCCGACCTCCGTTCGTGGCGAAGCGGGGATCCTCCGCCCACTCCCCCTTCCCGACGGATTGACAGAATCGCTTCCACTGCCCGTCGTTCCCGGCAGCAAAGGCGAAGAAACCGTCGCTGGCAGCGAACGCCTGATAGGGCACGATGTTCGGGTGGCCGTTGCCGTAACGGCGCGGCCGCTCTCCGGTGATGAGGTAGTTGCTGGCGACATACGACAGCATCGCCACCTGCGAATCCAGCAACGAAATATCGATCCGTTGACCTGCTCCGGTGCGCTCGCGGGCAAACAAGGCGGCCAGGATGGCGCTGGCGGCAAACATCCCCGCCGCCAAGTCGGCGATGGCGATCCCCGCCCGATAGGGCTCGCCGTCCTCGGGGCCGGTGACGCTCATGAATCCCCCCATCGCCTGAACCATGAAGTCATAGCCGGGCCGGTCGCGGTAAGGGCCATCCTGACCGAAGCCGGTGATCGAGCAGACGATCAAGCCGGGCCGCAGCTTCTGCAACGCTTCGTAATCGAGGCCCCAAGTTTCCATCGTCCCCGCGCGGAAATTCTCCACAAGGACGTCCGCGGATGAGGTCAACCGACGCACGATCTCGAGGCCCTGCGGATCTTTCAAGTTGAGCGTCAGGCTGCGTTTGTTCCTATTGGCGGAGAGGAAATACGCCGATTCGCCTCCGGGCGTAAACGGGGGCCCCCAGCCCCGTGTGTCGTCGCCTCGTTTCGGCTCCTCGATCTTGATCACCTCGGCGCCGAGATCGCCCAACATCATGGTGCAGAAGGGCCCGGCCAGGACTCGTGTCAGATCGACGACCAGGACACTGTCCAGCAGCGAGGTCGGTTGGGTCATGAACACCTCCCGGTGTCCTTCCCGCTTCGGATCATTCGTATGCCGACCGGGCGCGTGCGACGACCGGCGCAGGCGACAGCTCGACCGATGGCGTCCATGCGAACACAAATGCGCCCGAGCGATTCCCGGCGGACCATCTAGTTCCCCGCCTCCCACCAGCGCAGGACGCGTAGCGCCCGAAGGGTGTTCCAGCGCGAAGGCCGGCCCTGAGCCTCCATATCGAAGAACACCAACCCCTGAGTGAAGGTGTTCTGGAGGGTCCAGCGGCCGTCGGGGCGGCGCGACTGGCGGAGTAGGGTAATCGCCTCCTCAAGCCGCCGGTCACGGGTGCACCGACCATCTGGAAGTGGTCCAGGGCGCGCAGGAAGTCGTAGTGCCAGCGCGGGGGGAGGACGCCCGCATGAAGCTAGGCTTGATGATCTCGCCGGTCCGATGCGAACGAAAAAGCCGATGGACAAGCAGGAACTCGCGGCCGGCGCGTTCGGCGGCTTCGACGGCCCGAGCTCTCCGCCGGCGAAACCGGCGGTACGCACTCAATCCCTCGAGCGCCAAGATGGTGGTATTCATCGACGCATGGGTCGCGCCACGCGGTCGATCGCAGTTCCAACCCCCGTCGGGCATCTACTCGTCGAGCAGATTCTCGACCAGGGTGTCGAGGCGCTGATCGTCGAATTCGAAGTTCGCCAGGATCGAGAGCACGATCCCAGTGATGCAGGCCTCGCCTCGACCGCGCCTCGGCTGGCCTGGCTGCGGCGTGGCGGCCCCGCTTCGAAGCTGCCCTCCCGAGCAGTCAATGCCCCCGTCGCTGCGCAGCCCATGGTCGAGCAGGAGTCGGCAGGCGGCCTCGGGCTGCCGATGGCGAGACGGCAACCCGAGATCGCGTAGAACCAGCATGGTGTAAGTTGTCGAGATTCACTTGGGTGTATACAGCCCGCCGCCCCAGGTACATTCCCGGTCCTGACGCTGTAGGAGCCTCGCTCCCCATCCTTCTTTGGCGACCTTTCTCTCCTCGCGGGACACGATGCCGGGGGCCGCATCGGCGAGATCGCGGAGGGCTTGCGAGCGAATCGCCGGATCACCTCTGAGTAGCCAGGCGATCGTGGGGTCGGAGCCGGCGGCGCTCATTGGTTCACTTCCTGCTGCGCCAGGGAATCCTCAAGGAGGCGCCATCCCGCAGCCTCGAGAAGGCCGCCCGGTCGCCCGACGCTAGTATCGCACACTTCGTAACCTCCGCCTGCCGCGTCGGTCGAAGATCCCCGCCCTCACCCCTTCGGGTGCGCCGAAGGGCGTGGCGGTCTGTAGAGACCGGGACGAACCGGAGGGGCTCCATCGAGTTGTTGGACACCCCGTTGCACTCACGGAGAACGAGGCGGAGAGAACCATAGCTTTGCGAATTGACTTGGACAGAGATGGGTGTATTATCTGCGTGCAGGTTGCGACCGCGGGCTCTGATCCGCGGAGTGCATCTGCCCCAGCGAACCCCTCTAGCAGGGGTTCGCTGTTTCTCACAGCCGGACCATTCCTTGGGGGTCGCCGGAGGCCCTCGTATTCAACACTCGGAGAGGGATGGCATCGTAAAAAGTGCTTGGACCTGTAGCCGCCTGCCACGCAGTGAGACGCACCTGTTCTCCCTTGAGCTTAAGGAATGTGGCATGGCTAATCAGGTCGGCGAGCTGGATGAAGAATGAATGCTCGGACTCCTTGATGTTCGCGTCCTTGGTGAAGTTGTCCAACGGGAGGTTAATGGTGAGTTGGCCCTGGCCCCAATCTCGCTGACGGGAACCTGTGGGAAGATACACCCGGGATTTTCGATAGAGCTTTCGATATTCGCCGTGTCCCTGGTCAAAGAAGATCATTCCATTGCGGTTCTGATCGACGGATGTCCTGCGGATGCGTTGGAAGAGCGCTACGACAAGTGCCTCCAAGCTTCGGTGGCCGAATAGGAAGGAGGCGGGCGTTCCCACGACAGTTGTTAGGCAGAGGTCTGGGAGAAATCCGGTATCGGAAAGGAGGGCGCGGTATGCTGACGCAGCCTCGGTATGCGTCAACTGGTGCTTGCCGTCTTTGTAGCGCCCGCGGCCCGAATGAAGCTTCTCTCCCTTGAGTTCTTTCGCAACTGGTATTCTGCTTGTGAGCCTTGCTCGTCGGCGCCAGTCTCTGATGTTGCTGAATTGGTCTTCCCAGACAAGGGTCCAAGTGGAGTCAACGAGCCTCAGAAACGGAATGGCTAGGGCTGTTATCGCGAGGGCGCTCCCATCCATCGACTCGTCTACGTAGTAGACATCCATCCCACCGATCTCAAGTCGCATCAGCCTTGTCTCCCCCCAAAGGGCCGGCAAATCGCGCACGCCTGGCCGCCCAACGGCCTCGAGATGAGCCGACCCGGCCAGCCAAGTCCAGTATCGCGCCGAAATCGACACCTGGCTGGCCGGGTCGGCTCCATCGAGTTGTTAGGCCGCCCGAAGCTTTCGTCTCGTAGCTAAGAGGAGCGCGCCGCTCGGAGACTTCGAAAGCCTGTTTGTAGGCAAGGCACGGCCCAGGGGAGGGGAGGAGGGCGGCCTGCGCGTGCCTAGAGAGGCCAGACAAAGCGGGTGTCGGTGCTTCCGACACCTTTCACGCCTCGAATCTTGCCTATCGCCTCCGCGAGGGCCCGCTGATCGGCTCCCTCCACAAAGGCAATAATGTCCGTCGGGCCGGCCACGAAGTGGACGGTCTTGACGTCGGCGATTGCATGGAGCGCCTGGTGAATCGTCCGCATCTCGTCCCAGCCGCCGGACGCCGCCATTTGAATGAAAACGAATGCTGCCATCATGGTTGTTCTCCTTGACTGAAGAGTTGCGCATGGAAGCTTGCGCACTGGGGTTTGCCGGGGATCGGGGAATAGAGTGTCGTTGTCGGCGTCCTCGGATGCACCTCCCTTTTCGATGCTAGCCGGCCCCCCACGATGATTATGACACCAATGTGTGGATCTTGGTCCTCCCGATGTGCCTGGCCGTCTGACTTGTGTCGGCGGGCGGCCTAACGAGGCATTCTAGAGTCCCCCTGCTCCCAACTCCCGACGGAGCCGGGTTATACTGAACCAAGTCCCGCCGCCGGATCCAAGCCAGCCGATGAAGCCACCTCCCTTCGAGTACATCGCCCCGGATACCCAGGCGGAAGCGCTCGAAGCCGCCCGGCAGGCCGGCGGCGACGCCAAGTTCCTGGCCGGCGGACAGAGCCTGGTGCCGGCGATGAACTTCCGTATCACCCAGCCGGCTTTGCTGATCGACCTCAACCGAGTCCCCGGCCTTGACTACATTCGCCGCGATGAGGGCGCCGGCGTGCACTTTGGAGCCATGACCCGCCAGCGACGCCTCGAGCTGGACCCCATCGTGGCCGCCGAGGCCCCCTTGCTGGCGGAGGCCGTGCCCTTCATCGCCCATCCACAGATTCGCAATCGAGGCACCCTGGGCGGGAGCCTGGCCCACGCCGATCCGGCCAGCGAGCTTCCGGTGATCGCCGTCGCCCTCGACGCCCAACTGCGCGTGGCTTCAACTGAGGGCGATCGCTGGGTCCCCGCCAAGGATTTCTTCCAGGGAATGTTCACCACCGCGCTGGCCCCGGAAGAGTTGCTGACGGAGGTCGCCCTCCCGTCCCTGCCGAAGCGCACCGGCTCGGCCTTCATGGAGTTCTCGCGACGGCGCGGCGACTATGCGCTGATGGGCGTGGCAGTGCTCGTCCGTCTGGACGAGGCCGGCGCATGCGACGAGGCTCGCCTGGTCTTCCTCAACGCCGGCGACGGACCGGTCGATGCGTCGCAAGCGGCGTCGATGCTCTCCGGCCGGCGGATCGATACCTCCACCGCCGAAGCCGCGGCGGCACATGCCGCTGAAAAAGAAATCGAGCCCCTCGGTAACTTACACGCCAGCCCGTCGTACCAGCGGCATTTGGCCAAGGTTCTCGGCCGGCGGGCGATTCTGGTCGCGGCGCAGCGCGCCGCGGCGGCCGGGCACTAGTCAACCGTCCGGAGAACCCAGCGATGTCGGCAAACCACCGAGACATTCACCTTACGGTCAACGGGACGAGCCGCCAATCGCGAGTGGAGCCTCGCCTTCTTCTTAGTGATTATCTTCGGCACGACCTCGGCCTGACCGGTACGCACGTCGGCTGTGAGCACGGGGTTTGCGGCGCCTGCACCGTGCTGTTCGACGGCCAGCCTGTTCGCTCGTGCCTGATGTTCGCGGTCCAGGCCGACGGTCACGAGGTCCTGACCGTCGAAGGAATCTCCGCCGGTCCTGAAAACATGCACCCTCTGCAAGAGGCGTTCTGGACGAAGCATGCCTTGCAGTGCGGCTTTTGCACGCCAGGATTCCTGATGACCCTGCTCCCCTATCTTGAGGCGCACCCGCACCCGACGGCGCTGGAAGTGCGAGAGGCCATCTCCGGGAATCTTTGCCGCTGCACCGGTTACCAGCACATCGTCGAGGCCGTCCTGCTCGCGGCAGACCGACTGCACCAGCCGCCTCCCCCTTCCGGCGGTTGACCCGTCTGGGGACGCTCGACGACGCCGTGCATCGAATTCCCCCGCTTCCCGACTTGGCCCGCAGCCTCTGCAGCGGGGACCTCGCGCTTTCGGATTACATCGACTCGACCCTTCTCCATCTCGAGCAGGTTGAGCCGAAGATCCACAGCCTCCTTCCCGAGGAGGGGCGCGCCGCCCGACTGCGGGAAGAGTCTGCGGAAATCGCGCGCGTTCATCCAGCCGCTTCAGCCCGGCCCCCTTTGTATGGCGTGGTCGTCGGCGTCAAGGACATCTTCCGAGTCGATGGCTTCGAGACCCGCGCCGGCTCCCGCCTGCCGTCTCAGGCGCTCGCCGGGAAGGAGGCCGAGTCCGTCGGGCGGCTTCGGCAGGCGGGCGCGCTCGTCCTCGGAAAGACGGTCACAACGGAGTTCGCCTATTTCGCGCCCGGCCCTACGCGCAACCCTCGCCACCTCGAACATACGCCTGGCGGCTCGAGCAGCGGCTCGGCCGCGGCGGTGGCCGCCGGCCTTTGCCCACTCAGCCTGGGTACGCAGACCATCGGATCGATCGTTCGCCCGGCGGCCTTCTGCGGCGTCGTCGGGTTCAAGCCGACGTACGGCCGCATTCCTGCGGATGGGGTCATCCCGCTGGCCCCGTCGCTCGACCACGTCGGCCTGTTTACCTACGACGCCTGCGGCGCCGAATACGCCGCCGCGATTCTGTGCGACCGGTGGAAAGCCTCCGGACCGCAGCCGCTCCCCGTCCTCGGCATTCCCGATGGGCCGTACCTGGCGCAGGCGGGCGAAGTCTCTCGCCTCCATTTCGAGCGCGCCCTCGCAGCTTTGGCGCACAGCGGTTACGCGGTCCGCACCGTGAAGACCATGCCGGATTTCGATGACGTGGTCCGCCGTCACCAAGTCATCCTGGCCGCCGAAGCCGCCCGCGTCCACGGCGAGTGGTTCTCCAGGTTCGAGGGCCTCTATCACACGCGGACGGCCGAGCTGCTGCGTGAGGGCCGGCAGATCGATGCTTCCGCACTGGCCGCCGCGCTCGACGGGCAAGCGATTCTGCGGCGCGAGCTTCACACGGCGATGGAAGACGCGGCGATCGACTTGTGGATCGCGCCGTCGACCGTCGGCCCGGCGCCGCTCGGCCTCGACAGCACGGGAGATCCGATCATGAACCTGCCCTGGACCCAGGCGGGGTTGCCGGCGATCAACCTTCCCTTCGGCGAAGACCCCGAAGGTCTTCCCCTCGGCGTCCAGCTCGTATCTCGTTGGTACGACGACGAACGTCTCTTGGCCTGGGCAACCATGATCGAGAGCGAACTCCGCGAGCCTTCACGGGCCTTGGCCTCCCCCGAAGCGGCGTCGCGCGGGCCTGCGAGGGGGGTGTAGCCCATGGCGGCAACCGCCAGCCAGATCCGTCCGGGGGCCTACTACGATTCCGTCGTCCTGATGCAGCTTCAGCGCGGGCTGCTCACGCTCCCCGGAGTCCTGGACGCCGGCGCCGTCATGGCGACGCCGGTCAACCTCGAGCTGCTCGAGGCCAGCGGACTCCGGCCCGTGAGCGGCGCCGGTGCGGATGACCTGTTGATCGTCGTCAAGGCTGAGAACAAGGAGTCCGCCGAGGGCGCCCTCGGCCAGATCGATGCGCTGATGACGCGGCGCCGCGCCTCGGGCGAAGTGGATTTCAGGCCGAAGAGCCTCGATGCGGCGGCGCACCGGCTCCCCGAAGCCGCCTGGGTGCTCGTTTCCGTCCCAGGCCGATTCGCCGGAGGGGTGGCACGCGATGCCCTTCACCTTGGCAAGAACGTCTTCCTATACAGCGACAACGTCTCCCTAGAAGACGAAGTGGAGCTCAAGCGGGAAGCGCAGGGTCGCGGGCTGCTCGTGATGGGTCCCGACTGCGGAACGGCGATCGTGGGAGGAGTCGGATTCGGTTTTGCCAACCGGACCCGCCGGGGCTCCATCGGGTTGGTCGCTGCCTCCGGAACGGGGCTTCAGACCGTGGCGTCGGCGATCCACCACCTTGGAAGCGGAATCTCGCAGGCCATCGGTACGGGAGGGCGCGACCTTCACGGCGAAATCGGCGCTGCCTCGGCGCGGCAAGCACTGGACGTCCTTCGCCGCGACCCGGAAACCTCGGTCATCGTTTTGATCTCGAAACCTCCGGAACCGGAGGTCGCAGCGCGGGTCGCAGCGGCGGCCAGACGGACCGGTAAGCCCGTCGTCCTCAATCTGATCGGCCTTCCGGGCGGTGGGCGGAGTCTTGGCAACCTGCATTTCGCCAGCGGTCTGCAGGAGGCGGCCGAGATCGCCGTGGAGCTGGCAAGCTCTCCAGCTATCCCGGCGGACGCGCCGCCGCCGGTTCGGGGGATGGCGCGCTACCTTCGGGCGCTGTTCTCAGGTGGAACGCTGGCCTATGAGGCCGTCCTCGGATTGCAGATCGCCCTCCATCCGCTGCACACCAACGTCCCGCTGCACGAGTCGCAACGGATGCAGGACCCGCTGCACAGCACCGGCCATGCCATCCTCGACCTCGGCGCCGATCAGTTCACCGTCGGGCGGTTGCACCCCATGATCGACAACGATCTCCGTCTACGCCGCTTGCGTCAGGAAGCGGCCGACCCCGAGACGGCCGTCATCCTGCTCGATGTCGTCCTGGGCGAAGGCTCGCACCCGGATCCGGCCGCCGAGCTGGCGCCGGCCGTCGCCGAAGCACTCGAGCGGAGCGATCTGAAGGTCTTGGTCTGCGTCATCGGCACCGATCTCGACCCGCAAGGCATGGAGGGGCAGATCGAGAAGTTTCGAGCCTCCGGTGCCCGCGTCTTTACCGGTTTGCGTGAAGCTCTCGACGAAATCGCCCGCCTCCTGCCTCCGGAGGCCGAGCCGTGGCCTACGCCGGTATCCCTGGAGGCGTTCCGGACTCCGGCGGCGATCAACGTTGGCCTGGAGTCGTTCTACGAGAGCCTGGTGGCCCAGGGTGCGGCCACGTTGCACGTCGACTGGCGCCCTCCCGCCGGCGGCGACGAGCGACTGATGGCGATCCTGGCCCGCATGAAGAGCCCGTCCGGTTCGTAAGGAGCAGCCATGAACATCGACGAGGCTAATGCGAAAGCCGTCGAACGCATGATGGACTCCCGGCCGATCCTGCGGGGTGTGGCCCCGGCGCGCGACGTCATCCCAGGCATGGAGGCAGATCTTCTGCTCCACGCCGGCCCGCCGATCGAATGGGAGCGAATGTCGGGGCCACTGCGCGGCGCCGTCGTCGGCGCGCTGATCTTCGAGGGCCGCGCCCGCGACGAAGCGTCGGCCGTGGCGCTGGCGCAGCGCGGCGAGATACGCCTGGAGCCCTGCCACGACCACGACGCGGTCGGCCCGATGGCCGGGGTGATTTCGTCGTCGATGGCCGTCTATATGCTCGAGGACGTGACCCACCAGCGCCGGACCTTCTCCAACTTGAACGAGGGCTACGGCAAGGTCCTGCGCTACGGCGCGTTCAGTGAGGAGGTCTTGCGCCGGCTGCGCTGGATGAATGACACCCTCGGCCCGACGATCGGGGAGGCGCTCGCCGGAGGCGACGGGCTCGACCTGCGGGCGACGATGGCCGAGGCGCTTCACATGGGCGACGAAGGCCACAACCGCAACAAAGCCGGCTCGCTCCTCTTCCTGCGATTCCTGGCCCCGCGGATCGCCCGCCTGCCCCTGGGGGAGGAGACCAAGGCCGAGGTTCTGCAATTCATCGGGGAGAACGCCTTGAGCATCCTCAATCCGGTGATGGCCGCCTGCAAAGCGATGACCCTCGCCGGGCACGGGATCGACGGCAGCACGATCGTCACCGTCATGGCCCGTAACGGCACCGACTTCGGCATTCGGGTCAGCGGGCTGGGCGACGCCTGGTTCACCGCGCCGGCCGCCGTTCCGGAGGGACTCTATTTCCCCGGCTTCAGCGCCGCCGACGCCAATCCCGACATCGGCGACAGCGCCATCACCGAGACCGCCGGCATCGGCGGCTTCGCCATGGCGACGGCGCCGGCGATCGTCACCTTCGTCGGCGGCTCGCCGAAGGACGCGCTCAACGCCACCCTCGAGATGTACGAGATCACCATCGCCGAGCACAAGATCTTCAGCATGCCCTCGCTCGATTTTCGCGGCACCCCGACCGGCATCGACATCCGGAAGGTCGTGGAGCTCGGGATCACCCCGCGCATCAACACCGGCATCGCCCACCGCCAGCCCGGCGTCGGCCAGGTCGGCGCCGGACTGGTCCGCCCACCCTTGGAAATCTTCCAGCAGGCGCTGGTGGCGTTTGCGGAGAAGTATGAGATTTGAGATTTGGGATTTGAGATTGAGGTCGGTCATTGGGTGCAACTCATAGGAGACTGAGAATGGCCAAGGGTCTCGAGGATCTAGAGGTCCTGAGCGAGGCGCAAGTGATTTCGGACGAACTGTGGAACCGCGTGCTCAAGTGGGAAAGGCTGGCACGGGACGTGGTTGGTGAGCAGCTTGTCCGCGCAGCCGACTCTGTCGGAGCGAATATCGCCGAGGCTTTCGGGCGGTACCACTACGCCGACAAGATACGGTTTCTCTATTATGCCCGAGGGAGCGTCTTTGAGACCAGATACTGGATCGGCCGGGCGCGAGCTCGCCAGCTGATGTCGGACACTGATTTTGCCCACCTCGACGGCCAATTGGCCGTAGTAGCGCAGAAGCTGAACGCCTTTGTTCGGAGCCTCCGAGCGCAGAGCCGACAGGACAAGGACGGCGCCTCACGCGTCGTTCGAGAACTAGGGGGTCATCCATACGCCGTCACAAACCCTATCCAACTCCACCACCTGATCCTGGATGAGGACGGGCTAATCTCCAATCCCTAATCTCCATTCTCCATTCCCACAAGGAGGCCCCCATGAAAATCTACGATCTCTCCCAACCCCTCAACCAGGACTGCTCCTTCTGGCCCTTCTATCCGCCTTTCGAAGTCAAGTACATCAAACGCAAGTCGGAGCACGGGGTGAACGCCCAATACATCCAAACCTCCAACCACATGGGCACCCACCTCGACGCCCCGCGGCACTTCGTCACCACGGGCAAGACCATCGACGAGATCCCCATCGAGTGGTGTTACGGACCGGGCGTCATCGTCGACTTGAGCGACATGCTCGACGACCTCGACCTCTTCCGCCCTGAAGACATCGAAAAGCGCGCCGACGTGCGCGACGGGGACATTCTCTTTCTCCACACCGGCTGGCACCGTTATTCTTTCCTCAGCCCGGACGGCGACGAGGAACGCTATATCCAGCGCCATCCGGGACCCCACTTCAGCCTGTGCGACTGGCTCCTGAAGAAGAAGATCCACATCTGGGGCGTCGACATGATCTCCACCGACCACCCGATGAATCTCCCCATCGGCCGGTTCCTGGGCAAAGGTGGGCTCGAGCACTGGCAGAAGGTCCGGGCCAGGGTCGAGGCCAAGTTCGGCGCCGACAAGATCGACGAGCTGTTCCCGGACTCCGCCTACCAGCTCACCCATAATGCCCTCTTCCCCCACGACTGCATCCACGTCGAGAATCTGGGCGGGGATATCGGCCTGAAGGAACTGCACAACAAGCGCCTGACCCTGGGCGCGTTTCCGTGGAAGTTCAAGGGCGGCGAAGCCGCCTTCTGCCGCGCTGTGGCGTGGGTGTGACCAAGATATCTCCGGCGCCGGAGGAGAATCCGGTAGCCGCAGGCTTTAGCCTGCGTGGCTGACACGGGCTAAAGCCCGTGGCTACCAAGAGGTTGCGTTGTGACGAAGGATGAAGTCCGGGCCGCGCTCGGGGACTCGCGCGGCCGGTTGCTCGACGCCATCGACGGCCTGACTCCCGAGCAACTTGTCACCCACGGAGTTGCTGGAGAATGGTCTGTCCGTGACCTGCTTCAGCACCTGAGCCTGTGGGAGGCCGAACTCGTGCGCTTGCTGGCGCACCTCAAGGACGGGCGTCGCCCAACGGGTGAGGCCCTGTCGCGCAGCCCAGCCTTCGCCAAGATCAATGCCCGCTGGCACGCCGAGACCAAGGATCGCCCGTTCGAGCGCGTCCAGGAAGACTTCCACGGCGTGCGCCGCCAAACCCTGCGCTGGATCCAGATGCTGTCGGACGACGATCTGACACGGCGTCGCCCCGAGACGTGGTTGCACGGCAACCCGCTCTGGCGGTGGATCGCTGAATACTCCTTCGAACATGAGCGCGAGCACACGGCGCAGATCCGCGCCTGGCGCTGGCCCGAGAAATGACGGAGTCGCCGTGGTGGCTTCTGCGCGCGGCAGTCTTCTTGGCCGGCGTGGTCCTGGTGGTCAGTGCCCTGCTCTCCGCCGTTCGCACCTTCGTGCTTCCCCGCAGCGCGCGCGACCCCATCACGCGTTTCGTCTTTCGCAGCTTGCGCCGCCTGTTCGACCTGCGCCTGCGCTTCTCACCAAACTACCTCGTGAGCGATCGGATCATGGCGCTCTATGCCCCGATTGGCCTGCTCCTCCTGCCCCTGGTTTGGCTGGCGTTGGTGCTGCTGGGCTACGCCGGCATCTACCTGGGGCTGGGAGTCGAAACCTGGGAGCAGGCTATCTTACTCAGCGGCTCGTCTCTCCTGACCCTGGGCTTCGTGTCGGGTGAGGCTCTGCCCCTCGCCCTTCTGAACTTCAGCGAGGCCGCCATCGGATTGCTGCTTCTGGCTTTGCTGATCTCGTACCTGCCCACGATGTACGCCACCTTCTCGCGCAGAGAAACGGCCGTAACTTTGCTGGACGTCCGTGCCGGGTCGCCCCCCTCGGCGATCGAAATGCTGGAGCGGTACCACCGGCTCGGGCGGCTCGATCGGTTGAACGATCTGTGGATTACCTGGGAGTCCTGGTTCGCGGAACTAGAGGAGAGTCACACTTCGCTGGCGGCGTTAGGGTTCTTTCGATCGCCGAATCCTGCCCGGGCCTGGGTGACGGCCTCCGGGGCGGTGCTCGATGCCGCCTCGCTCACCGCCTCGACCCTCGACGTCCCGCATAACGCCCAGGTGGACCTGTGCATCCGGGCCGGATACCTGGCCCTGCGAGAGATCGCCGACCTGTTCCGCATCCGATACGATTCGAACCCAAAGCCCGACGATCCCATCAGCATCACTCACGAAGAGTTCCAGGTGGCGTACGATAGCCTGGCCGCCAGCGGACTGCCTTTGAGACCCGACCGTGAACGGGCCTGGAAGGATTTCGCCGGTTGGCGGGTGAATTATGATTCGGTCCTCCTGGATTTGGCGAAGTTGACGATGGCGCCGCCGGAGGTCCCCTGGTCGACGGACTCGCCGCGAATCGCACTTCAGCGGCTGAGGCAAAGGCCGCCGGCAGTTGAAGGAAAGCCCAGCCCCGGTCCGCACGGAGATGACAATGGCTAGCCAGACAACCACCGAGACCCTCGGCAAATCCCGCCGCCGCAATGAGGACCCTCGCCTGCTCACCGGTCAGGCGCTGTTCACGGACGATGTCCACCTGGAAGGCTTGGTCCACGCCGCGTTTCTGCGCAGCCCGTATGCCCATGCGCGCTTGCGCCGGGTCGACGCCGCACGCGCCCGCGCCCGTCCGGGTGTTCTCGCCGTCTACACCGCCCCCGATCTCGGGGACTACTGGCGACCGGGCCCCCTGCTGGTTTCGCCCCCGCCGATCGAGCGCCTCGTATTCCATGAGCGGACGCAGGTGCCGCTGGCCCGCGACAAGGTCCGCCACGCCGGCGAGGTCATCGCCGTCGTCGTGGCGGAGAACCGCTACCTGGCCGAGGATGCCCTGGCCGATATCGAGGTTGACTATGAGCCGCTGACGCCAGTCGTCGATCTGGAGCAGGCCTTGGCCGCCGACTCACCCCTCGTCCACGACGACCTGGAATCCAATCTGGCGGCGCACGTCATCCAGGAGCGCGGCAGCTACGAGGCCATCCGATCGCAGGCCGACGTCATCATCGCCCGCCGTCTGATCTACGACCACGGCGCAGCGGCGGCGCTGGAGAACCGCGGGGTGGTGGCCGAATGGGACTCCCGCCAGGCGCGCCTGACGGTGTGGGACACGACGCAAGCGCCGATCCCGATCCGCAACGGTCTGGCGGCGCGCCTGCACCTCGCCGAGCATCAAGTGCGCGTCATCGCGCCGTTCGTCGGCGGTGGATTCGGTCCCAAGATCATGATGTTCTACCCGGAGGAATTGGTCGTGCCGTGGGCGGCGATGCAGCTCGGCCGCCCGGTCAAATGGATCGAGGACCGCGCCGAGAACTTCGTCGGCACGACCCACGAGCGCAGTCAGATTCATGACGCCGAGATCGCCCTCACCCAGGACGGGAGGATCCTCGGAGTCCACGACGTCTTTCTGCACGACACCGGCGCCTACGATCCCTACGGCCTGACGGTGCCGATCAACAGCCAGTGCACGCTGCTCGGCCCCTACAACATCCCGAACTACTACAGCGACTTCAAAGCCGTCTTCACCAACAAGACCATCGTCACGCCCTACCGCGGCGCCGGCCGACAGCATGGGGTATTCGTGATCGAGCGTCTGCTCGATATCGCCGCCCGCCAACTGGGCATCGACCGTGTCGAGATTCGGCGCCGCAACTTCCTCCCTCCGGAGGCCTTCCCGTACGACAACCAGATCATCTATCAGGACTTCACCCCGCTGGTCTACGACAGCGGGAACTACCAGCCTGTCCTCGACCATGCTCTGCGCAAAGTCGGCCATGACGAGTTCGTGCGCGAGGTCCAGCCGAAGGCCCGGGCCGAAGGCCGGCGGCTGGGAATCGGGGTGGTGGCCTATGTCGAGGGGACAGGCATCGGCCCCTATGAGGGCGCCCGGGTGCAAGTGGAACCGACGGGCAAGGTCAGCGTCGCCACCGGCGTCGGCACGCAGGGACAGGGCCACTTCACGTCCTTCGCACAGATCGCCGCCGAGCAGCTCGGCGTCGATGCCGGAGATGTCGAGATCGTCACCGGCGACACGGACCAATTCCACTGGGGCTCAGGGACCTTCGCCAGCCGGGGCGCGGTCGTGGCCGGGAACGCGGTCCACGCTGCAGCGCTGAGCGTGCGCAAGAAGGTCCTGCGCGCAGCCGGCGAAGAGCTCGGCTTGCCCGAGGATCAGATCGAACTGGTCGGTGGGGCGGCGCGGTCGCGGGCGGATCCGTCACGAAGCGTGGCCCTCAAGGATCTTGCGTCGCGGGCCAACCCATTGCGCGGGGCGGTCCGCCCCGGCACCGAGCCGGGCCTGGAAGCCACCGAGTACTTCGGCCCCGAGCGCGGCGCCACCTCCAGCGGGGTCCACGCCCTGATCCTCGAGGTCGACCCGGAGACGATGGGAGTGCATATCCAGAAGTACGTCGTGGTTCACGACTGCGGCAAGGTGCTGAACCCGCTGATCCTGGAAGGGCAGGTGCACGGCGGCGTGGCGCAAGGCGTGGCCAACGCTTACTACGAGAAGTTGATGTACGACGAGAACGGCCAACTGCTCAACGCTTCGTTCATGGATTACCTGATGCCGACGGCCCTCGAGGTCCCGGAGATTCTCGTCGGGCATGAGGAAACGCCTTCTCCGGGCAACCCGCTGGGCGTCAAGGGAGCCGGCGAGGCCGGCGCGATTCCCGCCGGTCCGGCGTTCGCGCAGGCCATCGAAGACGCTTTTTCCGATCTTCCGCTGGAAATACGGGAGATTCCCCTCAACCCGAACCGCTTATGGGAACTGGTCAACGAAGCCCAAGCCAAGCGTTGATGCGTCGGCCCCGACTCGGCCAGGATCGCCCGCCGGTTGCCGGGTCTCTTTCCATCCGGTCGTCGTGGATTTCAACATCCATTCAGCCGGCGCTGCTGCGGTCGACCGACGGGACAGTGCTCAACGTCTTCCCATCCGCAGCCTACCTGGTGAATCAGGGCGGCGATGTGTTGGCGCTCGTCAGCAGCGAAGTCGGACCCGGTCCCCTTGCCATTGTCCTGCCCATCGCCCGTGGATTCTTTGACCGTTCGCTCCGTCCCGGCGACTCGGTGCAGTTCGCCGACAGGCAAATCCGATCTGGCCGGCTGACCATCCAACTCACAGGAAGACCGTGGCCGGCGCGGCCGAGCTGGGAAGCGATCCAATCGCCAGCCCTTCTCAGGGCCGGCCTCCCTTTCCTGCGTCAATCCATCGCCAGCTTCGCTCCTCCAGGTAGCCTGGCGGCTCTGTTGAGTCCCGTCCAAGCGGGACAGACCCGTTTTGTGAATGAACTCCGCCGCCGCTCCGGCCCGTTTCTTTCTGCCCTGGTTCACTGCGTCCGGCAGCTCTCTCCGCCGGCAGAAATCGCGGTCCACAATCTCGAAACGACGGCGGCCGGACTCGCCGGTCTGGGTACGGGATTCACTCCGGCGGGAGACGATTTTCTCCTGGGTGCGATCTACAGCGTGTGGGCCTGGGCGCCGGAATCCTCCGCCCTTGTCCCCTCGGGAGCGATCGCCAACGCGGGGGCCCCTCGGACGACGACGGTCTCGGGGGCCTACCTGCGAGCCGGGGCGGTTGGCGCTGCCGGCATGGATTGGCACCACCTAGTCGAGGCGTGGGCGGCAGGCGACGAGGCGGCCAGCGCCGCTGCGGTGAACCGTCTTTGCCGAATTGGCCACACCTCCGGCGCCGACGCGCTGGCAGGCTTCGCCTTGGGGGTCGAGAGCTTCATCCAGTCCTGAGGACGTGGCTTGATGGACACCCGCCAACAGTACACCCTCGCGGTGTAGAATTCGATTTCCGTCGCCTCCGAGTTGACTCATGACCCTGCAGGCAAAGCTCCTGGACCTGACGGCTTATGTACGAGACGTCGAGGTCGAATTCCTGGACGATCTCCCGGCCACCGAACGGGAGGCCACGGGCACGGCCGAAAACTGGACGGCGAAGGACACCGTCGCACATGTCGCCTCGTGGCGAGTCCGGGGCAGCCAGCAGCTGGCGGCTCATTCTCCGGGGGAGGTTGAGGAAGAGGAGCAAGAGCTCGACGGGGTCAACCGCCTCCTTTACGAACAGAATCGTGACTTGAGTTGGGACGAGGTGAGCAAGCGGTCGCGCGAGGCGTGGCACGGCTTCCTGGAATCCCTGCGCGAAACCACGGACGCCATGCTGGCGGCTCCCTCCGGCTCCGCCGGTAGCCGCCCCGTCTGGCGCCGAGTGACCGTCGATGCAGGCACCCACCCGGTTTTCCACTTTTCAGATTACGCGATTCGCTTCGGGAGAGCGCCTCGCGCCCTCGCGTGGATGGAGGCTCTGAGCGTGAGGCTCATCGACCTCGACCCCGCTCCAGAGTGGCATGGAGTTGTGCACTACAACATGGCCTGCCACCTCGCGCTGTCCGGCCAGTCCGCTGCGGCCCTCGAGTCTTTGCGAAAGGGCCTCGAGTTGAATCCGGATCTTCGGGAGTGGTCGACGGAGGACTCAGATCTGGCATCCCTTCACGGCAACCCTCGCTTCACCGAGCTGACGGTAGCCCGGTTGTGACGAGTCATCGGGACGGGCCCGGCTAGACGCAACTCCGCGTTCATCGAAGCGCCGGCCTGGCGGATTCGGCACAGCGTTACAATTCGCCCCGCTCCACATCCACGGGCGAATCCAGGCGTCACCCAACGCCCCCCCGATGGGACGGCCGGATCGCACCGAACCTGCACCCAACACAGGAGCTTCAACCATGCCCCGAGGGTATCTCCCTGCTCTTCTCATCTTGGCGGCCGGCCTCCTGGCCGCCTGCGGTTCGAAGGCGGCGCCCTTCGGCGATCCCGAAGCCGGTCGCGCGGCGTTCCTCACGACGTGCGTCACCTGTCATGGGGTGGACGGCAAAGGCATCCCCGGCCTGGGCAAGGATCTGACGACGAGCGAATTCCTTCCGGCACAGACCGATGAGCAGATGCTTGCCTTTCTCCTGGCCGGGCGGCCGGCTAGCGACCCGCTCAACACCACCGGGGTCGACATGCCTCCCAGAGGCAACAATCCCGCGTTCACCGAAGACGATCTGAAGAACATCATCGCCTATCTCCGTACGATCCAGCCGTAGGAGAGCCCGAGTTCGCCGCGAGCTTAGAGCTCGCTGCGAGTTTTGCGACCAGCCAAGGAGAGCCCATGGCGGACCCCTCACAATCCCGGGAAGAGCTGCAACAGATGCTCGAATCGGCTCGCCGCCTCGGGGTCGAAATGGACGAAGCCGAGGCGCTTCGCTGGCTCAGTGCCATGGCCGCCGGCAGCGGCGGGGACATCGTCTTCGACTCGCGCACCGGGGTCTTCGGTCACAAGGTCAGCATGCTGGATTTTGCGCCGCAGGATCTCGAGCGCTTTCGCGCCATCGGCCGCCTGGTCGAATTCCAGGACGAGCCCGGCGTCGTCGAGACGGCGCTGGCGCTCTCCGGTTCCGCCGCCCAGTCCAAGATTCAGTCCTACCCAGGCGACTGCGACTACTTTGAACGCGTCAACATCCACGCCCCAACCCGCCAAGAGGCCTGCGCCATCCTAGCCCGTTTGATGCGCGACAAGGCCCTGGCCACGGCCAAGGGCCCGACCCACCAGCTGATCGAAGTGAAGTTGGGATCGTTCCCCGAGGACATGCTACGGGACGGCGAGCCGGTGAAGACCGGCGCTCCGATCGCGTGGCGACCGGAGGAGATCCGCCTCGGTCGGATCGAAGGCTTCCATGCCGATGGAACGCCGGCCGTCGTCGCATGGGAGGCGGCAGCGCGCGATCCGGGCTGGTGCAAACTGGATTGGGTTGTCGCCGATCCGGCCCGCGGCCAGTTGGCCAACGCCAGCAACATGCTCGACGTCACCTGGGAAGCGCCTGACGGTTCGATCACCCCTCTCGACGGGTATCTCGACCCCTACTTCCAGGAGGTCTACCTGGAGGCCGAGTCGATCCCGATCTTCTCGAAGCTCGCCCGTCATGTTTCCGCCGACGCCCTCGAGGATTACGTCGCCCAGTTGGAGAAAGAGGTCCACAAGTATCTGACGAAGGATCTGAACTACGGCAAGGCCGCCAAGCGCATGTACAACGTCTTCCGCCTCACCGGGCGCTACGAGGAAGCGGCCTACCTTCGGGAGCTTTTCGACGAGCCGACGACGGTGCTCTATCAGGTGTGGACGCTGATTCGGACCATCGACGACGCCGCCCAGCCCGACGCCGGCATTCCCACCGAGGCCCTCGTCGAACAAACCGACAAGCTCATCCTGGAGGTGGTTCGGTCGCTCGACGATGATCGCGAGGCGGCCATCGTCAAGGAGCTGCTGCGGCTGCGGGATGGCCTGGCCGAGACCGGGTCCGCCGACACTCAACCCGTCGAAGCCGCCCGCGCCCACGTGATCAACCTGGTCAACAACTTCTTCCACGAGCGCCTGACGGCCGTCCCGACCATCCGCGAATACATCGAGGCGAGCCAGCGCTGAACCATGGGGGGATGGACCGACCACGCCGGCGGGGTGGGTTCCTCACTCCCAAGTGTTGACGAAGCGCACCGACGGTGGGAGGCCGCCATGCTCGATCAGATCGAGCGGCTCCGGGTCGACTTGCGACGAGTCGACCCGGTCGTCGTCGCTGGCCGGGTCGGCGGGGTTTGCAGCGACGGGGTCGTCGTCCTCGACTACTGGGGGAAGGCTGTTTCCCTCCCCTGGGAAACACTAAACCCTGTCGGTC
>DATEVL010000018.1:0-2329 GCA_035281845.1 Anaerolineales bacterium | reverse complement strand
CCCCCGCCACGAATCAGAAGCATGGTATAGACAACTCCCATGATGACGGGTGTGATCACTTGCGAGAGGTTGCGTAGATCGCGGCGCAGCAAGATGAAGTCCTTGGAGATGATGGCCCGCACCGGAGAGGTTCGCCGTTGGCGCACACGCGGCTTCGCTGTGCGGCGGAGCCCGGCCCGCGCCGGACGTTTGCGCCCGCTGGCGATGGAGACGCTGGCCCAACCGCTGTAGTACAGGCGCTCGGACGAGGCCAGCGCGGCGGCGAAGACGATGAAGCAGAGCACCAGCGTCGCCACGACCCATCCCACCCCCGGCCACCAGCGCCCTTCTCCGATCTCGACCACCCCTCTCCCGGCCCAGGCCAACGGTGACCACGGCGCGTCGAAACGAGTCACCAACGTGGCCGTCTGCGCCAGCCGGTCGCCGGAAGGGTCCGACAGGTTGGCGAACTGCCCGGACTGCGAGCACAGGATCGTCAGCAGAGCGCCGACGAAACCGAGCACTTCGGCCACCCGCCGCGCCGGGAAGACGCGCACGATGCCCATGACCAGCAAGCTGGAAATCCCGGCGCCCGCCAGCGACAGCGCCGCCAGCGCCGCCACGACCAGCGGATAGTAGGCGGCGCCATAGCCGCCGGCGGCACCCAGGCCGAAGAGCAGGGGCAGAGCCAGCAGGCAGACGAGCCCGAAGTTGGGGATGATGGCCTGCATAAGCTTGCTCAGAAAGACGGCCCGAATCGGGATCGGCGCAGCCAGCAGGAAGTCCATGTCGCCCGAAAGGTAGAGCGCCTGGAGCAGGACTCCGAAGCTGGTCAACAAGATTCCCAAGAAGGCGGCGCCCATGACCAACACCGGCACGCTGCGGATGAAGCGCGTCATGTCCGGGACCGCCGCGGCGAACTCGGCTGAATGCAGGAACCCGAGCAAGCCACGCGTCCCGAAGAACACACCCGCCATGACCGCCGCCAGGAAGAGCAGGATGAGAACCCGGCCGACTTTCTCCCCGCGTCGTGCGCGTCGGAAGCCGTTGACCCAGATCGACAAACGGAGGCGCAGCAACCTCCAGGTGGCCGGCCACAGCGCTTCGCCGCGGAAAGAGTCGGTCATCGGAAGACCGAGGTCCGTGATCGGTGGTCGGTGGTTAGTCGTTGGCGATTGGCGATTAGCGATTGGCGATGGATGGCTTCATGGCGCGCCACAACGGGAAACCATCCCCACGAA
This sequence comes from Anaerolineales bacterium, assembly GCA_035281845.1. GTDB lineage: Bacteria > Chloroflexota > Anaerolineae > Anaerolineales > E44-bin32 > DATEVL01. The sequence goes on along the minus strand of DATEVL010000018.1, from coordinate 1,109 downwards.
GGACTCGGCTCATTGCTGACAGCTGATCGCTGATGGCTGACAGCTCCGTTCTGACCACCGACCACGGACCACAGACCACTCATTTGAGGACTTCGGCGATCTCGGCATACTCCGCCCCGCCGGTGAGGCTGAGGAAGATATCCTCCAGACGACTCTGCCCCTGGCCCAGGGCCCGCAGCTCGGCCATCGTTCCGGCGGCGATCAGCCGCCCCTGGTTGATGATCCCAATCCGGTCGCACATGTTCTCGGCGATCTCCAGGATGTGGGTGGAGAGGAAGACGGCCGCACCGCGGTCGGCGAGCTGCCGAAGGATGTCCTTGATCAGCCGCGCCGACCTGGGGTCGAGGCCGACCGTCGGTTCATCCAGCACCAGAACCTTCGGGTCGTGAACGAGCGCTGCCGCCAGGGAGACTTTCTGCCTCATGCCGTGGCTGTAGGAGTCGATCGTGTCATCGGCCGCCGAGGTCAGGTCGAACAGTCGCAGCAGTTCTTCCATGCGCCGGTCGACCTGGGCGCTGTCGATCCCGTAGAGATCGCCCACAAAGCGGAGCAGCTCCCGGCCGGTGAGTTTGGGGTAGAGGGTGGGTTCATCCGGGACGTAGCCACTGGCCGCCTTGGCCCGTAGCGGCTCCGTCTGGACGTCCCAACCCGCCACTCGGACCTCCCCGGCGGTGGGCTGAAGCAGACCGACGACGACCTTGATCGTGGTCGTCTTGCCGGCACCGTTCGGTCCGAGGAATCCAAAGATCTCGCCGGCATAGACCTCCAGGGTCACATCGTCGACGGCGACCTTCTCGCCGTAGCGTTTGACCAAGCGGCGCGTCTCGATCAGGGTCTGGGCAAGGGGCATGCGGTCCTCCCGGATGTGAATGTCGGGTCGCCGCCGATGTTGCGCACGGGGTCATTATAGGCACCCGGCGGCGGCCTGCCTGACCTCCGTCGGACGGGTGCCTGCTCGAGCTCCGGGGGCTGGCTTTCAACTCGGGTGGGCCGTGGCGCGCAGCGAAGAGGAGGCCGCCCTGGCGCGTACGAGCGACGGAGGGCGAGCTGGGATCTGATGAAACCGATTATCTCGCCATGATGCCAGGCGAGTCGGGGCGACCCCGCGG
>DATEVL010000017.1:0-3483 GCA_035281845.1 Anaerolineales bacterium | reverse complement strand
GGGCCCGAAGATCGAGGCTATCATTAAGTTCCTGGAGCAGGGCGGCAAGCAAGCGCTGATCACCAATCCGGAGAACATCGAACGCGCCCTGGAAGGCAAGACCGGAACCTACGTCGTCTTGTAGGGTTGGTCCCCGGACGGATTGTGCCGAAAAGGAGGTGAAGACCCCGCCAACGCCGTCGAGCCCTTCCGCATCTTTCCCATTCGCAAGACAGGAGGAGTAAGAAATGTCCGTTAAGAATCTATGGCGCGTCGTCACCCTGATGGTTGCGGCGGCGATGGTCCTGGCGTCCTGCGCCACGCCTACCGCCGCTCCCGTCGAGCCGACGACCGCCCCCGCACCCGAAGCGACGGCGGCCCCGGCCACCGAGGTCCCCGCACCGGCCGAGCCGTTCATCTTCGGCATGCTGCTGGTCGGCCCGTACAATGACCACGGCTGGAGCCAGGCGCACTACGATGCCGGCCAGTACGTCGTCGACAACGGCGCCGACCTCGAGATGGTCTACCTCGACAAGGTCAACCCGGCCGACCGGCCGGGCACCACGCCCGACCAGCTGGCCGAGGACCTTGTGGCCCAAGGCGCCCAACTGATCATCTTCAACTCCGATGACATGAAGGACGCCTCGACGACCTTCGCCCAGGCCAACCCGGAAATCGATGTCATCATGGCCTCCGGCGACCAGATCTGGCAGGACGGCGACGCCTACGTCGAGATCCCCAATATGTCGAACGTGATGGGGCGCATGGAGTACGGCAAGATGATCGCCGGCTGCGCCGCGGCGTTGACCACCCAGACCGGCAAGATCGGGTACTTGGGACCGCTGATCAACGATGAGACGCGCCGCCTGGCGGCCTCCGCGTTCCTCGGCGCCCGCCACTGCTGGAGTGACGTCCTGGGAAACGATCCGGCGGACCTGGCTTTCAAGGTCACCTGGATCGGCTTCTGGTTCAACATCCCGGGCTTCACCTCGGATCCAACGCAGGTGGCGAATGACTTCTTCGACAGCGGCTACGACGTCGTCCTCTCGGGCATCGACACGACCGAATCGCTGGTTGAGGCCGCCCGGCGCGGCGCGGCGGACGAAGCCGTTTGGGCGATTCCCTATGACTACATCGGCGCCTGTGCCGAGGCAGAGGCGGTTTGCCTGGGTGTGCCGTACTTCAACTGGGGCCCGGCCTACCTCGAGCTGATCACGGCCGCGCAAGGCGGCTCGTTCCCGTCGGTCTTCCAGTGGAACGGACCGGACTGGAGCGACATCAACAATCCCGACACGTCGGCCGTCGGTTTCGTCAACGGTCCTGCCCTCAGTTCCGACAATGCTGGCACCCTGGGTGACTTCATCGTCGCCCTCTCCAGCGGTTTCAATCTGTGGACCGGCCCGATCAACCTGCAGGACGGGACGGCCTACCTGGCCGACGGCGAAGTCGGCACCGACCAGCAGGTCTGGTACCTCCCGCAGTTGCTCGAAGGGATGGAAGGCCAGAGCGTTTCGGAGTAGTGGAGGAAACGACGAGGGGGGGAGGCGACTTCCCCCCTCGTTTTCCCTGTCATGCAAGTCGAACTGCGCCAGATCTACAAGTCCTTCGGGCCGGTGCGCGCCAACGACGGCATCAGCCTCGCCGTTCCGCCGGGGACGATCCAGGGGATCCTCGGCGAGAACGGCGCCGGCAAGAGCACCTTGATGAAGATCCTCTCCGGGTTCCAACGCGCCGATCGCGGGGAGATCTGGCTCGATGGCCGGCTGGCTCACATCCAGTCCCCGCAGGACACCGGCGCGCTGGGGATCGGCATGCTGCACCAGGACCCGCTGGACGTGCCGGCGATGCAGGTCGTGGACAATTTCCTGCTCGGCCGGGAAGGTGGATTGCGGCCACAGCGCCGCCAGGCGCGGGCGGTGCTGCAAGAGCTGGCCGGTCGTTTCGGCTTCGGCCTCGACCCGGAGGCCTACGTCGAGGCGCTGACCGTCGGCGAGCGCCAGCAGCTCGAGCTGCTACGCTTGCTCTGGCTGGGTGCACGCGTCCTGATCCTGGATGAACCCACCACCGGTATCAGCGCGCTGCAGAAAGAGGTCCTGTTCGCCTCCCTGCAGAAGCTGAGCGAAGAAGGCAGGACGATCATCTTCGTTTCCCACAAGCTCGAAGACGTGGAACATCTCTGCCATCGCGTCGCCGTCCTGAGACGCGGGCAGCTGGTGGGCGAGGCCGTCCCTCCGTACGACACCGACCGCCTGGTCGAGATGATGTTCGGCCGGGTGGTCAACCTGGGTTCCCCCCTGGAAGCGCCTCCGGGCGATCGGGTGCTGGAGCTGGATCAGGTCGTTGTGGAGGACCGGCGGATGAGGGTCGGCCCGGTCAGTCTGCATGTCGGGCGGCAAGAGGTGATCGGTCTGGCGGGGATGGAAGGCAGCGGGCAGCAGTTGTTCCTGCGGGCATGCGCCGGCCTGGTCCGACCCGTGCACGGGCGCATTCACCTGGCCGGAGAAGACGTGCTCGGTCGCTCCTATCACGGATTCCTGCAGCGCGGTGTCGGCTTCATGCCGGCGGCACGCCTGGAGGAGGGGCTCATTCCGGGTCTCGATCTGGCTGAGCATTTCGCTCTGACCCAGCCCCACCAGGGGTTCATGATCCAGCGTCAGGCGGCCCACCTGCGCGCCGGAACGCAGATCGATGCCTTTCGGGTCAAGGGCACCCCGCAAACCCCGGTTGAGGACCTCTCCGGTGGAAACCAGCAGCGGGCTCTGCTGGCGTTACTGCGCGAGACACTGTCGCTGCTCTTGATGGAGCATCCGACGCGGGGGCTGGATATCGAGTCGGTGATCTGGATCTGGGACAAACTCAAGGAACGCTGCCGGCAGGGGACGGCGATCATCTTCGTCTCGTCCGATCTGGACGAAATCCTCCACTACAGCGACCGGATTCATGTCTTCTTCGGCGGCCGGGTTTCAACTTCTCTGTCGGCCCGCACGACGACGGTCGAGCAGCTCGGCCAATTGATCGGCGGAAAAGGGTGGCCGGAGATCGCCCCGTGAGGCCCCGCGTGGCACTGTCGGGAGCCGCCCTGCGGTTGGGAGCCGTTCTGTTGGCGCTCCTCTTCACGACGGGCGTCCTGCTGGTGGCGGATGCGCCCCCGCTGGAAGCCTACCGCCAGATCGTCGTCGGGTCCCTGGGCTCGGTCAAGAAGATCACCGATGTGCTGGTGGCGTGGGTGCCCCTCGTGCTGGCCACCTCGGGGCTCCTGGTGACCTTCGCCGCCGGGCTATGGAACATCGGGATCGAAGGGCAGATCACCCTCGGCGCCATCTTCACGACCGGCGCGCTGCGGCTGACCCTGGAAAGCGGCCTGCCGCCGGCGCTGGCGATCGGCATAGCCGTCCTGGCGGGCATCCTGGGCGGGGCCATATGGGCGTTGCTGGCCGGGTTGCTCAAGGCGTACGGCGGGGTGAACGAAATCTTCGGCGGGCTGGGGCTGAATTTCGTCGCGGT
>DATEVL010000016.1:0-4999 GCA_035281845.1 Anaerolineales bacterium | reverse complement strand
GCAAGGGACGGAAGGAGAGGCCGACCCCGATCGGGGGATTCGTGAATTCGTCGTCGGCACAGGCGGCGGCAGTCACTATGGCTTCCCTCTTGCGTTGCCGAACAGCGAAGTGCGCGATCCCAACACCTTCGGCGTGCTCGTTATGACCCTGTACGAGGACCGCTACGAATGGGAGTTCGTCCCCACGGCCGGGAAGACGTTCCGCGATCAGGGAAGCGGGATCTGCCATGCCGCCGGCAACATCGGAGGATGAGATATTGTCGCCCGTTGCTCTGGCCCCTGGGCGACAGTCGCCCAGGGTTTGCGCAGCGCGCGCGGGGCGTGTAGAGTATACCGATGCAAGGCGCGCATACGCCTTCGGCGGCGCGCCGCCCGCACGATCTCGGGGATCCAGCCCACCCTGAAGCACTTGGCGCCGCCGGCCGAGCTTTGACCGCGCCGGCTGGGGGAACCGCAGCATGACCATTTCGGCCACGATCCTGGTCGTAGACGACGAACCGGCGATGCTCCAAGCGGTGACCGAGATGCTGCGTGCCCACGAATTCCACGTTCTGACGGCGGAGGACGGCCTGCAGGCGCTGCAGGTCCTGGGGGAGCAGTCTCCCGACTTGATCATCACCGACATCATGATGCCGCGGATGAACGGATACCAGCTTTACGAGCGTGTCTCGGCCAATCCGAGCTGGATCTGGATCCCCTTCCTGTTCCTCTCGGGCAAGAGCGACGAGGCCGATCTGCGCTTCGGTAAAGAGCTCGGCGTGGACGACTATCTGACGAAGCCGGTCGATTCGCAAGACCTCCTGGCTGCGGTCCTCGGCCGGCTGAAGCGTTTCGGTCGGCTGGAAGGCCAGCTGGCGAAGATGCCTGTGCCTCCGGCGCCCGAGCAAGACGTCCAGGCCTTCCAGGCGCGCCACGGGCTGACCGAACGCGAGGGCGAGGTCTTGCGCCTGTTGGTCCGGGGGATGACCAACGAGGAGATCGCGCTCGACTTGCGGATCGCCCCGACGACCGTCAAATCCCACGTCAGCAACATTCTCTCCAAGCTTGGAGCAGGCAGCCGGGCCGAGGCCGTTGCCATGGCGATGGGCGTAGGAGGGGCGCCCGGCTAGCAAGCGTTCCCCCGGCCCAGACTTGGGGCCGCCTCCCCCAATCGGCGGAGGACCTCCGCCGAACGGCCGATCCCCTCATCTCCCAACGGACGAGAAGGAAATCCCTCCGATGCCAGATGCGGCACCGGCAGCGTTCCCCTAGAGTAGACACTGTAGGGCGGGGAGATCGGGATGAGGGAATGGTTCGCAACAACAGTCGCCGAAACACAGCCCGTCAGCTGAGAAGCCACCTGCTGGCCATCCTCGGGGCGGCGATCGCCGGCAACCTCCTGTTCGCAGTCACCGGCGGGTTCCCCCCGTTTGGGGTCGCCTCCGCTTCGTCCGCTTCCCACAACGGCCTGCCGGTGACCGTGTCCGAGATGCACTTCACGCTGGAGGCAACCGATCCTTCCCTCCTCAGCGGCGTCACCTTTGCCGTGGCAACGCCCAACGGTGCGGGTCCAACCCAGGTGGAAGTCCTGCTCCATGCCCCCAGCGCCTCTCGCTTCGCCTGCTCGAAATCGGCCGCCGGCGACACCTGGAGCTGCGCCCTCCCGGGCCTGACAATGTCCGAATTCAGCCAGATCCAGGTGCTGGCGAGCTAGGGCTCGGCCTCCTCGACTACCGGTCGTCTCAACAAGTCCCTTCATTCGACAGCCGCGCCGCCTTTGGGGGCCGGCCTGTCGGTTGATCGTTCCCGCAGAACCCCAAGGCGGGTTTCGTCAGCGGAGCCCCGCTCCGTGCCGGGCCTCGATCGAGAGTCGCTTCCCTTGGTTACCTTCTCGGGCAGGCTGTCGGAGATCCGGCGTCCTCCGGGCGGAATCTCCAGGTTCTAGCGGGCAGTCGCCTGGAAGGCCCCAAGAGGCCGTCCCGCTCAGCCACGGCCTGCCAAGCCTGATATGCGCATGCTCACCCCCATGATCCTGCGGGAGGGTGCAGGGAAGGTCCCTGGCATGCGCGGCCTTCCCGCGGAAACCCCTATCCCAACTGAGGCGTCCCTGGACCAAGCCGATAGGGCGATGTGGTATCGGGCATCCAGCGGCCAGGTATTGACAACCTGCGGAATAGGTGGAGAATGGGCGTGCACCGGGAACGTTACCGGTAACCTTCTCGGTAGCCTCCTCGGAAGGCGCCAGAATGAGGCCCTCAAGACGGTCCACAGGCATCGCAGACGTCGCAAAGGCGGCGGGGGTATCCATCTCCACCGTCTCGCGCGTGTTGAATTCCCGAGTGGATGTGGCGAGCGATACGCAGCAACGCGTGCTCGCCGTCATCGATGAAATGGGGTACACCTCGAATCTGGCGGCGCGCAGCATGCGCAGCCGCCGCAAGAACCTGATCGGGCTCGTCGTGCCCGATATCGGGTTCCCCTACTCCATCGAGATCATGAAGGGCATCAATCGGGCGATCGCCGAGTCGACGTTTGACCTCTTGCTCTATACGACCGGGGACGTGAAAAAGAGCGGCGCCGCCTCCCACGAACAGCACTATGTCTCTCTGCTGAACAACTCCATCGCCGACGGAGTCATCATCGTAGCCTCCGCCGCGGCCGACTTCGACTCCGACGCCCCGATTGTTTCGGTGGACCCGCATGGGGACAACCCAAACTACCCCTTCGTGCAGGGCGCGAACTACCAGGGCGCCACCGAGGCGATGGAGTATCTGCTTCGGCTGGGGCATCGGCGCATCGGCTTCATCACCGGGCGGCCGGAGATCGGAAGCGGGGCGCGCCGCCTGAAAGCGTATCGGGACGCGCTGACCAAGGCGGGCATCAATCAGGACGACCGGCTGGTGGCGTCTGGCGATTTTTCGACCGAAACCGGGCGCCGGCGGGCCCTGGAACTGCTCTCGTTGGAGGATCGACCGTCGGCGATCTTTGCCGCTAACGATCAGTCGGCGATCGGCGTGTTCCAAGCTGCCGAAGAAATGGGGCTGCGTGTCCCGGACGATTGTTCGGTCGTCGGGTTCGACAACATCCCGGAGGCCAAGTACCTGGGGCTGACCACGGTCGACCAGTTCCTGGCGGAGATGGGCTACATCGCCGTCCAGATGCTCGTCCGATTGATCGACCACGAGCCTCTGGAAGACCGGGTTCGCAAGATCCCGACGGAGCTGGTGGAGCGCACTTCCTGCCGGCCCTGGGCGGGCCGGAGTTGAACGGCGTGATTCGACGGACCCGCTGCCTCGCCGACATTGCCCATGAGAGATGCCCCGCTGGAAGGAGGTGATCGTCGATCGGAGCCGGAAGGGCGGGTGGTTTTCTCCTCAGCCCTGGCGAGAACCCACAAGACCTAGCGAGGATGTGCGGAGGGCTCTCCGCATGGCACGAACCCTAGCCGATCCGAATCCTGTTCCTGGAGGAGAAGGAAATGCGTAAGTCACTCTGGCAACTTGGCAGCCTGCTGGTGGTTGCCGCTATGCTGCTGGCGGCTTGCGGCAGCGCGACCGGGACTCCGGCTGAGCCGGCCGCGCCTGCGGAACAGCCCACGGCTGCGCCGCAAGAACCCGCCGCCAAGGAAGTTCTGAACGTTTGGTCGTTCACCAACGAAATCCGGACGATGGCGGTCGCGTTTGAGGGCAGAAACCCCAACGTGGACGTCGTCTATACCATCATCCCGATGACCAACGGTGAGTATCAGACGAAACTGAAGGCTGCTCTGGGCACGGCCGATGCCCCCGATGTGGTCGCCCTGGAAGCCGCCTTTGTCAAGGAGTGGGTCGAGGCCGATTTTCTGGCGGATCTGAACGACTTGCTCCCCCTGACGGAAGAGCTCAAGACGTACCCCAGCGTGGTCCAGGTCGGGACCAACGCAGGTGTGACGAAGGGGTACTCCTACCAGGCAACCCCGGGCGCCTTCTTCTACCGCCGTAGTATCGCCACCGAGTGCCTGGGGACGGACGATCCGGCCGCCGTTCAGGCGATGGTGGCCGACCTGGACAAGTTCCTTGAAACCGCCGCCACGATCAAGGCATGCGGCGATGGAGACTACTTCACCGTCGGAACCTCCGCAGAACTGTTCAACCCCTTCCTGGCGAACCGCGCCCAGCCGTGGGTCGTCGATGACACACTGGTCATCGATCCGCAGGTCGAGGAGTACGTGGCGTTCGCCAAGCTCATGCGGGATGAGGGATACGAATCGCAGGCGACGCAGTGGACCGAGGGCTGGTTCGCCGGCATGAGCGACACCCTGGTGGATGCCGACGGCAACGCCAAGCGCGTCTTCAGCTACTTCCTGCCGACCTGGGGTCTGCCGTACGTGCTGCAGCCGAACTCCGGCGAGACCGGCGGCGACTGGGCTTTGATTGACGGCCCGATGGCCTACCAGTGGGGCGGCACCTGGGTCGGCGCCATGGCCGACAGCCCGAAGCTGGATCTGGCCAAGGAGTTCATCCAGTTCGTCGCCCTCGACGAAGACAACCTGACCAATTGGGCGACGGGCGTCTACACCAACGAATACCTCAAGGCGATCGATCCGGAAGTGCCGGACGATCAGGCGCAGGCGCCGGGCGATTTTGTCTCCAGCCAGGTCGTCGTCGAGAAGATCACGTCGACCTTCGACGGATCCGCTCTCTACGATTGGCTGGGCGGACAGAACAACTACGAGGCCTTTGGGAAGGCCGCGCCCAACGTCAACGGTGCGCTGCTGACCGGGTCGGATGACGCCATCCAGCGGGCGATGAACGACCCGCTCGCCAGCTACCTGCTCGGCGATATCACTGAAGCCGAGTTCTGGCAACAGTGGCTGGATGCCGTTCGGAATCTGTTCCCCGAACTGACCATCCCGGAGCCGCCGGTTACCGGGTAATATCGTCTTCGCGCGACGGCGTGGGTCAGTGTCCTCCAGGCTCACACTGACCCACGCCGGATCCCGCCCTTATCCCTTTTCCTTGGCCGCCCTGGCTTCGGTGCC
>DATEVL010000015.1:0-6040 GCA_035281845.1 Anaerolineales bacterium | reverse complement strand
TTCGGCAAGGGCAACTTCAAGGCTCTGTTCGAAGCGCTGGAGGCCGAGCAGGAGCGGCGCGGCAACCTTTAGAGGCAGGGGTATCTGGGAACCTAGCAGGGATGCGAAAGAACGACTTTCCGCCTTACGCCGCAGCCAATTCGCCTACGGCCGCGGGCTGTCCCTGGACGATGGAGAGACGTGGCTCCTTCTGCCAGGGGGAAGGGGGGCGGGCCATTACATGCCCGCCCCCCTTTCCCCCTCGAACCCCTCGCACCGCACCCCGGGGCGAAGCGGAGGGGCACCCCCCACCCACGAAACCGGCGGTTGGGCGCCATTCCAATTCGATGAACCGAACCGCCGCTTCCAGCAGTGGCCGTCACGAAGCGGACCCGTTCGGTCGAAAGGCGGCCGATCGACGCCACTCAGACAAGTCGCTTTCAACGGCCGCTCACCTGCACCGCACCTGCGGTGCGCCTCAGGTGCAGGTGTGGCGAGGGAGGGGGCTGGGGGGATGGGCACGCTCCTTGCCGCTCCCCCCGGCCCCTTGGGTGAATTTGCGAAAGTGCGCTACGTGACGTTTGCCCCGCGAGATGCCCCGGCAGCATCTCGCCTCGGTGCCATCGTCGGCGAAGCGGTCGTTGAATTGGCCGGGGCGGATGGCCTGCCGGCGACGATGCTGGGGCTCCTCGAAGCCGGGCCGTCGGGGTGGGAGGCAGCGGCCCGCGTGGCCGAGCACGGCGGGCGCCGTTGGCCACGTGCGGATGTCTTGCTGCACGCGCCACTGCCGCGGCCTCCCAGCGTGCGCAACTTCTACGCCTTCGAGCGGCATGTGGCCGCCTCCTTCGCCAATCGAGACAAGCCGGTGCCGCCCGAGTGGTTCGAATTCCCCGCCTTCTACTTCTCGAACCCGGGCTCGATTGTCGGACCGGAAGACCAGGTCGCCGCCCCGCCAGGTTCGCAGGCGTTGGATTACGAGCTCGAGGTCGCCATCATCATCGGGCGGAGGGGCCGGGACATTCCCGCAGGAGAGGCCGACCACTACATCTTCGGATACTCCGTCCTGAACGACTGGTCGGCGCGCGATCTGCAACAGCGAGAGATGCGGGTGGGCTTGGGGCCGGCCAAGGGAAAGGACTTCGCCACCTCCCTCGGCCCCTGGGTGGTCACCCCGGACGAGCTGGGGAAGTCGAGCGGCCGGGTGGGGGTCTATGATCTTGCGATGGCGGCCCGGGTCAACGGAGTAGAAAAGTCGCGCGGCCGGCTGGCCGAGATACGCTATTCTTTCGGCGAGATGATCGCCCGGGCTTCTTCCGGCGTCGACCTTTTTCCGGGCGACGTCCTTGGCTCGGGAACTGTCGGGAGCGGGTGCCTTCTCGAGCTGACGCGCGGCAAGGGGCCCTGGCTCCAACCCGGCGACGTGGTCGAGCTGGAGGTGGAGCGATTGGGTGTCCTGAGGAATACAGTCGTCGCGTAGCCGCAGCCTTTAGGCTGCGGGCGGACGCAGGCTAAAGCCTGCGCCTACTGATCACTGCCCTTGAGGAGGTTCGCGATGCCTTTCTATTACCGCCTGGGCGAGCTGCCGCAGAAGCGGCATGTCCAGTTCCGCAAACCCGACGGCGGGCTGTACCGCGAAGAAGTGATGGGGCTGGAGGGTTTTTCCGGAATCGAGTCGATTCTGTACCACCACTTCCTGCCGCCGCGGCTTGTCCACTCCGAGGAGCTCGGCCCGACGCGGGCCGAGTACGCGCCTTTCGGCCCGCTGCGGCACCGCGCCTATGCCACGGCCGACGTGCCGGCAGGCGGCGATCCGGTGGCGGCACGACGGGTTCTGCTGGGCAACGCCGACGTCACGTTAGGAGTCAGCCGGCCGTCGCAAAGCATGGGCTACTTCTACCGCAATGCCCAGGCCTATGAAGTCTGGTTTGCCCATGAGGGCTCCGGGGTGTTCCACTCCCAGTTCGGCCGGCTGACATTTGGGCCCGGCGATTACCTGGTGATCCCCTATGGCACGACTTGGCGCATGGACCTCGATGGGCCGGGGCGCTTCTTTGTGATCGAGTCGCCGTCGCAGATCGAGCCGCCGCGCCGGTACCGCAATGAATTCGGTCAGCTACTCGAGCACGCGCCCTACTGCGAGCGCGACCTGCGGCCGCCGGAGGCGCTCGAGACGCACGCCGAGCGAGGCGAGTTCGAGGTCCGGGTGAAAGTGCGTGACACGATGACACGCCACATCCTCGACCACCACCCACTCGACGTCGCCGGCTGGGATGGCTACCTGTATCCCTGGGCCTTCAACATCCACGACTACATGCCCATCACCGGGAAGGTGCATCAACCCCCGCCGGCGCACCAGACCTTCCAAGGCGGGAATTTCGTCGTGTGCTCCTTTGTTCCGCGCCTGTACGACTATCACCCGCAAGCGATCCCGGTGCCGTATAACCACTCCAACGTCAACTCCGACGAAGTGATCTACTACTGCGACGGCAACTTCATGTCGCGGAAGGGAATTCAGCAGTACGACATCACGCTGCATCCGAGCGGCCTGCCCCACGGCCCCCAGCCCGGGGTGACCGAGGCCGCCATCGGGGTGAAGGAGACGCAGGAGTTGGCCGTCATGGTCGATACCTTCCATCCGTTGCAGGTGGCGCTGGCGGCGCTGGAGTTCGAGAAAGCCGACTACCAAGCGTCGTGGCTGGAGGGGGACGGGATGTAGGGACGAGGCACGCCTGTCCTCGCCAGGACACCGGGGCGGCGTGGCGGGCGGGGCTAGGGCGCCTCATCCCTGCGGCTGATGGCTTCTTCTGACAGTCTTCGAGACCTCCTCGTCCGCGGGATCGCCGCGGCGAAGGGGGGATCCAAACAGGAAGCGCGCTTCTACCTGGAGTGGCTTCTGCGTCGGGACGCGCCGGGGGAGATGCAGGTCGATGCCTGGTGGTGGTTGAGCCAGGCGGCCGACGACCCGGCGGAGGTCCGACGCTGCATCGAAGAAGTCCTCGCCCGAGATCCGGCTCATCCGCAGGCACGCCGGGCCCAAGCTGTCTTAGACGGCCGTCTCAAACCCGGGTCGGTGGTCGACGCAGACCACCTTCCCACGCCACTCCCGTTGCCGGAGAACGTGACGGCCGGTGAGAGGTTTGCCTGTTCGCGCTGCGGGGGCCGGCTGGCGGCCAGCGCGGACGGGGCCTGGCTCGCGTGCGGCTATTGCGGGTGGCGCCGTTCGCTGGCGAGCGGTGAGGCGGTCGCCGAACAGGATTTCGTCGTGGCGATGGCTACGGCGCGCGGGCACCGGAAGCCGAAGCGGACGCGGACGTTTCGCTGCACCGCATGCGGCGCACCTTACATTCTTGCGCCGGAAATGCTTTCCTTGACCTGTCCATACTGCGGTGCGGCGCATGTGATCGAACACGCCGGCTCGGAGGAGTTGATCCCTCCGGATGGAATCCTTCCCTTTCAGGTCTCGGATCCGGCGCGCAGCGCAGGAGTGCCGGCCCGGGAGGTGCGGACCTGGCTTGGCCTCTACCTACCACTATGGTCCTTCGATCTGAGCGGCCAAGTGCCGTGGAAAGGCGTCCGCGAGGATCGTGAGAATAGGGTCACGGAGACTGTGACCGGGACCCTCTTGGTCTTGGAAAGGCATCACCTGGTACCGGCCAGTCGCCGGTTGCCGGAAGGCTGGGCGCGGTCCGCGCTCGCCTACGACGTGAGCGGCCTGCGCCCTTTCCAGCCGGCGGCACTCGCCGATTGGCCCGCAGAGACCTATCAGGTCCCGATGTCGGATGCGGCGGTCATCGCGCATGCCGAAGTCTTCGCCGAGGTCCGGGAGCGGTCGCGGCGTGAGATTCCGCCTGGTGTACAGGATGTGGGGTTCGACTCGAGAGGTTTCGCCTTCGATGGGTTTCGGCTGATCCTCGCCCCGGTTTGGATCGGCCTGAACGGAGAGAGCCCGCCCCGGCCCACCATCGTTGTGAACGGCCAGAGCGGAGCGGCCGGCGCGGAAAAGGGGCGCCGCGCTGCGGGATGGCTTTCACGTCTCCTGGGGACCCGCTGAACCTATCGTGGATCTCCGGGCCATCGATGCGCCGCGCGGGGCACAACGAATTGGTGGCCGCTGAGGAGGAGCTCGAGTTGAACGGCGATTACTTCCACCTGCCACAAGAACACGTGGTTTATGGCCCGGGCAGCCTGTCCAGGCTAGGCGCTGAGGTCGAACGGCTCAAGGGCGAGCGCGCCTTCCTGATCACGGGCCACAGCCTCTCCGAAAAGACTGACTTTGTGGACCGGATCCGTGAGAAGCTCGGCCATCGATGGGCCGGGATGTTCGCCGGGATTCGCCAGCACACACCCAAGAGCGATGTCACCCGGGGAGCGGCCGAAGCAAGGGCGGCTCGGGCCGACCTCCTCCTCAGCCTGGGCGGAGGCAGCCCGATCGACGGGACGAAAGCCGTAGCCCGGGCGATCGAAGAGGCCGACGGCCGCTTGCTGCCTCACCTGGCGATTCCCACCACGCTGTCGGCGGCGGAATTCTCCCATCTGGTCGGCGTGACCGACGAAGAGAAGAAGGCCAAGACCGGATTTGCCGATCCCCGCCTGGTCCCGCGGTCGGTGATCCTCGACCCGGAATTGACCCAAGCGACGCCGATGCCGCTTTGGCTGTCCTCAGGGATGCGGGCTATGGACCACGCTGTCGAAACCCTGCTGGCTCCCGGCGACCACCCGATCCCCGATGTTATGGCGCTGGAGGCGATCGACCGGCTGTTCCGACTGCTTCCGGCTTCGAAGGAAAACGCGCAGGACGTGACCGTTCGGGGCGAGCTTCAGATCGCGGCCTGGATGTCGTTTTTCGGTGAAGTGAACACCGCAATGGGCATGAGCCACATCTTAGGCAGGCGCGTCGGGGCGCGCTACGATGTCCCCCATGGTGTGACCTCCTGCATCACCCTGCCGTGGGTGATGGAGGCGGAGGCCGCGCGCAAACCGGCGCCGTTGGCCGCCATCGGGCGGCGGATCGCCCGCGAGGCCCGGATGGAAGGCGAGTCGAAGGCGGCGCGCGCCGCGGCGCAGGCCATGCGGGATTTGGTCTCGCGGCTTGGGTTGCCGGCGCGGCTCAGCCAGGTCGGAGTTCCGCACAACGATCTGGCGTCGATCGCCGAGGCGGCATATCCTCCGGGAGAGGAACGCGCCCGGGCGTTGGAGTTGCTCGAGAGGATGTGGTGAGACCCGGTCGAGTTGTCACCTGTGAGAAACCTCGATGACGATCATCACCCTCCTGACTGACTTCGGCCTGAAGGACGGCAACGTCGGGGTGATGAAGGGCGTGATCCTGGGGATCTCGCCGCGGGCGCGTCTCATCGATCTGAGTCATCTGGTGGGGCCACAGGACGTGCGCCAGGCGGCGTGGATTCTCGGCCGGGCCGCCCCGTATCTTCCCGACGGCACAATTCACCTGGCGGTGGTCGATCCCGGCGTCGGGACGGAACGCCGGCCGCTGGCGGCGCGGCTGGGTCCGCACCTGTTCGTCGGTCCGGACAACGGTCTGATGACGCGCCTGCTGCAACGCGCCGAGCGCCTGCGCCAACCGACGGCGTTCGTCCATCTCGACCGGCGGGAACGGTGGTTGCCGGAGGTCAGCGACGTCTTCCACGGCCGCGACATCTTCGCGCCCGTCGCGGCACACCTGGCCAATGGGGTCTCCCTTGAGCAGGTCGGATCGTCGGTCGCCGATCCTGTTCGACTGCTCTTGCCGCGACCGGAGATGATCCCGCAAGGGCTGCTGGGCGTCGTCGAGCACATCGATCACTTCGGCAACGTCCGCACGAACATCACGCGCCAGGATCTGGGCGCGGAGCCTTCGGCCGTCGTCCGCATCGCCGGGGCCACGATCGACGGCCTGGTCCGCACGTTCGGAGAACGACCTGCCGGAGAGTTGATCGCGCTGTTCGGAAGTTACGGGGATCTGATCCTGGCCGTCGTCAACGGCGACGCCGCAGCCCGGCTGGGAGCGCGGGTCGGGGACGAGGTGGAAGTACTGACGAGTACACGCGCAAAAGACCCCGGCTAA
>DATEVL010000014.1:0-6528 GCA_035281845.1 Anaerolineales bacterium | reverse complement strand
CAGCCAGCGACACGCCCACACCTGCCGGGCCGCCGACCGAGACCCCTCGGCCGTCGCGCACCCCGTCGATCACGCCCACGCCGACGTTCGATCCGCCGGAAGGGCGCGTCCTGGAGCAGGCCAATTGCCGCTACGGCCCCGGCGCCGCCTACCTGTATGAGTGGGGCCTCTATCCGAAGAATCATGTCGACCTGCTTGCCACCAACGACCTGCGCGACTGGCTCTACGTTCACCCGTGGTATTTCCAGGGCGACTGCTGGGTGCGGGCCGACTTGATCGAAGTGCTGAGCGGCGACCTGTCAACTTTGGACCCGTTCTACGGTTTGCTGCCTTTCTCGGAGCTGTACAAGCCGCCGCGCACCGTCAGCGCCGTCCGCACCGGCGACGAGGTCGTGATCAGTTGGTCAGAGGTTTGGATGACGGAGGACGACTATCGCGGCTATCTGATCGAAGCCTGGCTGTGCGCCGACGGCCAGCTTCTCTTCACCCCGATCGCCGTCGACGGGCTGGTGTACACCGTGCACGATGAATCCGGCTGCCTGCAACCTTCCAGCGCGCGCGTCTACACCGCCGAGAAGCACGGCTACACCGAGTGGCGACTGGTGAAATGGCCGCCCCACGAGTCGGCCACGCCTGTGACGCCGCCCGCCGGTTGACCCCCAACTCCATAAGGAAAGCGCTACAATCGGCCGGTTCTCCCGGGAGGTCGCTATGGCGAACCTGATTCTGTTCTTGCGTATCGTGCACATCGTAGGTGGAGTCTTCTGGGCGGGCGGCGCCTTCATCATGGCCTGGTTCGTTGAGCCCGCCGTTCGGGCGGCGGGCGATGACGGCCGCCGCTTCATGCAGCGCTTGGGGGCGACGGGACGCTTCTCCAGCGCCATGGCGGCCGCCGCCGGCGCGACGGTGCTGGCCGGACTGTGGTTGTTGTGGATCTTCTCGAGCGGCTTTCTTTCGTCGTTCTTCGGGACCGGCCGCGGCCTGGCCCTGGGCCTCGGAATGTTCCTCGGGATCGCGGCGTTCGTCGTCGGATTCGTGATGCAGAATCGCCCGATGCGTCTGATGGCGGGGATCGGCCGGACCGTCGCCGCCGCCGGGGCCCCGCCGACGCCGTCGCAGGCGGCCGAGATGGAGAAGCTGACAGGCACCGTGCGCCAAGGGGGCCGCATCGTGGCTGGCTTGCTCCTGGTCACGGTGATCCTGATGGCGACGGCTCGTTACCTTCCCAGCTTCTAGGGGCGGCCTCGCCGCACACCTCCTCAACCGCTCGGCGTCAGCCGGATGGGTCTTTCATCCGTCGAAGCGCGGCCGTTCGCGCGGTGCATCGGCGACACGGCGCACGCGACAATATCCCGCGCCCCGGTCGGCCTAGGCGGAGTCAACCATGCGACCCCGTTTCCAGATTCTCAGTCTGAGCCTGCTCGCCCAAATCCTCGACGAGGCCTTCCAGCTGCTGCTAGATCCGGGTGTGCGCGTGCACAACGAACCGGCTCTGGAGCTGCTGGCCGAAGCCGGTGCCGACATCGACCCGGAGACGCGGATCGTCCGCATCCCCGAACGGGTCGCCCGCCAGGCGCTCGATACGACCCCGCGCACGTTCGAGCTGTTCGACCTCGACGGGCGGCCGGCCGTGCACTACGGCGGTGATCACGTCCAGTTCGACCCGGGCTCCGCCGCCATCTCGATTCTCGATTCGCAGACTCAGGAGCAGCGCCCGCCGGTTACCTCCGATTTCATCCGCTTCGTTCAGCTGGTCGAGACCCTGCCCCAGCTCGACGCCCAGAGCACGGCGATGGTCTGCGCCGACGTCGTTGAAGAAATCGGGGACCTCTACCGACTGTATCTGGCGCTGCTCCACATCCGCAAGCCGATCATCACCGGCGCCTTCCGAAAAGACACCTGGTGGCCGATGAAGGAAATGCTGGTCGTCGCTACCGGAGGAGAGGAGGCGCTGGCGCAGCGGCCGATCGCGGTCTTCGACGTTTGCCCGTCGCCGCCGCTGCTGTGGTCCGACCTCACCTGTCAAAACCTGATCGACTGCGCCCGGGCGATGATTCCGGCCGAATTGGTGTCGATGCCTCTGGCCGGGGCGACGGCGCCGGTCACGCTGGCCGGCGCGCTGGTGCAGCACACGGCTGAGAACTTGAGCGGCGTCACCATCGGACAGCTGGCTCGGCCCGGCTCGCCGATCGTCTGGGGCGGCTCACCGGCCGTCTTCGACATGCGCCACGGCACCACACCGATGGGTGATGTCGGCACCTGGATGATCGACTGCGCCTACGCCCAGATCGGCCAGTCGCTCGGCCTCCCGACCCATGCCTACCTCGGGATGAGCGACGCCAAGATCGTCGACGCACAGGCCGGCCTCGAATCGGCGGGCGGGACGATCCTGGCGGCGCTGGCCGGAGTCAATATGGTCTCCGGCGCCGGAATGATGGACTTCGAGTCGTGTCAGAGTCTGGAGAAGCTGGTGATCGACGCCGAGATCATCGGAATGGCCAAGCGGCTGTTGGCAGGGATCGAGAAGCGCGACGACCCGCTCGCCCTGACCCTGATGCGCGAGCTCGGCCATCGGGCCGACTACCTGGCGCAGGAACACACCGTGCGCTGGTTCCAGGAAGAGTTCTACCTCCCTTCCCCGGTTATCGACCGCGGCTCACTGGACGCCTGGCGTGCGCAAGGTCGGAAGACGGCTTTCGAACGAGCCCGAGAGCGCGTCGAGGCGCTCTTGGCGAAGTATGAACCTCGCGACGTGCCCGAGGATGCGCGCCGCGAGCTGCGCGAGATCGCCACGGCGGCGGCCAGGCAGTTCGGAATGGACGAGCTGCCCGCCATGCCGCTGGAGACGGTCGCGTGAGCGGGGGTCCGTCTGGACTGCTCCCCCGCGTGATCGTCCGATTCGGGGCCGGCGCGCTGATCCTGGCCGCCTTGTTCTTCGGCACGGCCGGCACGTTGGACTACTGGCAGGCTTGGGTCTACCTGGCGGTTCTCTACCTTCCGATGACCTTCGTCCTGGTCTACCTGCTACGTCGTGATCCGGAACTGCTGGAACGGCGCCTCCGAGGCCGCGAACCCCTCGCCGCCCAGCGGGCGATCATCGTCGCGGCGACGCTCGTCCTGCTGCTGGCGTTCATCATCCCCGGCCTCGATCGGCGCTTCGGATGGTCGAACCTTCCGCCGCCGCTCGTGGTCGCCTTCGACGTCATCGTGCTTGTGGGATACGCCTTCTTCTTCCTGGTGCTGCGCCAGAACAGCTACGCCTCGCGCACGGTCCAGGTCGAGCCCGGCCAGCGCGTGGTGACGACCGGGCCCTACCGCGTCGTACGGCACCCGATGTATCTTGCGGTGATGGTGATGTACCTGGCCTCGCCGCTGGCGCTCGGGTCGGTCTGGGCCTTGCTGCCGGCGCTGCTCCTGCCGATCTTCCTTGTGGCGCGGATTCGAAGCGAGGAACGCCTGCTGGCGCACGACCTCCCCGGCTATCGGGAGTACCAGTCCACGACGGAATACGCCCTGGTCCCCGGGATCTGGTAGGCCGGTAACGGTAGAAACGGGAGCCCGTATGAGCGAAGACCTGATTTCCCGGCTCACGGCAACTGTCGTCAACGGCCGTGTGCAGGAGGCGGCGGATTTGACGCGTGAGGCACTGGCCGGCGGCTTGGAGCCGTTGGTCATTGTTGACCAGGGCCTTCGTCCCGGTATGGACATCGTCGGAGAGCGCTTTTCCTGCGGCGAGCTCTTCATCCCCCATCTGGTGATGGCCGGACGCGCCATGCAGGCCGGGATGAAAGTCCTCGAGCCGGAGTTGAAGCGACGCGGCGAAGGAACGTCCCCGGCCGGAAGAGCCGTCATCGGAACGGTCAAGGGCGACATTCATGAGATCGGCAAGAGTCTGGTGGGAATCATGCTGACCGCCAGCGGATTCGAAGTGGCTGACCTGGGTGTCGACGTACCGGTGGAGGCCTTCGTCGCCAAGGTCCGGGAGACGAAGGCACAGATCGTCGGGCTTTCGGCACTGTTGACGACGACCATGGTCGTCCAGCGTCGCGTCATCGAGGCCTTGGAGGCGGCCGGCCTGCGCGGTCAGGTCCGCGTGTTGGTGGGCGGCGCCCCGGTCAGCCGATCGTGGGCCGAGGAGATCGGCGCAGACGGCTACGCTGATGACGCGCGGGGAGCGGTGGAAGAGGCCAAGCGGATCGTGGCCGGGATCGACTCGAGGGGAGACCCCCGATGAAGAATCAAGCCCCTTCCCCTGCGCCGGCACCACGCCGCTGTGACCTTCCTGGAAGAGTAGCCTCGAAGTCGGCTTGCTTCGCCAGGCGGAGGGGCGTACAGTCCAGCTGGAAGAGGCCTGGGCAAAGGAGTTGAACATGGACCGACCGTCCGCGATCAGCAGCCTCAAACCCTACTTCCGATTTCCCCTGAAGGGGGAGCAGGTGGCCAACCGATTCATTATCGGCAGCGGTTTGCTGCTGGCCAGCTTCATCGTCCCGATCCTCCCGGCGCTGTTCGTCGCCGGCTACGGAGTTCAGGTGATGCGGCGGGTGACCGCCGGGGAGCCTCCGACGATGCGCGCTTGGCAGGACTGGGGAGCGCTGCTCAGCGACGGCTTCCGGGCCTGGGTCATCTCCTTGGTGTTCTTCCTCCCAGGGGTCATCGTCCTGGTGGGGGGATACGCGGTCTACTTCGCCTCCTTCCTTTCGATGAGCAGCGCCTCGGGATACGAATCCGATGCGGGGATCGTCTTGCCGTTCCTGATCGGTGTGGCCAGCATGTTCATCGGGCTGGGCCTCAGCACCCTGTTGTTCGTCGTCGCCTCGATCCTCTTTCCAGCCGCCCTTGCCCACTTCGCCGCCGAAGATCGATTCGCGGCGGCCTTTCAAATCGGGACGTGGTGGCGGGTGCTGCGTTCGAATCTGTTGGGGTTCTTGATCGCCTGGATCATCGTGGTCGGATTGATGGGGGTCATCTACTTCGTCTCGCTGTCGGCCTACTTCACGCTCGTCCTGATCTGCCTTCTCCCGATCCTGCTCCTCCCCGCTTACTTCTATCTCATGCTGGTGGGCGCCTCCCTGTTCGGCGAGGTGTACGCCGAAGGGAAGGCGCGCGCCCTCCAAGCCGCCAGCTAGCCTAGGCCGAGCCCCTGCGTTAGCTTGAGGGGGCGACGGACTGCAGGCGAATCCACCGCCGCCAGAAGAGGACGAGGACGCCGGCACTAGCCGCCAGCGCGACGAGGACCGTGGCCTGATAGCCCGGGATAATCCCTAAGACCCACAGTGCGAAAGGGGTCCAGGCCGCCAGGCCCACCATCAGACCGCCCAGGAAGGACATTCCCAGCGCGCCCAACGCTTTTCCTGAGTCGGCGGCGGAGCGAATCGTCGCAAGCCAACCAGTCCATAGGTAAACGACGAAGGCGGAGGTCACAGCGAGGGGGACAACGACGTAAGCGATGAGTTCCTCGGCGCCCACGACCACCATCACCGCCAGCAACCCGACCACCGCAGCCACGCCGACCTTCCAAGGGACTGAACTCCTGCCTGATACGCCTGGCCGACGGTGGACCTTCCACGAAAGTTCCGAGAACAGCCACAAACCTGCCGCGGCAGCGAGGACGGCCGCCAGGGTCTCCTCGACAATCAGAAGTGGTGGCAGAAGATCCCGAACCTGCCCACGGTCGGGCGTCGCCTCGGCGGAACCGACACTGACGCGCTTCCACGGCTCTCCCTGCCGGCCTCGCAACACACCCTCGTTGCCGAGAGCGGCCAGGGCCGTGTGATCCGGCCCCTCGCCGAGGACGAGCACGTCGTTGGCGCGAAAGTCGAGAGTCTTGCCGCAGGCCAAGAGCTGACCATGACCCGAGGCGGCGCGCTGCATGTAGGGCCGTCGCGTCGTCGGGGCGGACCACACCGCCTCCCAGGTCGCGCCGCCGTCGGTTGACGCTTCCAGCTGTTCTTGCCCGGCGACGCGATAGCAGATTCGATCGAGCCGAGGGACGCACACGACTTTAGGAAGAACGACGCCCGTCGAGGCTGCGTCGAGCGCGTCGGTCGGCACCGTCTCTGGATCGATGGAATCCCAATAACCTCCGTCGGCACTCACAGAGGCATTGCTGACCGGCTGCCACTCGGTCGCCAGCGCGTACACCCTGTCTTGGGCAAACACAAGGTGCGAGACGGACTGTTCTGGCGGGCAGGGAGCGGTTGCCAGCGCCGCCAGCGAAGCGAGGCCCAGCGCCAGGAGCGAGCGACGTGTTGGCGGCTCCTCGGACTGTCGTGCTAGCACGCCCCACAACTTCCACGCCGGCCAAAGCGCCGCCAGCGCGACGAGATCGGTTGGATCGAGGACGATCCGTACCGGCAGCCGAAGTAAGGCCTCGAGCGCGGCCGCGGCGGCCGAGTTGGCGGCCGGGACGACCTTGACGGCGGCAAAGGTCATCGCGGTAATCGCGAAACTCAGATAGATAGCGCGCGCGACTTTGTGGGGCAGGATCCGGATTCCAGCGAGCCCCTCAGGGAGGAACCGCGCTGC
>DATEVL010000013.1:0-4619 GCA_035281845.1 Anaerolineales bacterium | reverse complement strand
GGCCTACACTACCCTCAACAGGCGCCCCCGCCGCCCTGCCCCCTATGGGAGTCAGGCCGGCGGGGTTTCTCTGCCATGAGGCGATCTCTCGTCGCAATCTGCTTTCTGTTATCCGCCGGCTGCACCGCCGTCCCAGAGCCGACGGCGACCACGATGCCGGCACCGACTCGTGCCTCCCCGACGCCCTCAGCAACGCAAACCCCTCCCCCGCCGCCAACCGCTACGGGCCAGGCCTGCCTCTCCTTGCCGGGCCAGGTGATCGTTGACGAGTACATCGACTCCGACCTGCCCAGGAGCATCCCCTACCGTGTATACCTTCCGCCCTGCTATGAAGAGGACGCTTCCCGGCCCTACCCGGTCCTGGTTCTGCTCCATGGCCTTCAGCTCACCGATAGCCAGTGGGATGACCTGGGGATCGATGAGACCGCGGACGCCCTCATCCGGCGCGCTGCCATTCCGCCTGTCGTGATCGTGATGCCGTGGGAACGAAAAGGGCTCGACTTCGAGCAGGCGATCGTCGCAAAACTGCTTCCCCACATCCGGTCCGCTTACGCCGGTGGTGGTGACCGGACGACCACCGCCATCGGCGGCATCTCGCGAGGCGCAGGCTGGGCCCTGAGGATCGGGCTCAAGCATCCGGATGAATTCGGAGCGATCGGGCTGCATAGCCCGGCCGTCCTATCGCCGGACCTCTATTACCTTGGGGACTGGATCAAAGCTGCCGAGCCGATGGGCGTGCCAAGGTTGTGGATCGACTTCGCCGACCGCGATACGTCGCGCGCCAGTGCGCTGGAACTCGCCATGGCCTTGGAGGAATTCGGCGCGACCTTTGCCTCGAGCAGCGCTCCCGGAGAACATACGGGAACCTATTGGAGTTCACGCTTGGAGGACTATCTGACCTGGTACGCCTCGGGATGGGCCGGGTCTCTCATGCGATGAGACGGCCCCTCCCTTAACTCAAACCGCGCCGGGCACCTTGCTCAAGGGCGTCCAAGCGCGGGGTTGAGGAGGAGAATGTGCTCCGATTCTCGGCTTCCCGACTTAGCAGGGGATGAAGCCAAGCTTAGCGGAAGATTAGTGAGACCGGGGCCAGGCAGCCAGCACGCTTTCGATCGAAATCGGCCCCTCGCGAAGTAGAACCGGTTCGGGCCCGGTACAGTCGATGACCGTCGATGGACGCCCTCCCGGACACGCTCCCCCGTCAAGGATGACTGCGATCCTTCCACCCAGCGAGTCGGCGACTTCAGCCGCCGTCCTGGAGCTCGCTTCCCCGGACCGATTCGCAGAAGTGGCGGCCAGGGGCCCGGCCGAGCGAAGCAGCTCCAGCGCCGCCGGGTGATCCGGCGCCCGAACGCCTACGGTGTCGCCGGGCCCGATCGCTTGCGGAACCGCCTCCTTCCGCCGGACGACGAGTGTCACAGGGCCCGGCCAGAAAACCGAGGCGAGCTCCTCCGCGAATCGATTCGGAGTCACCACCGCTCCAGCATCCTTCCAGCCGGCCACGAGAATCGGGATCGACTTTTCGGCCGACCGACCTTTGGCCCGGAAGATCCTCTTGATGGCCTCGCCATCATTGGCCGAAGCGCCGACTCCGTACACCGTGTCGGTTGGAAAGGCGATGAGCCCGCCGGCTCGGAGAACACCCAACGCCGTCTCCATCCACAACGGATCCTTCACCGAGACGAGTCTGGTCTCAAGCCTCATGCGCCGACCCGCGGCGGATGACGAGCAAGCGTTCCAGGCGGGAAAGATCATGGACAACTTCGACAGCGCCCGAGGTGATGGTGTTGAGGGCGAGGGCGGAAAGGTGCGCCCCGTGCCCCTCATCGATCTCGAGCAGCGCCAACCCTCCGATGGCCAGGCATGATCCCAGCGACTGAATCAGCCGTCGCGTGAGCGCCATGCCTCCGACTCCGCCGTCCAGCGCCATCACCGGCTCGCGGTCCACGGCCGCCAATCGTCCGAGTCGGGCGGATGGAAGGTAAGGGAGATTGGCGCAAAGGACGTCCCATTCACCCGCCAGGCCTTCAAGGAGGTCGGCCTGGACAAGACGAAGCCGTTCTTCCACCCCGTGCTCCAATGCATTCGCTTGCGCCGTCCGCAAAGCGCCTCGGCTGAGGTCGGTGGCGAAAACGTCGCACGCCGCCACTTCGACGGCCAGGGTTACAGCCACGCAGCCGGAACCGGTGCCGATGTCGACCAGGCGCGCCATCCCCCCTCGGTCCTTCAGCTCTCCCAGCGCCCTTTCGACCAGCAACTCGGTTTCCGGCCGAGGGATAAGGACCTCCGGGTTGACCGCGAACTTCCGCCCGTAAAACTCCCACCAGCCGAGGACATACGGCAGCGGTTCCCCGGCGACGCGCCGGCCGACACGAGCCTCGAACTCGCTGGCGGTCGCGCGTGGCAGAACGCTCCGGTCGTGCGTCAGGATCCACGTTGTCGTCGTCTGGAGACTGTCCGCCAGAAGCAGCCGAGCATCGGAGGCAGCCGAGTCGCTCACGGGTGCGAACGCTCGTTGCGCGCGCCGGAGAGCCTCACCGACCTCCATCGAAGCCATCCTTACGTGCCGGCGGCTTGCAGGCGCTCCGCTTGCTCGTGCGCCGCCAACTCGTCGAGAAAGGGGTCGAGGTCGCCGTCGAGCACAGCCGGGAGGTTGTGCAGCGACACCCCGATGCGGTGGTCGGTGACACGCGACTGAGGAAAGTTATAGGTGCGGATCTTCTCGGACCGCTCGCCGCTGCCCACCTGGGATCGACGGGCCGAATCGATCTCCGCCTGCTGCTTTTCCAGCGCCAGCTCGTACAGGCGTGCGCGCAGGATGCTCATGGCCCGCGTCCGGTTCTGCAATTGTGACCGCTCATCCTGGCATTGCACGACGATCCCCGTCGGCAGATGGGTCAGGCGAACCGCCGTGGCGTTCTTCTGGACGTTCTGGCCGCCGGCTCCGGCCGACCGATAGACGTCCATCTTGATGTCTTTCTCCGGGATGTCGATCTCGATCTCGTTCGCCTCGGCCAGGACGGCGACGGTGGCGGTGGAGGTGTGGATTCTCCCCTGGGCCTCGGTCTGCGGGACCCGCTGTACCCGGTGGACGCCCGACTCGTACTTGAGCCGGGAGTAAGCTCCTCGGCCGCGTACCTGGAAGATAACCTCCTTCAATCCGCCGAGGCCGGTATCGCTCGTTGAGAGGGTCTCGATCTGCCATCCGTGGGTCTCGGCGTAGCGGCTGTACATGCGAAAAAGGTCGGCGGCAAAAAGAGCCGCTTCCCCACCGCCGGTGCCGGCGCGAATCTCGACAATGACGTTGCGATCGGCCCGTGGATCCTTCGGGATGAGCAGGGACCGGATCTCGGCCTCAAGCGCCTCCCGACGCGGTGCAAGCTCGTCGACCTCCACCTGCGCCAACTCCCGGACCTCCGGATCGTTCGTTTCGAGGAGCGCCCGGGCCTGTGCCAGCTGCGCCTCCGTCTCCCGCAAGGCACGGTAGGAGCGCACCAGCGGCTCGAGCTCGGCGCGTTCTTTGCCCAGCGCGGCGTAGCGCTGATAGTCTGCGCCAGGCGCGGCGAGTTCCTGCTCCAGGCTCTCGTAACGTCGCAGAATCGATTCGAGTTTGTCCAACATGGACGCCAGACACAAGAAACTCCCACAAACCTCGTGGGAGGGGTGAAGTGATTATAGCACGCCTGACCGCCTAAAGGGTCGGATGGCCGACGCAAGAAAAGGACGGCCCGGATCACCGGGCCGTCCTTCGTCGAAGTGGGGGCGGTTAGACGTCAGGGCAGTCGACCATGACCGTATACGTTCCAATATGCTCGACGGTCGTATGCCCTTCGTTGTCCTCAATGATGAACCAGACATCGAGATCCACGGGACCTGCCGTGAACGCCGGGCTGGCGAATTTGACCGACCCCGCACCCAGAATGCCGGTCACCTCGATGTTGTCGAAGGTGATCGAGATCGAGTAGGTCGCATCCCAGGCGTCACCATCCGGCCCCCCCGACACGAGAGTTGTATCGCCCGGATCGGAGTAGACGTAGGGCTCGCCGGACTCCTTGTATTTCATCCGGACCTGCGAAGTACTGATCCCATCGGACGGTCCGGGATCGAAGATGTGGACCGTTGCGTTTAGCGTGCACACGGTCACGTCCCCGGGAGGCGGGGAAACGTTGTAGGAAACGACTTCCGGATTCTCAGTGTCTGCCGCCGCCGGGGGCTCGTCCGTGGCCATCGCCGTAGCGGCGCCCGTCGGCTCCGGCTCGCCCGTCGCCTCGGGCTCCGCCGTCGGTTCCTTGGTCTTGGTCGATGTAGGCGTCCTGGTCGCCGGCGGACGGGTGTTGGTCGGCAGCGGCGTCGGGGTATCGGTCGGCAGCGGCGTCTTGGTAGGCGTCGAGGTGAACGGTGCGTCGCCGGTGAAGTTGAGGGCGGTGGCAGTTGGCACCGGCTGGCTCATCGCCAGCTCCAAGCTGGCGCGCTGCGCAGCTGCTTCCTCGTCGGTCAGCCCGAGGGATTGCCTGAGCGCCTGCACAGCCTCATCGATCGAGAGGGAGATCATCCCGATCGGGACGCTCCCGTCATCGGCGCGGTAGTCCGCCGGCAGATTCGATCTCAGTCTCGGAGCG
>DATEVL010000012.1:0-2092 GCA_035281845.1 Anaerolineales bacterium | reverse complement strand
ATTCATTCAGCCGCATAAGAAGTGGATCCTCAGCCTTGTCTCGCTGGTCTTCGCCCTGGCGCTGACCGCCGGCCTCGGACTGGGGATTCTCGCCCCGCTCGGGTATCCTGTAGCCGGCGTTTTCGACGTCGTCGTGACCGCCCTCTTCATGATCAGCGGCACCAAGGGGGCCAACGAGCTTCTCAAGTGGATCGGCTACCGCAAGACGGCGGCGCGCCTGGCGCTGCCGGAGGCCGAGGCGCGCACGGTGTAACCGGTCCTGTCCTCCCCCTGCAAGGGGAGGGTGGGAGTGGGTGTCGCGCGGTGTGGCTCTCAACCCCACCCTTCCCTCATCCCATAAGGGGGGAGGGAAGCCGACAGACGATGATGCGAGCTCGCTTGGAGGTCTTGTGAGCAGTAACGCAGTTCCTGTTGGACAAGACCGCGTCCGACGCTGCTGGGGGACCGGCGATGCCTTGATGGAGCCGTACCACGATCTGGAGTGGGGCGTGCCGGTGCGCGACGATCGGCTGCTCTACGAGCACCTCACCCTCGACACCTTCCAGGCGGGACTTTCGTGGCGGACGATCCTCAACAAGCGAGAGGCCTTCCGGCGCGCCTTCGACGGATTCGACCCCGAACGTGTCGCCCGTTACGGAGCGCGCGACGTCGCCCGCTTGCTGGGCGACCCGGGGATCGTCCGCAACCGCCAGAAAGTGGACGCGGCCATCAGCAACGCCCGGACCTTCCTGGCGATGAAGGATGTCGGCGAGTCGTTCGGCGACTTCCTGTGGTCGTTCACCGGCGGTCAGACGCTTCTGGGGAAGGCCGCCCGCCGCTGGGACGAGGTCCCCGCCCACTCTCCGGAGTCGGACGCCATGGCCCTGGCGCTGCGCCAGAGGGGCTTTCGTTTCGTCGGGACGACGATCTGCTACGCCTTCATGCAGGCCGTCGGCATCGTCGACGACCACATGGTGGGCTGCTTTCGCTACGTCCCCCGGGGAAGGAGACGGCTGCCTGGCACGAGATGACCGACCCGGCTGTGACAGCTACTAAGCCGGCGGAGTAGCCTCCGCTCTATTGTCATTCCGAGGGCGGCCCGAGGCCGCCGTCTCGAGCAGAGCGAGGAAGAAGTAGAAGGGACGCCCGAGGAATCCCCCGTGCCAGATACCACGGAGAGGAGCCGCATAGAGGGTGATTCGAGGTCGAGGTATCCGCGATGCTCTTGGCCTCAGGGATTCCTCGTGCCCCTTCGCCAACAGCTCGGGGCCCTCGGAATGACAGTGTGAGGGGTCCTTCCCCCTTCGGGGGAATCTGGAGTGACCCAGTCCGGGTTTGAAGAGGCCCCCTCAAATCGGACTGCGTTCGTGGCTATTGGGTGACGTTCTCCACTCCCGGCCTCGGCCGCACCCCGCCTATCCTCAGGCCGGGGAAGCCGTGCACGAGCTCAGTTTCGCGGAGAGCACGCTGGAGTTGGCGTTGCGCCACGCCCGGGAAGCCGGGGCAGGGCGGGTGGTCGGATTGCACCTGGTGGTGGGTGAGTTCACCCCTCTCGAACCGACCTCGCTCGAGTTCTACTGGGATCGGATCACCAAGGGGACGCCGGCCGATGGGTCGCACGTGACTGTCCGCCGCGTCCCGGCGCAGTTGGCCTGTGCCGATTGCGGCGCGACCTGCGACGCGCGTGATGAGACCTGGGTGTGTCGGGGGTGCGGCAGTTCCCGTCTGCGGATGACCTCCGGGGACGAGTGCTTCCTCGAATCGATCGACGTGGAGGGCGCTGCGCGATGACCCGCCGAGTCGAAGTCGTAGAAGACATCCTGAGCGCCAACGACCATCTGGCGGCCCAGAACCGGGAGCGCCTGGAGGCGGCCGGCGTTTTCAGCGTCAACCTGATGGCCTCGCCCGGCGCCGGCAAGACGTCCCTGATCGAGCGCACGGCGGCCGGGCTCGGTTCGGAGATGCGCCTGGCGGTCATCGATGGCGACCTGGCGACCAGCCTCGACGCCGACCGGGCCGCCGCCGCCGGCGCCCAGGCGGTGCAGATCAACACCGGGGGTCAGTGCCATCTCGACGCCGCCATGGTCCGGCGCGGGCTGGAAGAGCTCGACCT
>DATEVL010000011.1:0-3570 GCA_035281845.1 Anaerolineales bacterium | reverse complement strand
CGAGCCGGCGCATTATAGCATCGCGATTCTACCGGCACGGCCGCCGCGTGTTGCGCCTCCCTCCCTGCGACGCTATGCTCCTTGCATGGGCAGACGAGACTTCGCCCTCACGAAGTCGGCCTTCCTGAGAGGTTGGCAGTGCGCCAAGGCCCTTTACCTTTCCGCATACGAACCCGAGATCCCATCCCCGCCTGATCCAGGCGCCGTGGCTCGCATGGCCGTCGGACGGGAGATCGGGATTCTGGCGCGAGAGCTCTTTCCGGGCGGGGTAGAGGCGCGGCCATCCCATCCATATGACCCGGCCGCCGCCGCTTCCCGCACGCGGGCCCTGATCTCGAGCCGGGCTCCGGCGGTCTTCGAAGCCACGCTCGAGTCAAGGACTGGGCAGCGCGTCGCGGTGGACATCCTGGCCCGGGGACGCCGTGGCTGGCGCCTGATCGAGGTCAAGAGCTCGACCTCGGTCAAGGATGAGCACCTCCCCGACATCGCCTTCCAGCTTCATGTCGCGCGCCAGGCCGGAGTCCGGATCGAAGGCGTCGAAATCCTCAATCTCAACCCGAACTACGTCCGGCGCGGCCCCATCGACGTTTCCGGCCTGTTCACGGCGAGGTCGGTCATGGCCGAGGCCGAAGCGCTGCTCCCGGCGGTAGCCGCCGGCGCCGCTACCCTGCGGCGGCTGCTCGACGAAGGTCGACGGCCCGAGGTCCCGATCGGCCCGCACTGCCGCCAGCCACGGGATTGCGATTGCATCCCCTATTGCTGGGCCGAGGTCCCGGCAGAGTCCGTCCTTGAGATCGCCCACCTCCCCTGGGAGAAGAAGTTCCATCTTTATGATCAGGGGATCCGACGGATCCAGGACGTCCCGGACGACTACGAGCTGCCCAAGTTGTCACGGCGCCACGTCGATGCGCTCCAGGAAGGCCGGCCGATCATCGACGCCGCCGGCCTGCGCGGTTTTCTCGAAGACCTGACCTTCCCCGTACGCCTGCTCGACTTCGAGACGGTGGCTCCGGCGGTCCCGCTGTGGGAGGGCACGCGCCCCTACCAACAGATTCCCTTTCAGTACTCGCTGCACATCCTGCAGGCCCTGGATGCCGAGCCTGTCCACTCCGGGTTCCTGGCCGAGCCGGGCCCGGATCCCCGTGCGGCGCTGCTCGCCTCGCTGCTACCGGCGACCGCCGGTGCCGGTTCGATCCTCGCCTACCACATGCCTTTCGAGCTGGGAGTCATGCAGCAGCTAGCGGAGGCCTTTCCGGACGTCCGTGCCGAGGTCGAACAGCGCGTGACGCGCATGGACGATCTGATCCGACCCTTCCGAGCCTGGCATTTCTGGCTTCCCGAGATGGGAGGCTCTTTTTCCATCAAGTCGGTTGCTCCGGCGCTGGCTCCGGAGATGAGCTACGAGGGTCTGGAGATCGCCGACGGCCTGGCGGCCTCGCTCACTTTCGAGCGCTTGAACTCCGGCACGGAGCCCGCCGAGACGGCTCGACTTCAAGCGGCGCTCGAGACGTACTGCGAGAGGGATACGCTGGCGATGGTGCGGGTGCTGCAGGCGATCGGGCGAGCGGCCACCTAGACAGACCTCCTCGCTGAGCGGAGGGGCGAACCCCGCAGCCCCTCGTTCCTCTCGGGATGTTATCGAAGCGGGCCCTCGATGCCCTTCGGCCCGCCTCAGGGCAGGCTTCGGCCGCACCCGACCCGACTCATCGGCGCAGACTCGCCACGAGTCTCATCGGTCGGTCGAGCCAGCCGAGGGCATGCAAGATGTCGGGCGCCACCAAGTCGGAGGCCTGCAGGGCTTCCGTGGCCAGCCCTTCGGGCGACATCACGGCGATACCGATGGCAGCCTCGTACAACATGGCGGCGTCATTGGCGCCATTGCCGACAGCGACGACGCTCTCCCGGCCAAGCCCTCGCACGAAGGCGGCCTTGGTTTGCGCCTCGTCGCCTTGCGGGATGCGGATCGCGCGCACCCCCAGCTGGCGATCGATTTCACCCTGCCTCCCATGGGTATCGGCCGTGAGCAGGTGCAACTCGAGCCGATCACGCAAGGAAGATAGGGCACGGCCGACGCCGTCCATCAACACGCCGTCGAGAGCCAGGGTCCCATTGACGTCGCATACGAGGTGGCGCAGGCGAAGCGTGCCCCGGCCGGGGATGGTTAGCTCGATCATCGGGCAGTGGCCAGTTTTCAGTGGCCAGTGGCCAGCGGCTCGCGTTCCAACTGGCCACTGACCACTGGCCACTTCACCTCAGGCAAGTCTCTCGTCATAAAGGATTCCGAGCAGGGGTAGGTCACGCGGCAAACCAAGATCGCAGCCGATCGCGTTCGAAGGCCTCCTTCGCTTTCAGCCGCTCGCGCGACGGCGGTGCCACCTCCACGCGGGGCATCGGCGCGGCCAGGAAATCCCCTCGGACCTCGAGCGCTTCTCCACGGCCGGCTTCCAGATAGCAGTAGCCTTCGCCGGTAAACCGATTCGACGAGGAGCGGCCATCAAGAGCCGCCAGGATCGCTTCCGCGGCCACCGTCGCCCCGGCCTCGGCGAAGACGCCGGCTTTCGGCAGCGACATGCCGTTGGCCAGGGGAATTTCGACCGCGTCACCGATGGCGTGTACACCAGCGAAGGCCGTTCCCATCGTCGCCAGATCCACTCGCACCCAGCCGCTATCGGACGTCAGACCCGCCTCGGCCAGGACGGTTGGGCAGCGATGGGGCGGGATGGCGAGCAGGAGATCGTAGGCCCGCGGCCCGGTGACGAATTGGACTTCCCCCGGCCCGACAGCGACCGCCCGATGCGATGGCCGAAAGCCCACGCCGCGCGATTCGAGCAAGCTTTCGACGGTCGAGCAATTCTCCTGACCCAGCACCGGGAGCGACATCGGTTGAGGAGAGAAAACCTCGACCTCCGCCTCGACTCCCCGCCGATCGAGGTCCTCACGCAGGAGCATCGCCAGCTCGTAGGGAGCCGGCGGGCAGGTGTAGGGAACGCCGAAGATTCCGATCCCCAGGCGCCCACCTCGAAAATCGCGCAGCGCCTGGGTCAGACCCGGGATCGCCTCTATCTCGTAGGGGTTGTAAGCATGCTGGCGAAGCCCGGGAACGGTATCCACATCGTGTTGCGCGCCGAGCGCGATGATGATGGCGTCGGCTTCGATCTGGTTTCCGTCGACCATCGCCGATCGCTTGGCCGGGTCGATCGCTTCCACCGTCCCCTGGTGGAATCGGATGCCGCGCCCGGCGAGGGCGGTCCGATCTCGCCGTCCCTCTTCGAGCGTGCCGCGCCCGACCAGCGCCCACCACTTGCGCAGGCCCATGACGTAGCTGGCCTTGCGGTCGACCAGCACGACTTCGTCCTGCTCCGGCAGGCGCGAGCGAAGCGCCGCCGCCGCGGCCAGACCGCCAAAGCCAGCACCCAGGATCAAGACGCGGCGCATGGGAGTATTCTAACTGCTGTGACCAGTTGCCAGTTACCAGTCATCAGTGGACCGACTTCGCCAGACGTGGGTTACTGGTGACTGGTCACTGGTTACTGATTACTGATTACTGGAGCAGTTCCCATGGACCCTTGC
>DATEVL010000010.1:0-2888 GCA_035281845.1 Anaerolineales bacterium | reverse complement strand
CCGGCGATCGGTGACTGGCTCTTCGGCTGCGACATCTGTCAGCAGGTCTGTCCCTGGAACGAGCGCTTCGCGCGCTCCGCCTCCAGCCCCGATCTCTCCCCCACCCCGCCGTTGCCTCCACCCGATCCGGCCGGATATCTCGAAGGACGGATCTCCTTGAAATCCAGCGCCACCGCGCGGAGCCGGCGCCAGGGGATGGCACGCAACGCCGCCATCGTCCTCGGCAATCGCCGATCTTCCGCCGACCTCGAGGCGCTGGATCACGCGGTCCTGACCCACGCCGCACCGATCGTCCGATCCCATGCCGCCTGGGCCCTGGGCGAGATCGGGAGCGAGGCAGCCGAGCGCAGTCTACGTCTGGCCGCGCGGACAGAGCAGGACGTCGAGGTCCAGGGCGAGATCAAGCGTGCGCTCGACCGGATCCTGGGTCGTCCGCGCCCCGCCTCGTCGGTCGAGGGCTAGAAGGCTCACGACCTCGAAGGGCCGTCCGGGGAAATCGAACAGGGGGCGGCCGGGCCGCCCCCTGTTGGGACCGCTGCGAGACGACGACGCGGCCTAGGGCAAGGGCGTCGGCGTCGGGGTGAACGGATTCGGCGTCGGCGTGATCGTAGGCGTGGCGATGCCCACCGGGACAATCAGGGTCCGCCCGACGAACAACGTATCGGTGACCAACATGTTGTTGAGCGCAGCGATGGCCTCGGCCGTGCTGTTGAAGAGCGAGGCGATCAACACGAGATTGTCGCCCGGCTTGACAACGTATTCGATGCGGCTCCCCGGAACGAGCGTCAGCGGAAACGCCGTTCCCGTAGGGAGCACCGACCCTTCGGGCGGGATGATCAGCGTCTGGCCGACGAAGATCTGGTCGGCCGAGGCCAGCCCGTTGACCGACATAATCAAGAGCACCTCAACTCCGAACTGCTCGGCGATCGAAGACAGGTTGTCTCCGGCCTCGACGACATAGGTCACCGGTCCGGACGGCGTCGGCGTCTCGGTGGGGGCCGGCGTGGGCGTGATCGTCGGGGTCAGCGTCAGGGTTGGAGAGGGCGTAATCGACGGGGTCGGTGTCCGGCTGGCGAACAGCGCCGGCAGCGCCGGCATTCCATCGCCGGTC
The DNA here is from genome assembly GCA_035281845.1 of Anaerolineales bacterium. Classification (GTDB taxonomy): domain Bacteria; phylum Chloroflexota; class Anaerolineae; order Anaerolineales; family E44-bin32; genus DATEVL01. Next base: position 1,777 of record DATEVL010000010.1, on the reverse strand, counting down.
ACCCACAGAACAACCAGGAACAAGCCGACGGCCAACAGGACGACTGCTACACCCCCTAGCAGTAGGGGGATGGTCCGTTCGCGCCGCTTGCGGTAGGCGTCTATGACCTCGGACGCTGAGTGATCGCTCTCAGTCATGGCAGCCTTTTCCTTCTGCTGGCGTCATTGTAACCCCGAAATCCCGAGGGGCCTTCCAGCCCTAGTGTCCGCTTCCGGACACAAGTTGACAAAGGCGTTCGAGCTTGGCAAAGGTCGGGTCGAAGGTCGCGGTCCACACGAAAGGCCCGGCCCCTTAGCACCACGGACAGACACAATCAAGCTATTTGCGGAACGGGACACTAAGGCGGGCCAAGCGCGCGCTCCAGGAAGTCGATCACGGACGGAAGCATCGCCTGCCAGGTCGGGTCGGAATGGTCTCCTGGGACGATGATGAGTTCCGGCGCGGCGCCGCGGGCGGAGAGCTCGGCCACGAAGTCCTCGGTCGCGGCGCGCGCCCAGTCGTTCTCTCCAGCGGCTAGAAGGAACCGCTCCGGCAACGGGTCGACTACGGGTGCCAGACGCAGTGGATCGTAGGCTTCACGGGCATAGTTGACGGCCAGAGCCGGGCTCAAGGCCGCGACGGCGCCGATCTGGCCGGGGTTCCGCAATCCGATCTCGAGCGCCCAGACACCTCCCCGTGACAATCCGACGACGGCCCGGGCCTGCGGCCGAGCCTGCGTCCGGAAAGTCCTGTCGACCGCCGACACCAACCCCTCGAGAAACTCGGTCTCATACGAGCCCTGTCCGCCGTCGCTGTTGCTGAAAAGCGGCTCCGGTTGCCGGGCGAGGACCAGGATCATCGGCGGGAATCTTCCACTGACCACTGTCGCCTCGACCAGGTCTGCCAGGCCGAGATCCAGCCACTGTTGCTCAGTGTACGGCTTGCCATGCAGGAAGTAGGCCGCCGGATACCTCGCCTCTTGCGTCTCGTAGCAAGGAGGCAGGTAGATGAGGGCCGGCACTTCCCGGGCGACGGCCACTCCCTGGTAGCGAAACTCCATCCACGTTCCAGGGTCAGCGCAGGCCGGGGTCGGAGAGGCGCTCGCTACCGCCGACGGAGGGAAAGCCATCGGCGTCGGGCTGGCTCGTGCGCGTGTCGCCTCCGCCGTCGGGATTCCGGGAGGACGGACACACGCCGCCAGTCCCAGACAGAAGATCGCCATGGCGCCGAGGGGCGCCACCAATGGCTCGCAGCGGAGAGGGTCGCGCATCGCGCGGATGATACCGCACCTGACCGGACGGTATAATCCGCCCGCCATGAAGTACCACGTGTGGACCGAAGGCTGCCAGATGAACGTGGCCGACTCGCAGCGGGTAGCGTCATCGCTCGAGCGGCTGGGATACGCGGCCGTCGAACACGCCGAAGAGGCTGACGTCATCGTCCTCAACACCTGCGTCGTTCGGCAGAGCGCCGAGGATCGCGCCTACGGCCGCCTGACTTCGCTGCGTCCGCTCAAGGAGCGCCGTCCCGACCTGGTCATCAACCTGATGGGCTGCCTGGTGGGCGTGAAGGGCGACGGATCGCTGCGCCAGGCCTTCCCGTACGTCGACGTTTTTTCACCTCCGTCCGACCCTACTCCTCTGGTGGATCACCTCTTGCGCCGCGACGGGCGACGCCTGGACGATCTGGAGGTCACCGAACGATTCGCGACGATGGACGGCGACCTGGTCCTGCCGCTCGAAGAGCGCGGCCGTCTGGTGGCGGCGCATGTGCCGGTGGTGTACGGCTGTTCCCACGC
>DATEVL010000009.1:0-38826 GCA_035281845.1 Anaerolineales bacterium | reverse complement strand
TGCACAAACCACAGACGCTCTCGCATGGGCCAGGTCTCTCTCCAGGGCATCGGGCACCTCCCCGACGTCCATTCTCCCCGCGGAGACTTTCACCCATGTACCTGGACTCATGTTACCCATGTACCCGGACCGTACCCACTGACCACTGACCACTGACCACTGGTCTTGATGTTCCATGCTATCATTTCCCACATGGTCGGCTCCGCCGCGCGAGAAAGGGTCCTGGTCGTCGATGAGGACCCGGATGTGCTCGATCTGCTGGAGCGCCAGGTGCTCGAACCGATGGGGTATCTGGTGGCCACCGCCGAGGACGCCGGCGCCGCGATCCAGCAAGCCCTCAACTTCGCTCCCGACCTGATCATCGCCAGTCTGATGCTGCCGGGCCTCTCCGGCAAAGACCTGCTTGTCGCGCTGCGCTCGCAGGGGATGGATGTGCCGATGCTGGTGACCGCGCCCGAGGGGATGGAAGGGGACGCCGTGCAGGCGTTCCGCCTCGGGGCCCGCGACTACTTGGTCAAACCACTGCGCGAGGCCGAGGTCGTGGCGGCGGTGGAACGGGCACTGAATGATGTCCGTGTGCGCTATGAGCGGACTCAGTTGGCGGACGAGCTGGCCGAGAGCAATCGTCAACTCGAGCGCCGGGTGCGCGAGCTCACCACCCTCTACGGGATCGGAAAGGCGGTGACCTCGACCACCAATCAGAACCAGCTCTTCGCCAAGTTGATGGAAGGCAGCCAATACGTCACCGAAGCCGACCTGGGATGGCTGCTGCTGCAGGAAGAGACCTCCGATCAGCTCGTCTTGCGAGCGCAGAAGAATCTGCCACCGGCGTTGGCGGGCAAGCTGCATCAGCCATGGGATGACGGGGTGAGCTCCCTGGTGATGCTGTCCGGCGAGGCGTTGAGTATCCACGGCGAAGGCCTGGGGCAGTTCAAACTCGCCCGCTTCGGCAAAGCCGCTTTACTGGCGCCGATCAAGGCGCGCGACCAGGCGATCGGTGTGATCTGTGTCGCCCGGCAAGACTCGCGGCCCTTCAGTGAACGCGAGCAGGCCATGCTGGAAGCCGTCGCCGACTACGCCTCCATTTCGCTGGTGAATGCACGCCTGTTCCAGGCGTTGGAGGAGCGTGCCCGCCATCTCCAGCGGGTGCTCGATCAGGCGGGGGGAGCAGCCAATTCGGAAGCCGCAGCGGACCTGCGCGAGACCCTGGTGGCGGTCGAACAGCAGTTGGCCCGGGCCGTGGGCGAGAACGATGTCGCCCACTTGAGGGCCTCTCTCGAGGCTGCCCGCCGGGCGATTGAGGAGCTGATGCGCCGGCTCTCCGCGGCCGCCGTCCGCGAGGCCGGCCCGGGCGTTGAGCCCTAGCGTCCCGTTCCGGAGATAAGTTGAAAAAGACGTTCGAGCTTGGCGAAGATCGAGTCGGGGTTGGTCCACGCGAATGGCTCAACCCGGGGTTGCAGTATTGGACGAGGTGGTCGATCTTGTCGACTAGGTCTTTGAAGCTGCGGAGCGTGCCGCGCCCGATGACCCAAGCTATTTACGGAACGGGACGCTAGCCCGCCACCACCGCCGCGCCCCATGGCTCCGCCCCTGATCCTCGTCGCCGACGACAACCGCGAAATCCGCGAATTTCTCGAACAAGCCGTGCTGACCCCGGCCGGCTACAACGTGCGCAGCGTGGGCGACGGCATGTCGGCCCTGACGCTGGCCCGCGACCTACTCCCCGATCTCGTCATTACGGACCTTCAGATGCCCGGCCTGCAGGGGCTGGAACTGATCCGCCGTCTTCGCCAAGACCGTCCGACGCTGCCGGTCATCCTGATGACCAGCGAGGGGTCAGAGCCGGTGGCGGTGGAGGCGCTGCGGGCCGGGGCCGCCGACTTCCTGGCCAAGCCGTTTGAGGCCGAGCAGCTGCTGGCGGCGGTCGGCCGGTCCCTTGCCGAAGGCCGGCGCTGGCGAGCGATGGAGCAGGATCAGGCCGACGCTCGCCAATCGGCCGCGAGTCTCGAGCGACGGTTGCAGGAGCTTGAGACTCTGTCCCTCATCGGTCGCACGGTGACGGCCGTCCTCGACCTGGATTCGGTCTTGACCACCGTCGTCGAAGCCGCGGTCCGCCTGACCGGCGCCGAGGAAGGAAGCCTCTTGTTGCTCGACCCGCGAACCGGTGAACTCTACATGCGGGCGTCGAAGAACTTCGACGAAGAGTTCGCCCGAACCTTCCGGCTACACGTGCAGGATTCGCTGGCCGGGCAAGTCATCGCCAACGGCGAACCGGTCCTGGTCGATGAGCGGTCGCCCCAGAAGATCAAGACGGCCTATCTGGTGCACTCGCTGCTCTATGTCCCCCTGCGGGTGCGCGGCAAGACGATCGGTGTCCTGGGAGTCGACAATCGCAAGGCTGGCCGGGTGCTGACCGATGAAGATGAGAAGGTGATGGTAGCGATGGCCGACTACGCCGCCATCGCCATTGACAATGCCCAGCTCTACCAGACGAGCGAGGCCGAGCGCGGCAAGCTCGAGACCATTCTGACCCAGACCGAGAGCGGGGTAATCGTGCTCGATCCGGAGAACCGTGTAATCCTGATCAATCGCGCCGCTCGCCAGATCTACCATGTCGAAGGCGACGTCGTCGGTCGATCGCTGTCCGAGGCCGTCGAGGATCCGCGCTTGCTGGCCTTGGTGAGGACGGGGAGCGAGGGCCCGCGCCGGGAGGAGCTGGAAGCGCCGGATGGCCGCATCTTCAGCGCGCTGCGCAGCCTGATCCCCGAGGTCGGCCAGGCGATCGTGATGCACGACATCACTCACCTCAAGGAGCTCGACCGAATCAAGTCGGAATTCGTCACGACGGTTTCCCACGATCTGCGTTCGCCGCTGACGGCCATCCTGGGATACGTCGAGCTGATCGAGCGGGCCGGCACGGTCAACGACCAGCAACGTGAATTCATTCGCCGGGTCCGATTGTCAGTCGACCAGATGACGCGGCTCGTCAGCGACTTGCTCGACCTGGGGCGCATCGAAGCCGGGCTCGACGCCACCCGGGAGGTGACACCGATCTCGGTATTGGCACGCTACGCGCTGGACGGCCTGCGCAGCGCGGCCGAGGTGAAGCGCCTGACGATCGAGCCCAACCTGCCGGATGATCTGCCGATGGTGCGCGGCGACCCGTTTCGTTTACGGCAGATGATTGGCAACCTGCTGGAGAACGCCATCAAATACACCCCCGCGGGAGGCCGCCTCGAGGTCCAGGCCGGGGCCAAAGGTGATCAAGTGATCTTGCGGATCAGCGACAGCGGTCCTGGCATCCCCGCCGCCGACCAAGCCTATATCTTCGACAAGTTCTATCGCGGGAGCAACGTGCCGGAAGATAGCGGCGGCACCGGACTAGGGTTGTCCATCGTCAAATCGATCGTCGACAATCACCAGGGGCGCATCTGGGTCGATTCGCAGCTCGGCCAGGGGACGACCTTCACCGTCGTCCTGCCGCGGGCGGAGGCGTAACTCAACTTGCCCGGTCGCTTCGCGACTCGTCCTCCATAAGCGACGATTCCGTTTCATGTCGGCCTTCAGGATTTGGCCCCGCTTCGGCCACGCCCTTCGCCCTCTACCCTCTTCAGGGCACCCGAAGGGGTGAGGCCTCGGCTACCGCCTCGGGCTCGCCTCCGCGGGGGACCCTACCACCGCGTGGCCTGCAACTCCTTGGTTCGAAAGGGAAGGCTCGCGGAGACTTCGCGTGCAAGAGGGACGTGGTCCCGGGCCCGGCGTTGCCGTCCCCGACCGAAACGAAGACGACATCCGGGGCGATCCATTGTAGGGGCACGGCATGCCGTGCCCCTACGGCACCGCTCAACTGCTCGCACATCTCAAACGCAGCGCTCTCCACTGAGCGCGGACGATTTCCTCCCTGAGCGGAGGCCGCCTCTCACCATCAAACCTTTGGGACGCCTCTCCGGCCGCAGTCCCTCCCGATGGCTCGGGATGTTTTCCCTCGGCGACCTCGGGACCATGTCGAAGGGCGCTTCGATGCGATCCTGAGCGAAGCGAAGGACTACGGGCCCCGCCGTTGGCTCGGCCCTTTGCTCAGCGAGGAGGATCTTCCCCGGGCCGGCGGTCGCACGGTCAACTTGGGCTACTTGAGTTAAAAAAAGCCTCCGCCGGGGCGGTGAGGGGGGTAACCCGGCGGAAGCCTTCGCCAAAGGAGGAGACAGTGATTGGCAATGGGGTGCCCGTATCTTGTCTCCGCTGGCTATAATACGCTCCGGCTCGGATGGGCCCTACGATGAAAATCACCCGCTGCACGTGACGATTCTCCGAGGCGAGATGTCGGCATCACCGGAAGAACTGCGAAGACGATTTGAGCGAGTTGGCCGTCGCCCCGCGCGCCGCGTGCCTCGCAGCGACCCGGACACGAACCTGGCCGACAGCCTGCCGGATGGCGAAGAAGTCGCCACGGCGCGTGGCACGGCCTACCGAATCGAAGTGACGTTTCCCCTCGAGCACGAGCACGGTCGATGGCCGTTGCACGCCGCCCTTGGGTACGAGCCGGGTTTGGCGGCGGACGTCGCCCAGCAATCCGGGCTCACGACGATCGGCCCGGAGCAGCTCGCCTACCTCGACACCGAGACGACCGGGCTGGCCGGAGGCGCCGGAACGCTGGTCTTCCTGGTGGGAATCGGCCGCTTCGTCGAAGGCGAGTTTCGTGTTCGACAATATTTCCTACGCGACCCTTCCGAGGAAGCGGCGATGTTGCTGGCGCTGCAGGAGGACCTGGAGCCCGCCGGCGGATTCGTCACGTTCAACGGTCAGCGCTTCGACATGCCGCTGCTCGAAATGCGCTACGTCGCCGGACTGCGCCGACACTGGCGTCTGACCGATCTGCCGCAGCTGGACCTGCTATTCCCCGCCCGGCGTCTCTGGCGCCACAGTCTCCCGGATTGCTCCCTGAGCACGCTCGAGGCCGAGTTGTTGGGGGTGCGGCGTCAGGAGCTGGATGTGCCGGGAGCCGAAATCCCCGAGATCTATCTCGACTATTTGCACTCGGGTCGGACGGAAGGCATTCGACGGATCGTCTATCACAATGTCCAGGACGTTCTGTCTCTGGTTGGGTTGGCGGCACACGTCCTGGATCGCCACGCTGCCGATACCGGCGGACTTTCCGAATCCGAGGCGCTGGCCCTGGCGCGTTGGCACGACCGCCTCGGCCGCCGGAACGAAGCCGAGCGCTACTATCTGGCGGCCTTGGAGTCGACCGACCCCTGGACGCGGCGGGACGCGCTCAGCGGATACACCATGCTCCTCAAGGGCGCCGGGCGGCGGGCGGAGGCGATCTCGGGTTGGGACGAGTGGGGGGCGTTATCGCCCGCGGATCCGACGCCGGCGATCGAGCTGGCCAAATTCTATGAGTGGCAGGTGCGCTACCCGGAACAGGCGCTGCTTTGGGCCGAGCGGGCGCGGCGCAGCCTCGAGACCTGGCCGGCCGACTGGCGCCGACGAACAGCCGAAGAGTCCATCGAGCACCGGATTCACAGGTTGAACCGAAAGGCCGCTCACAGCTAGCCTGCCGGCAGGGCCTTCGTCCGCGAAGGAGGACTGCGCCTCGCGCCGCCAAAAGGCTGATGAGGAATCGCGAAAGGCCGCCGAACTACATCGCCCGACTTTTGGCCTCCGGCTCGACTACGTCAGCAGGCCCCAGCGTTCGCGCACTCGGCGCTCGAGTTGGCCGAAGAAGATCTTGTCGGTCAGCAGGCCGAGGGTGATGATCACCAACATCACCGCCACGACCCGGCCCATGTCGTTCAGCTCGCGACCCATCGTCAGCAGGTACCCCAGACCGGGGAGGGTGTAGAGCAGCTCTCCGGCGAGGAGAGAGCGCCAGGCAAAAGACCAGCCGAGTTTCATCCCGGTGATGATCGACGGCAGCGCCGAAGGCAGGATCACGAACAGATACATCTGCCAGCCGCGAGCCCCCAGGTTGCGCGCCGCTCGCAAATATACCGGGGAGGTATTGCGCACACCGTCCTCCGTGGCCTGGGTGATCGCCAGCACCGAACCCATGACCACGACGAATAGGATCGCTTTCGGGCTGAGCCCGAACCAGAGCAAGGCCAGGGGCAGCCAGCAGATGCTGGGCAGCGCCTGCAACCCCATCACGGCCAGGCCAGCGTGTCCTTCAGCCAGCGGGTCTGCGCCATCAGCAGGCCGAGGGTAAGGCCGAGGACCAAGGAGATGGCGTAACCTTGAATCAGTCGGACGACGCTGGCCCGGATCCCGATGGAGAAAGTCCCGTCGCGGAGTCCCGAGACGAGTGACGCCCCTACTTCCCCCGGGGAAGGGAAGAGGTAGTTCGGCCATAGCTCCGGCACCCAGGCTCCGTCGATCTGGCCCAAGCGGAACAGGTCGAGGATCTGGGGATTGGCGGCGTTGACGACTTCGACATCGCCGCCTTGTTCGACCGTTTTCAGACCATTCGATTCCAGATAACCGCCCAAGGCGACGTCCTGGGTATTGCCCAACTGCAGCGAGGCGAGAGTCTTCCCATGGAGGTCGTCCGGGGTCTCGATCCCGGCATCGGGACGAACGACGAACGCCGCCCCACCGCTGGTGGCCCCCGCCACGATGCGCAAGGCCTCGCCGCCCGACTGGACGTAGCCGTTGATCGCAGGATTCGGGCCGATGTAGGCCAGGTCGATCTGATTGGCGAACAGAGCTTCGATCACCGACGGCCCGGCGTTGAATGTCGTGGTTTCAATCTGCGTTTCCGGACCGAGAGCTTTGGCGAAATCGCCGCGGGCCAGGCCCAGCAAGGCCTGGGAGTGTGTGATGTTCGGGAAGTAGCCGACTCGAATGACGCCGGGCGCGCCGCTGGAGGCGGGGGCCGACGTTCGCCCGCAGGCGGCGATGGACAAAGCCAGAAGAAAGGCGACCAAGGCTCGGCCAGGAGAGGCGGTCACCGGTTGCTCCCATGGGCGGGGGGGAAAGCGGAACTTCAGGCGGGGTTGGCGTCGATCTCTTGCCGGACGGCGCGGTACAGACTCTCGGCCTTGAGCTCCGACAAGGTGTAACACGGCCCGCCCAGATGCTCCGCCAATCCCGTAGCCAGTCCCTGGTCGAAGGCGGCGTGTTCCATGTTGATGACGACCGCCCGGACGTCGCTCCGGTGAATGAGGTCGGCTATGGCGTGGGCCTCCTCTTGGGGCGGAAGGTGGCTCATCGAGACGTTGCCGGCGCCGTCGGTCAGCAGGATCAAGAGCGGAAGCACATCCGGATGGGCGATGCGCTCCTGCTGGAAGAGCTCGTACGCCAGCCGCAGCCCGGCGGAAAGCGGGGTCTTGCCGCCGACGGGGATGTCGGTCAGTGCCTTGTGCGCCAGGTGGACCGAATTCGTCGGCGGCAAGACCGTCAGGGCGCGGTCCTTCTGAAAGACGATCAGGCCGACTCGGTCGCGACGCTGGTAGGCATCGGTGAGCAGCGACAGGATGGCGCCCTTGGTGGCCGACATGCGTTCGGCCACGGCCATCGACCAGGAGGCGTCGACGACAAACAGAATCAGATTGGCGGCGCGACGGACGCGCACCTTGCGTTGCAGGTCGGAGGGTTCGATGGCCAGGGCCAGTCGCGGGCGGCGCGGCCGGCGTTGGCGCTGGTAGGGCGCGGCCGCGCGCAGGGTGGCGTCGAAGGCGATGTCGCTGGTGTGGCCACGCGCGGGTCGGGCGGTGATGTAGCGGCCCCGCTTCTGGTCCGTCCGAGTTTGGGTGCGGCGGCCGCCCTGCCGCCGGGTCAGTCGATCGAGGGGGGTTTCCAGGCGTCGCGGGGTGAAGGACTCCCCCACGCGCACCTGGTCTCCGCCTTCCCACCAACGGGCATGCAACGAGGTCGACACCGGCTGTTGGCCGGGATGCACCGGGCCGGCCTGCGACCGGTCTTCCTCTCCATCACGGGCTAGGCCGCGCTGCGTGCTTTTTTTTTATCCCCCGGCTCGCCCTCGCCCTCGCCGGCGGCTTGCTGCGCCGCGGCCGGGGCAGGCTCGGCCTGGGTCTGGATCTGCTGGATGCGCGAGTGCAGGTCGTCCAAATCGACTTCGGCCGACTGGAACGGGCCGCGGCGCAACCGGTGGGGCAGCGCCAGCTCGGCCGCCAGCGCGATATCACGGTCGGTGAGGCTGGTCCGTCCTTCGTAGGCGGCATGGGCACGGGCGGCTTTGAGAATCACCAAGTCGGCGCGGTGGCCGTCGACGTGCAGGGAGGCGGTGAGTGTGGCGATGGCGAAGAGATCGCCCGGCGAGTAGCTGACGTGGTCCACCAGGCGGCGGGCGGTTTCGATCTCCCGCGACAGCGCCTGCTCCCGCGGGTTCCACTCAGCGCGGAAACCATCCGGGTCCTGCTCGAATCCCAGGATGCGTTCCATGATGGCAATGCGATCATCGGGGTCGCGCAGGCCGTGGATCTCCACCGACAGGGCAAATCGGTCGAGCAGCTGGGGCCGCAGGTCGCCTTCCTCCGGGTTCATCGTGCCCACCAGGATGTAGCGGGCCGGGTGGCTGAAGGAGATACCCTCGCGCTCGACGATGTTCATCCCCAGGGCGGCCGAGTCGAGCAGGACGTCGACGACGTGGTCGTCGAGCAGGTTGACCTCATCGATGTACAGCAGGCCGCGGTTGGCGGCCGCCAGGACGCCGGGCTCGAAGTGGCGCTCGCCTTCCTTGATGGCGCGCTCGATATCGAGCGTGCCGACGACGCGGTCCTCCGTGGCCGAGACCGGGAGATCGACGAAGGACGTCCGGCGCAACGAGGTCGGCAGCACCTCCCCGGCGGCCGCGCGTTCGCGGCATTCGGTGCACCACGTCGTCGGCGAGTCGGGGTCGCAGCCGAAGCGGCAGTCGGCGACGACGTTCACTTCGGGTAACAGCGCCGCCAGCGCGCGCGCCGCGGTCGATTTAGCCGTCCCGCGTTCGCCGCGGATCAGGACGCCCCCGATGCGGGGATTGACCGCGTTCAGGACCAGGGCACGGCACATGCGCTCCTGGCCGACGATGGCCGTGAAGGGGAAAACGACGGGCACGCGCGACCTCCAACGCGGGATTATACCGCCGTCACACGGTCTGTTCGAGGAGGTGCCATGTCCCTCTCGTCGCATCCTCCGTCGCGCCGGCTACGAAGGACTCGGATTCGCGCCGAAGGTTTACAAGAGTTCGCTTCCCCCGTATAATGCCCGGACCTTATCGAGAAGGAAATCTCCGTTCATGGACCCGAATCAAGAGCCCCTCGAAGCGCCCCCCGGGGACAAACCGGAGGGAGAGGGAGTCGAAGCCCATCCGATGGATGCCTTCCTGGAAGAGGAAGCCTATGGGATGGATTCGCCGAAGCGGGGCGAGACCCGCACCGGAACCATCGCCCGTATCAGCGGCAACGACGTCCTGGTCGATATTGGGGCGAAGTCCGAGGGCGTCGTCCCCGCCTCGGAAGTGGAACAGATGACGGAAGAACAGCGGGCCGAGCTCGTCGTGGGCCGCGAGCTGCCGGTGTATGTCGTACGTACCGGTGATCGCGATTTCGGCATCGTGCTCTCCGCCACGCGCGCCATGGAGGAAACCGACTGGGGCCGGGCAGAGAAACTGCAGCAGGACCAGGATGTCTACGAGGGCACGATCGGCGGCTACAACAAGGGTGGGCTGATCGTCAAGGTCGGCAACCTACGCGGCTTCATCCCGGCTTCCCAGATCAGCCTGTCTCGCCGGCGGCAGAGCGAGGGCGAGACCCCCGACAAGCGCTGGGGCAAGATGGTCGGCGAGCCGATCCTGGCCAAGGTCATCGAGGTCGATCGGAAGCGCAACCGGCTGATCCTTTCCGAGCGGGCCGCCGCCCGCGAGGCGCGCAAGGCGCTCAAGGAGCGGCTGATCGTCGAACTGCAGGCGGGCGAGATCCGTACCGGGAGGGTCATCTCGCTGGCCGACTTCGGCGCCTTCGTTGATATTGGCGGCGCCGACGGCCTGGTCCATCTGTCCGAGGTTTCCTGGAAACGCCTTTCGCATCCGAGCGAGATGCTCGAGGTCGGGCAGGAAGTGCGGGTCAAGGTTCTGGCGGTCGATACTGACCGGAAGCGGATCAGTCTGTCGATGCGAGAGCTCGAGGCCGATCCGTGGGAAGTGATGGCGGAGAAGTTGCAGGAGGGCCAGCTGGTGGAAGGCACGATTACCAAGCTGACCAAGTTCGGCGCCTTCGCCAGGCTGACCGTCGAAGAAGGCTATCAGGTGGAAGGTCTGATCCACATCTCCGAGCTGTCCGACCGCCGCATCGAGCATCCCAGCGAAGTCGTCCAAGAAGGACAGACGGTGACGTTGCGCGTCATCAAGGTCGACCGACCCCGCAAGCGGATCGGGCTGAGCCTGAAACGTGTGGCTTCGGCCGAATACGCCGACCAGGACTGGCAGGCGACGGTCCGGCTGGCGACGATTCCGGCGGCCGAGCCGGCCGAGCCGGCTGCGCCTGAGGTGGAAGACTTCGACGCCGCGCTCGAAGATGAGGCGATCGACGAAGACGAAGCCCTGGACGAAGCGGCAGAACCCGAGGATCCCGGCGGCGAGGAACACGAGCCGGCCTGAAGCAGATCGTTGCACGATGCTTAGGGGACAACGGGCGCCTTGAGGGTGCCCGGCGCTTTATCCGGTGGCGAGTCATCTAGGCCTATGAGGCACCCGTCCGGCGGCGCGGGGTCGCCCTAAGGTTTGTCATTCCGAGCCCCCGCCCTCACCCCTTCGGGCACCCCTTCGGGTGCCCTGAAGAGGGTAGAGGGCGAAGGGCGTAGAGGCAGAAGCCCGATGCGCGGGGGCGACATGATTTGGGGATACAACGAAGCCCCCCTCGCGCCCAATCCCCACCGGGACGCTAAGCGCGGTCCCCTGCGGGATGCGAAGCGCGATGGCCACATGCTCCAGCAGGGCCTGGATCCAAGTCCCCGGTAGGGCCATTAAGAGTTAAGGTCAGAAAGGCCGCCTTTCAAACGCCTACACTTGCGCCGCCTAGGAGGGATTCACCGTTCCGGGGCCGAGTCCGTTTCTGGTAGAATCCGACAGATGCAGGCCGGATTCGCCGCGCACGCAGGAGACCCCCGTGGCCGATAAGATGCAGCGATTCACCCAGCGGGCCCGCCGGGTGCTCAGCCTGGCCCACGAAGAGGCGGAGCGACTGCACCACAATTACATCGGGACGGAGCATCTCCTGCTCGGGCTGATCCGGGAAGAGGGGGGCGTCGCCGGGCGCGTGCTGCGCGAGCTGGGGCTGGATCCGGCGCGGGTCAAGGAAACGGTCGAACGCCTGACGGGCGTCGGGCGCCACGCCGGCGGCAAGATCGAACTGGCCCCCTCCACCGAACAGGTCCTGCAGTTGGCGATCGAGGAAGCGCGGCGGATGGGCCACCACTACATCGGCACCGAGCACCTGCTGCTCGGGCTGGTCCGTCAGGGCGAGGGCGTCGCCATCGACGTCCTGCGGCGACTCGGTATCACTCCCGAGCAGGTCCGCCGCCAAACGCGCCGCGTCTTGCAGGAGACCCCTGCCCGACAGGTGGCGGCCCAGCCCGTGGGCGGGTCCGAGAAGAAGGAAGCCTCGGCCAAGACGCCCTTGCTCGACCAGCTGGCCACCGATCTGACCGGCTTGGCGGAGGCCGACAAGCTCGACCCGGTGATCGGCCGCCAGACCGAAATCGAACGCGTCATTCAGATCCTGGCGCGCCGCAACAAGAACAACCCGGCGCTGATCGGCGAGCCCGGCGTAGGCAAGACGGCCATCGTCGAAGGCCTGGCCCAGCGCATCGTCGCCGGTGAGACCCCGGAACCGCTCCTCGGCAAGCGTGTCCTGCAGCTGGACGTCGGGTCGCTGGTGGCGGGGACCATGTATCGCGGCCAATTCGAGGAGCGCCTGAAGCGCGTGATCGAAGAGCTCAAATCGTCGGCGGCGATCCTGTTCATCGACGAAGTCCACATGCTGGTCGGGGCCGGCTCGGCCGGCTCGTCCGTCGACGCCGCCAACATTCTCAAGCCGGCGCTCTCCCGCGGCGAATTGCAGGTCATCGGCGCCACGACCCTCGACGAGTACCGCAAGTACATCGAGAGCGACGCCGCCCTCGAGAGGCGCTTCCAGCCGGTGATGGTCGAGGAGCCGTCGGTCGACGAAGCGCTCGACATCCTGCGCGGGGTCAAGGGACCCTACGAGGAACATCATCGCCTGATCATCACTGACGAGGCTCTGGAAGCGGCCGTCCACCTCTCGGCGCGTTACGTGCCCGACCGCTACTTGCCGGACAAGGCGATCGACCTGATCGATGAGACCGCCTCGCGCGTGCGGATGTACAAGAGCCCCGAGGCGCGCACCTTGAAGAGCATGACGGACCAACTGCGCCAGACGCGCCAGGCGCGCGCCCAGGCCGTCGAAGAGGCCCGTTTCGATGACGCCCAGGAGCTCCTGCTGCATCAGTCGACGCTGGAAGAGCAGCTGCAGCAGCTGCGCGCCGGCTGGGACCGCAGCGAGGATGGGCCGCGGGTCACCGCCCACGATATTGCCGAGGTCGTTTCGATGTGGACCGGCGTCCCGGTGATGCAGATCGCCGAGGAGGAGTCGGAGCGCCTGCTGCAGATGGAATCGGCGCTGCATGCCCGGGTCATCGGCCAGGACGAGGCGATCGAAGCGATCTCCAAGGCGGTACGCCGCGCCCGGGCCGGCCTCAAGGATCCCAAGCGGCCCGTCGGTTCGTTCATTTTCCTCGGACCGACCGGGGTCGGCAAGACCGAGCTGACCAAGGCGCTGGCCGAGTTCATCTTCGGCAGCGAAGACGCGCTGGTCCACATCGACATGTCGGAATTCATGGAGCGCCACACCGTCAGCCGGTTGGTGGGCGCGCCGCCGGGCTATGTCGGCTACGATGACGCCGGCCAGCTGACCGAAGCCATCCGGCGCCGGCCCTACTCGATCGTCGTCTTCGACGAAGTCGAGAAGGCGCACCCCGACGCCCACAACATGCTGTTGCAGATCATGGAGGAAGGCCACCTGAGCGACGCCCGCGGCCGCAAGGTCGACTTCCGCAACGCCATGGTCGTGATGACGTCCAACGTCGGCGCCGAGCTGATCCGGCGTCAGACGCAGCTCGGCTTCGCCCTCAAGCGCGATGAGGTGGTGGAAGAGAAGCAAGCCTTCGGCGAAATGCGCAAGAAGCTGATGGAGGCATTGCGCAAGGTCTTTCGGCCGGAATTCCTCAACCGGGTCGACGCCGTCATCGTCTTCCACGCCCTGAGCCGCGAGCAGATCGCCGCCATCGTCGACCTGGAGCTGGCCAAGGTGGCGCGGCGACTTGGCGAGCATCAAATCGCGTTGCAGGCCACCGACGAGGCGCGTCTCCTGCTGGCCGAGTTAGGCTACGATCCCGAAATGGGGGCTCGCCCGCTTCGGCGAGTGATTCAGAACAAAGTCGAAGACGTGCTGTCGGACCAGTTCCTGGCGGGCGAGTTCAAGGCGGGCGACCATATCCTGGTGGATGCCAAGGACGGCGAGGTCGTGTTGCGCCGGCAAGAACCTTCCCCGGAGCCGGCCGAGCCGATGCCGACGTCCTGAGCCCAGAACGCAATCTTCCCGGAAGCTAGAGGCTTCCGGGAAGATGGAACCCAAGCTTGGAGCGGCCCGGCCCAGCCGGGCCGTCTTGTTTTCGGCGGCCAGGTCCATCGAGAGAGCGAAGGAGGGGCGATGGAGAGGAGAACGTCCATCACCCCCGCCGCCCACGCTTCGCCCCTACGTTACGGCTCGACGATCGCCAGGTTCATGTGTTGGGCGATCCCGATGGGAGCGGCGACATAGCCCGTGATGCGGGGCTTGACGAGGATGTAGCGCGTTGGCGATTGGACCAGGAAGATCGCTGCCGCATCGTCCACCAGAAGCTGCTCCGCCTCACGATAGAACGCCAGCCTGGCTGCCACCTCCTGTTCGCTGCGAGCTTGCTCCAGCAGGCGATCGAGCGCCGGGTTGCTGTAGTTGCCGATGTTCTGCCGGCTTCCGCTATGGAACAGGAGGTCGGCGAAGTTCTCCGGGTCCGGGTAATCGGCGCACCATCCCCACGGGACGAGCTGTCCGTGGTTGCCGGAGTAGATCTGGTCGCTGTATCCGAACGATTCCAGCTGTTCTACCTCAACGGTGACTCCGAGCGTTTCCTGCCAACTCTGAATCAGAAACGCGGTGGACGAGTCGATGTCCGTGCCGGCCCCGTTGTCGGTCAACAGGATTTCGGGCAGCGCCTCGGGACCTGCATAGGCAGAGCGGGCCAACGATCGGCGCGCCGCCGTGGCGTCGAAGGGGAGGGCGAGCGCCTCGTCGCTGAACCCAGGCAGGCCGGGAGGGTAGAGACCGGCGGCCGGTGTCATGCCGCCCTCATAAACAAACTCGTTGTAGCGGTGGTTGTCGACCGACTGGGCGAAGGCAAGGCGTACCGCGGGGTCGTCGAAAGGCGGCCGGGAGGAATCGAAGGCGACATAGTAGGTGCAAAGATCGGTGATGGGATAGACCTGGCCGTACAGGGTGTCGGAAGGATCGCCGGCTCGCTCGAGCAAGTCCTCAGGCAGATACGTGAAGTCGATCTCCCCGCCCTCGTAAAGCCGGACGGGATATCCGGGGTTGATCAGGTACACCACATAAGGGAGCGCCACGGGGCCAAGGTGGTAGCGCGGATTCCGCTCCAGCACAATCTCCTGCCCCGGCGTGCGGCGGAGCCACTGGAAGGGTCCCGTCCCGATCGGGTGTTCTTCCATCTGGTCGATCGTCTCGCGGTCGACAATCCAGGAGGTCGGGTAAGCCAGTTTGGCGAGGAAGTACGCCTTCGGGGACTCCAAGCGGACGGAGACGGTGTAGTCGTCGACGGCGGTGACGCCCTCGATATCCTCGGCGTCTCGCTCCAGGAAGGCTTGAGCGCCCAAGATGTCTCCCAGGTAGGTTGAGGCGGTGTGCGAGCCCGTCGCCGGGTCGAGCGCTCGCTCCCAGGAGAACAGGACATCAACCGCGGTGAAGGGGCGGCCGGAATGGTAGACGACGTCGCGGCGCAGGTGGAACGTGTACAGCATCCCATCCGGACTGACGTCCCAACCCTCGGCCAGGTCGGGGATGACCTGCAGTCTCGTGTCGAGCCGGACGAGCCCGCTGAACAAGTCGCCTACGATCTCGTCGGCGGAGCCCGACCACTTTGCCGGATCGAGGGTGTCGGGCTCGGATTCGGCCAAGAAGAGGGCGTTGGCGTGATTGATTACGGCCCCGCTTTCCGATGGGGTCGAGAAAGGTTCAGCGGGGAAGGAAGGGATGAATCGAGACGGTTCAAGCAGAGAACAGGACAAGATGAGCGCGACGGGCAAGACTCGCATGAGGACGTGAGGAGTTGCAAGGCGGTATGAGTTCATCCTCGCCTCCCAGGCGAGCTCCCCGCTCGCCGCCGCGCGACGGGGGCCAGCAGAATCCCCAGGCCGACCGCCCCGAAGGCGGCGGGCGTGACGCAGAGTCCCGGCCGAGCCTGGCCCGAGCTGGAGAGATTCTCAGCGGTGGACGTGGGAGCCGCGGTGAGCGAGGGTCGAGGTGAAGCTGACGCGGCCGGAGGCAGGTACGCCCCTCCTAGAGGGATGAACGTGGGATAGGGGGTGCGCGTTGGTTTCGCTTGGGCCGTACCGGAGAGGAGGATCGAAGGTGCGCCGATGTGCTGCCGCCATGCGGCCTCCAGGCCGTCACGATCGAACGAATAGACCCGCTGCAGGGCCAGATCCTCCGGCGCGCCCTGGCGGAACTCGTCGAGCAGGCGGACCATCTTCTCCGGACCGAACTCTTCCACCAGGAAGGCGATCAAGCTGTAAGACTCCGCGTAGGCCAGATTGGCCAGGTCGGGATCGTTCGAGAAGATCTGGCTGAGCGATCGCACGGAGAGGAGCGATCCCTGCCGGATGGCCTCGTCGAGATAGACGGCGAACCCATCCTCCAGGTCGCCTTCGGTGTACATCGCCAGGCCTTCCGCCGCCCAGGGAGGCGTGGAATCCAGGCAGGAGAGAGTGTAGTGACCGATCACGACGTGTGTCAGCTCGTGAGCCACGGCCCGCTGACCCCATTCGAGCTCGCTGGGGCCAATCGCGATCAGAACCGCGCTGTGTTCAGGGAATGCCAGCCCTCCGCTCCAGTCCGGCGCGAAGAGCGTCGCCGACTGCATCTCGGCCGGGTCGCCGTAAATGTAGAGCCGGATGTCGCCTTCGTATTCGACTCCCATCGCCTGGTGGATAGTGCCCAGGGCGGTCTGGCCGGCATCGATCAGCGTCTGGGCGAAGCTCGTGCTGCCCATGTACCAATGGAGGTGGAGCGGGCCGGCCGTGGTCTCGCGCCAGGTGTGCTGCGTGTCTTCGATCAGCAACGACTGATCGGGCGTCGTCTGCTCTTCGCCGCCGGCCGCGTGCAGCTTCCAGCGCCACCAGACCGCCGTCCCCGGGGGAAGGGCGCCCGTCCGGCGAAAATCCCATGTCCATTCTGTGGTGATCGAAGTCCCCGGCGCGAAGGCTTCGGGGACGATGCGGGCGATGCTATCGCCGCAGGCTCGCGCGTCCGTCCCGAACTCCAACTCGACACTCTCGATAGCGGCAGGCGACGAAGCAGCCAGGTAGAAGGTGATCGCCTCGGGGAAGCGGGCCGAGGCCTCGTTGCGGGTCACCTCGATTTGCGCATGGGGAATGCGTATGGGCAGGGAGAGTGCAGTTGCAAAGGTTACGAAGAGCAAGGCCTTCATGCGGGAGGCACGGCTCGATGCCCGTCGGGCCGGCCAAAAGAGAACAGACGGCAGCGACTCATCTGTGGCTTCACGGAGGCGTCCGCCTCACCCGAGCTGGAGCAGATCTGTTGAGGGTAATCCGTGTTGGGTCCCCCATCCGAATGCGCCAAGGCTGCCTGGAGGCTCGTCGGAAGACTTCGCACCGGCGAATTCTATCTCACGAGCCTTCCAGGAACGCATGGGACATTGGGCATGCAGGCTGGAACCCTGGGTCCCTCCTTGCGAGGGTGGGGCGAATTGCCCTCACGCTTGCCTTTCACTCTCCTGAAGTAGCGTGTTGCTCGGCCGATTCGTGTTGTAGACTCTCTCGCACGCGGCCGTGTGTGCCAGGCCGGCCGTCGCGCCTCCCGCCCATGACATTGACCAGCATTTCGCTCAGCCGTCTACTTCAAGCCATCCGCGACCAGTACCAGTTGCCGTGGTGGGGGCTGCACGGGGTCACCCATTGGGCACGAGTGTATGAGAACGGCTTGCGTCTGGCGGATGACACCGGCGCCGATCGGGAAGTGCTGCTCTACTTCGCTCTGTTCCACGACGCCAAGCGGATCAATGAAGCGTGGGATCAGGGCCACGGTCTCCGCGGCGCAGAGTATGCCGCCATCTTGCGGGGGTCGCATTTCGACATGACCCAGCGTTCCTTCGATCTTCTCTTCGAAGCCTGCCAGCACCACACCGACGGCCTGCTCGAGGCGGATCCCACGGTGCAAACCTGTTGGGATGCCGACCGGCTGGACTTGGCCCGGGCGCGCATTCTCCCGCGCCCGGAGCATCTATGCAGCCAAGCGGCCAGGAAGCCGGAGCTGATCGCGTGGGCGACCGAGCGCAGTCTTCAGCGCTGGGAGCCGGCCTTCCTCAACGATGCCTGGGCGACGGATGGGCCCGCCGCCGAACAGGGTGAGAGCCCAACGTGACCCGCGCCCGCGTCCAATACGTCTGTCAGCAGTGCGGCAGGGCGGCGCCCAAGCCGCTGGGTCGATGTCCGCAATGCGGCTCGTGGAACAGCATGGTTGCCGAGGCGAGCGAACCTCGTGCGGCCGGGCGCGGCGTTCGACGGGCGGGCGCAGGCGCGGTGCGCCTCGGAGACATCCAGGATGACGGTGATGCGCGGGTTGCGGTTCCGCTGGAGGAGTTCTCGCGCGTCTTAGGCGGGGGGATCGTCCCCGGGTCGATCGTTCTGATCGGAGGGGACCCCGGGATCGGCAAGTCGACCCTGCTGCTGCAGGTGGCGCTCGGGTTGGCCGATCGCGGAGCGGTGCTCTATGTTTCCGGCGAGGAGTCCGTCAGGCAGATCAAGGGAAGGGCCGGCCGGTTGGGCGGGGGCGCCGCCGACGGGCTCTACCTGATGGCCGAGACCGAGCTGGGCGCCGTGTTGCAGCAGATCGAGGCCCTGCAGCCGAGATTGGCGATCGTCGACTCGATTCAGACGATGCACGACCCCGACCTGGAGCCGGCGGCGGGCTCGATCACCCAGGTCCGCGAGTGTGCCGCGCGCCTCCAGGCTCTGGCCAAGCAGAGCGGAGTGCCGGTTTTCCTGATCGGCCACGTCACCAAAGACGGCGCCATCGCCGGGCCGCGGGTGCTGGAGCATCTGGTGGACACCGTTCTGTACCTGGAGGGCGACGCGCAACACGCCTACCGTCTCCTGCGGGCGGTGAAGAACCGATTCGGGCCCACAACCGAGGTGGGGGTCTTCGAAATGAGCGGCGAAGGCATGGTGGAGGTCCCCAATCCGTCTGAGGCCTTCCTGGCGGAGAGAGTGGTCCAGGCGCCGGGTTCGGTGGTGGGGATCACACTCGAAGGGACGCGACCGCTTCTGGTCGAGATTCAAGGGCTGACGAGCCCGACCGCCTTCGGAAACCCCCGGCGGACGGCCAACGGGGTTGACTTCAACCGTCTGCTGCTGATCACGGCTGTGTTGACGCGGCGCCTGGGCCTCCGACTCGGCGACCAGGACGTCTTCGTCAACGTCGTGGGAGGCCTGCAAATCGATGAACCGGCGGCCGATTTGGCCATCGCGGCGGCGTTAGCCTCGTCGGTGCGAGATCGCGCCGTGCCGGCAGATATGGCGGTCGTGGGAGAGGTTGGGCTATCGGGAGAGCTTAGGGCCGTTCCCCAGCTCGCAACTCGATTGCACGAGGCGGCGAAGCTCGGATTCCGTCGGGTTGTGGCGCCTCGCACCCCGCGATTCGACCCTGCGCCGGCCGGACTCGAGCTTCTGGCGGTGCGATCCCTGCGCGAAGCCCTCGATCTTCTGCTGGGAGAAAACTGAAATCGAGCGCGGTGGCCTGGTCGGCGGGTACGTTTCGCATGATCGCAGGCCATTGCGAGGCGGAGACCTCGCTATCACCGCCTGACGCGCACGCTGCCTCTGGACTCAAGCCATCGTGAATCGTTAACTTTCATGCCTTCCCTTCAAGGAGTGCGACTTGAGTTCCCGTTGACCGGGCCACATCTGCTCCGGGCATGCGCGCCGGCAAGAGATGTGGCGGGTGAAGCGGGGTAGATCGCTCTCAAGGCCAACTACCCGCGCGTCGATGTTCACTGCGTTCATCGTTAACCTTGCGTCGTCTTAAATCTTCGATTCTTTTTAGGTTGAAGTAGGCCATGCGTATTGTAGAGTCGTCGCCGTTCTGATAGAATGCATTCGTCACGGGCGGGACTCGCAACTCGACGGATCGCGCCTCGCATCCCGGAGGGGAGAAGATCCGTTCCGAGTCGAAGCCAGCGGGGTACGCTTGGCGAGCCCGACCGTCAGCGTTGATCCTTGTTTAATCGAATCGAGCTACCGGCGGCCTGCAGCGGGCAGGTCTTCCCGCCGTCCGGGCCGCCGCAGGGAGGTGCGCATGGATGCGGAGCGAACGTGGGAGGCGGCGCTGGGCCAACTCCAGCTGGAATTGCCCCGAGCGACGTTCGACACCTGGGTTCGCGACGCTGAATTGCTCGCCTATGAGGACGGCACCTACGTTCTGGGAGTTCAGAATGCCTACGCGCGGGACTGGCTCGACCAGCGTCTGCGAGGGACTTTCAGCGAAGTGCTCGGCGGATTGAGCGGGCGGACGGTCGAAGTGCGCTTCGTCCTGTGGCCGGGAGAAGCGGCAGCCGAGGAAGCACCGGTCGTGCTGCCCGATCCGACCCCAACTCCCCGCCCGACACAGGCTAACCTGACCGCACGCTACACCTTCGACTCCTTCGTCGTCGGACAGGGCAATCGCCTGGCCCACGCCGCTGCGCTGGCGGTGGCCGAAAACCCCGCCCGCGCCTACAACCCGCTCTTTCTCTACGGGGGGGTCGGTCTGGGGAAGACTCACCTGCTGCACGCGGTGGGCCTGGCCTGCATCGCTTCCGGGCTGCGGGCGCTGTACGTCTCGTCGGAAGAGTTCACCAACGACCTGATCAATTCCATCCGGACCCATACGACGGATGCCTTTCGGGAGCGATATCGCCGGATCGAGGTCCTGCTGATCGACGACATCCAGTTCATTGCCGGCAAGGAGTCGACGCAGGAGGAGTTCTTCCACACCTTCAACGCTCTGCACGGCCAGGAGAGGCAGTTGGTGATCTCGTCCGACCGTCCGCCGAAAGCCCTGGTGACCCTGGAAGAGAGGCTGAGGTCGCGCTTCGAATGGGGGTTGATCGCCGACATCCAGCCCCCGGACTTCGAGACCCGCATGGCGATTCTGCGCTCGAAGGCCGAGCGCGCCGGGCGGAGCGTGGAGCCGGAGTACTTGGAGCTGATCGCCCGACGGGTGCAGAGCAATATCCGGGAGCTGGAGGGGGCGCTGACCCGCCTGCTGGCGTTCGCTGACCTGGGCGGGCTGCCCATGACCCGCGAACTGGTCGAATCGACGCTGACCGACCTGCAGACGCGTACGACGGCCATGACCCCCGACCGGATCATCGCCGCCGTGGCCGACCATTTCGGCGTGGACGAAGACCGGCTGCTAAGCACCGATCGCTCACGCCAGGTGGCCCTGCCGCGCCAGGTGGCGATGTTCCTGATCCGGCAGGGGACGGACGCCTCCCTGCCCAAGATCGGGGAGGTCCTGGGCGGGCGTGACCACACGACCGTGATGTACGGGCTGGACAAAATCGCCAGCCTGCTCGAGACGGACGACAACCTGCGCCGGCGGGTGGCGGCCATCCGTGAGGCGCTCTACAACGACGACCGGTTCAGCGCATAGGAGAAGTTGTCAGTGGTCAGTGGCCCGTGGCCAGTGACCGCATACGACTAGTGCCGTCCGACCTGCACATTGCCGAGGCCGGGATCCGGGAGGCCGGGCGCGAGCTGACGGTTTCCGGCCGTCTTTGTCGGAATTTCATCTGCCTTACAAGTGACAGGAGTCGATTCCCCCCGAGGCTTTTCTGGGGTATGTTGGAATCGCAACCGCCCACGGCTCCGGCGTCGGAAGCCAACAGCGTGAGCTGACATAGACGAGCGACTCGTTGTCCGGTCCCTGCGGGGCTCCCGGCCGGCGCTCCAAGGATAGTGTCCCCCAGCTCCGACGCCCCTTCGGGGGCGGTTTGCTTTCAGCCGGCCGAGAGGCCGGCTGAGTGACCAGTGGCCAGTGGTCGGTGGTCAGTGAGAGGCGATCGGGGATGCGCGTAGGCCAAGAACCTGGGGGTCGGCTGATGGCTACCCGTTGAAGGCTTACCGATGTTGTCTGACCACCGACCACTTCCTAGGGGTTTGGTGCAAAGGCCGCCTAATCCCCCAATGTGAACATCGCCCGAGGCCCCGGAACGCCGGCCGCCGAAGCGTAGCTCAAGACTAGATCGGTCTCCCCCTGGCTGAGGACGAAGACCAGATCGCCGGACGAGGCTTCGCCGCTGGGGATCTGCTCCCCATCGAAGAGACCGCGCAATCCCGAGAAGGACATGGCGAATTCGGGATAGAACGTAGCCCCGGAGGCTCCGCTCAAGCTGAAGTTGAACTCGGTCACGTTGCACGACTCACCGGCGGGCGCTCGGCACGTGACGGAAACGTCGACCAGGGCGAATTCCTCTCCTGGTTCCAACGCCGGATAGCTGTCGGCCCGTTTGATGATGTGGTCCGCTGGTCGGGTGACCTCGTTGACGACGATGTCGACTTGCCCCAGGCTCAGGGTCGAGCCGATGGGCGCCGGACCGACGGACTCCCATGAACCCGAAAGCGACGGAAGCGTGGCGAAGTAGGTTTCCGGGAAAACCGGCGTGGCCGTGGGGAGAAGCGACCAGAGCCCGGAGGCATCGCAGCCCATCGCCGCCAGAAGGCCGGCAAGCAAGAAGTACAAGCGAAAGCTGGGCCTTCGGGGAAGGCGAGCCATCGTTAACCTCCTGGTGAGCGGGTGCGGCAGCCTACGGTGCACCGAGGTCTTGCGGCGAGCAGTATAATCACAATGAGCTAGGTGCGTGGCCCTTCGGCTGCGGCCGGAGCTGCGCTCCGGCCTCCGCTCAGGGCGGGAGGTAGAAATGGCCAAGAGAGAAACGTCGGAAGGCGAGCACGAATGGCGCAGGTTGATGCCCGAGGAGACCCTCGAGCATCTGCGGGCTGCTCGCAAAGAATGGCGGCAGAGCGTGGAAGGGATGCTCCCACCGAAGTTCGTCGAGCACCGCAAGGCCGCTCGGCGCGAGATGCTGCTGGCGGCGCGCAGCTGGATCGACCACGCGCTGAGCCGAATTGAGGAGTAACGTAGTCAGGTAAGACACCTCGCCCTTAGGCGAGCACCTATTCGTCTGGTTGGTAGGGGCACGGCACACCTGCCCTCCTCGACAGGACACCGGGGCGGTGGGGCGGGCGGTGCCAGGGTGCCGTGCCCCTACGGTTTCCCTACCTAGATACGCCTCGGCCGGAGCCATACGATTAGAAGGACCACAGCGACCCCGAGCGTGATCCCGCCGAAGAGCGGCCGGTCGGCGACGAAAAGCAGCGTTGCTACCACCACCATGACGCCGAAGAGGATGGCGCCCACCAAGCGCTCCACGGCCAGCGTCAGCGACCGCAATTGCGCCTCAAGTTCCGTGGAGGCGCTAGCCCTCACCTGAAGCTCCCCCCGTTCGATCCGGCGCAGGGTCGCATCGATCCGCCGCGGTAAGCCGCCAAGAAGTCCGGCCTGCTCCAATAGCCAATCCAGGGCCGTCTCCCATCGCGCTTCGCATCCCGCAGGGGAACCAGCCCCGCGCTCCTCTTCCAGCAGGCCGCGGGCGAAGGGGGCCAGGCCTTCGAAGAGATTGAAGTCCGGGTGCAGCCCCGTGCACAGGCCGGAGAGAATCCCCAGGCAACGCCCGAGGAAGAGCAGGTCGGACGGCACCTGGAAGGGCATCTCGTAGATCAAGTCGCGAAACTTGTGGGCGAATTGACGCATTTGCTGCGGATGCGCTCGGACAAGGTCGCGCACGCTCATCCCCCATATCCGATCGAACAAGACCTCCTCGGCTTCGCGAATCCGGTCGAGGTCGGCACCCGGCAGGAGCATCCCCAGCTGCTGGAAGGCTCGGTTCAGCCGATCCAGGTCCCGCGTGCCGATCCCGATGGCCAATTCGCGCAGACCGGCCTTAGCCTCGGCCGTCAGCCGTCCGACCATACCGAAGTCGACGAAGGTCAGGCGCCACTCGCCATCGCTCAGGGGTTGGACGAACAGGTTTCCCGGATGGGGGTCGGCGTGGAAGAAACCCTCGACGAAGATCTGCTGCAGGTACGTGCGAAAGACGCGCTCGGCGACCTGGACGCGGTCGATACCGGCCGCTTCGATGGCCGCGTAATCCGTGATCTTGATGAAATAGACGTCCTCCAAAGTGAGGACGCGCCGAGTCGTTTGGCTGAGGTAGACCCGTGGGATGCGGACGCTCTCGTCTTCGGCGAACATCTCCGCGAAGCGCTGTGCGTTCTCGGCCTCCTTCAAGTAGTCGACCTCGTCCCAAAGCGTCCGGCTGAACTCCGCCAGCAGGGCACCGAGATCGACGCGGCGGGAGATGGCGCGGAGGCGTTTGAGCCAGCCCATCGCCGTCTTCAACGCGCGAAGGTCGACTTCGATCAAGTCATCGATCTGGGGCCGCTGGACCTTGACCACGACCGAGTCGCCGCCGGGCAGCCGTGCGCGGTGAACCTGGCCGAGCGAGGCGGAGGCCAGCGGCACAGGATCGAACCACGCATAGGCCGAGCCGAGCGGCATGGCCAACTCGGCTTCGATCATCCGCTGCATCGTCTCGAAGGCCTCTGGGTTGACCTCGTCCTGGAGCTGGGCGAGCTCCGAGGTGACCGTCTCAGGCAAGACGTCGACGCGGGCCGAGAGAAACTGACCTACCTTGATCCACATCCCGCCCAGGTCGGAGGCCAAGGCGCGGAAGCGTCGTGCGGACTGGCGATAGCGGCCCGGGGCTGTGCGGCGGGCGAGCGACGCCAAGCCGATCCGGCGAATCCCCGTCTCCCAAAAGAGCGTACTCAAGAGGATTCCGAAGAACAGCCGCAGCACACGCCGGTAGCGGGCACGTAAAGGGAGGGGCGAGCGACGCTCGGGGGACCTTCTGGACACGAGAGCAACCTCGGGGGCAAGCTGATGCTAAGCCACTGTGGTGGGAAAGGCAACCTGGGTAGGGAGCGGGATCGGCTCCGTGCGCCGCGGGGACCGTGACCAGGGATTGAAGAGCGGCGTATGACATTTCTCGCGTCCGGAAGTGCATTTAGTCCGCCATCCCAGTTGTTGCGTTCGGGCCAACTCCGCTGTAGAGTGAACATGAGGGGGAGTGCATGGGGGACTTGTGACCCTCACCGTCTGTCTCGCAGTGCAATTCTCGACAATCGTGCGCTACCGGGCCTACAGGCCGTGTGGCAGCTCTGCTACCATTGCCCGCCATCCTCGCTCGAACCCACCCAAGGGGGACATCCATGCCTTCCAATGCGCGCTCGTCGTTGGCACTTCGCTTCCCGGCTAGCTTTCGCCGCCTCGACCGAACCTGCTCCAGAATTGTCTATCAAGGACTCGTACTCGCCGTCATAGCGTCGATGCTGCTTGGCAGCGTGGGCATAGCGCAGGCCGCCCCGCCGACCAGCCGGCCGTCAGGCCGCCGCCTCATATGGCGCCTTCCACGCCGGCGACTTGTGAACGTGAACAACTTTCCAAGCGTCGCCGAAGCGAACGAGCACGCGGCTCTCGTTGTGGTTGCGGACGGCCACGCCCTCGGCGGTGCCGCGAGTGACGAGCAACGTGTAGGAGCAGACGGCGCTATCCCCGTGGACCTGCTCGTTGTAGTTCGCCAGGTCGAAGCGCTGCCGGGCCTTGTCGACGGTGCCGGCCCGGCCCGCCGGATCGAGCGCGGTCGCGGGCGTATCCGGCCGGGCGGCCTCCGCCAGCATGAAGTCGTGAAAGGCGAGCCCATCGATTCGATGGGGTGTGACATACCACTCGTACAACGTCAGCTCGGGCACCGTCGTGGCGTGATAGGCGGCGACGTCGTTGTCGAGAATCGATTGCAGATGGCGTTCGAGGACGGCGCGGACGGCTTCGTTTGGGGACATGCAGACCTCCTCAGGAAATAGTCAGTGGTGAGTGATCGGAGCTCGTAGCGCAGGCTTTAACCTGCGATCCGAGGTCCTGCGCAGGCTAAAGCCTGCAGTTACGTCCGACTACCACCACTGACCTCTAGAGCAGACTCACCGGCTCCACATCCGCTGTCCACCCCTCGGGCAAATCCGAGGGCACAGCCTTCGCTGGATCCGAGCCGCGCAGCAGAATCTGCCATCGCCATAGCCCATGCAGCCGCGTGAAGAAACACGGGGTCGGGCCGACCACTTCGGTCGGGTCCTCGCGCCGCGCAAGCTCGGTGCGGATTCGGCCCGCCAGGCGCTTGGCCTCGCGTTCGGCGCTCTCAGCAGATGACGAGCGAAAGAGCAGCCGAACAAGTCGGCGAAACGGCGGGTAGCCGAGCTCGCGCCGGTGGCGCAGCTCGTCTTGGTAGAAGGCCTGATAGTCGTGGCCGGCGGCGGCGCGAATCGCGGCGTGGTCGGGATGATAGGTTTGCAGGATGACCTGGCCGCCGGCCGGGCCCCGTCCGGCGCGCCCCGCCACCTGGGTCAGCACCTGGAAGGCGCGCTCGCCAGCGCGGTAATCCGGGAGGTGCAGGCCGGTGTCGGCCGAGACGACCCCGACCAGGGTCACCAGGGGTAGATCGAGGCCCTTAGCGAGCATCTGCGTCCCGATCAGGATGTCGGCGCGATGCGCCGCGAAATGGGCCAGGATGACGGCGTGCGCTCCCTTTCGGCGGGTGACGTCCCAATCCCAACGCAAGGTGCGCACGCCGGGGTGCCGCGCCTCGACTTCGGCCTGGATGCGCTGCGTCCCGGCCCCGAAGTAACGAACACGCCGGCCTCCGCATTGCGGGCACGGACGCGGTGGGCGGCGCTGGTAACCGCAATGATGACAACGGAGGGACTCCGCCGTCGGATGATGAGTGAGCGGCGTGTCGCAGCGCGGACAGCGCGCAACCCAGCCGCAGTCACGGCAGAAGACATACGTGGCGCCACCGCGCCGGTTGAGAAACAGAATCGCCTGTTGGCCGGCGTCCAGCGTCCTGGATAGGGCCTGATCGAGGCGGCGGCTGAACAGAGAGACGTTGCCGGCCCGCAATTCCTGCCGCATATCTACGACGTGGACTGGAGGAAGTTCGATGGCGACGGCGTCGCCCTCGAGCGGCTGGTAGGCGAAAGGAAGCCGATACCGGCGCTGCTGGGCCTCGACCGTCTGGCGATGGCCGAGAATGCGCTCCGGCAGACGCAGCAGGCGAATCACGCCGGCTTCGGCACGATGGAACGTAACCACATCCGGCGTGGCACTGCCGAGCAGACATACGCCGCCGAGCAAGCGCGCATAAGCGAGCGCCGCCTGGCGCGCGTGGTAGCGAACGGCGCCCTCCTGTTCCTTGTACGAGTCGTCATGCTCCTCGTCGACGACGATCAACCGAATGTCGGGCAAAGGGGCGAACAACGCGCTGCGCGCCCCAACGATCAGACGCAGCACGCCGGCGCGGGCGCGCCGCCAGGTGTCATACCGCTCGCCCGCCCCCAAGGACGAATGCAGGAGTCCAACCTGGCCGGGGAAGCGTGCCAGGAACCGCTCCGTCGTCTGGGGTGTCAGTGAGATCTCCGGGACGAGGACGATCGCCGTCCCGCCCGCATGTAGGACCTGGTCGACCGCGCGCAGGTAGATCTCGGTCTTCCCGGATCCGGTGACCCCGTGTAGCAGAAACGCCGCGGTGACGCCCGAGTTCAAGGCCTCGCGAATCGGCTCCCACGCCGCCTGCTGGTCCCGCGTCAGAACCGGCGGGGTGTCCTGAGCCACCAGAGTCTCGGCCAGGGGATCGCGCAGGATCTCGCGGGCGTTGAAAGCGATCAACCCGCGCCGCTGGAGATAGCGCAAATCTTCCGAACGCGCGCCGGCCTCGGCATAGAGCCAAGTCGCATCCAGAGGTTTCGCTTCGTTCACGACGGCCAGAAGTGCGTTCCGCCTCCGCTTGGCCGCTTCACCTCGCCCCAGATCACCGAGGGCTGCGTAGGCCTGCTCCGCGGGGACGGCCAGGCGGACGGTGCGAATGCGGCGCGGGCCGACGCTCGGCTCCTCGAGGACGGGCGCCGTGCCAATGACTTCGCGCCGAACCAGGGCTTCCGCCGCACGACGCCAGGTGCGGCGGCCGAGGTGCCGTTCGATCTGGCGGCCGCGCAGAGGGCCTCGCACGCGAAGTAGCTTCACAAGCTGTCCCTGAGTGTCGCCGTTGGGCTGAACCGAGGGTTCGATCAGCCGGTACTCCTGGTCGGCGTGCTGCCCCAACCCAGGCGGAATCATTAAAGCGACGCATTCGCCGAGCGGAGCGAGCGTCGCCTGATGCATCCATGCCGCCAGGGCCAATTGAGGCGGAGTCAGAACCGGTTGAACTTCGACCAGACCTTCCACGGGCCGCGTTTCCGGTACCGGAGATTCATCGGCCAGCCGAACCACAACGCCCTGGGCGCGTCGGCGTCCGAAAGGGACGACGACCAGATGACCCGGAGCGAGGATCGGCAGCAGCTCGTCAGGGATGTGATAGTGGAAAGCGCCCTGCACCCGGGCCAGATGCAGGGCGACTTCAGCGTAGCGCGGCATCATCCGGCCGCAGGCGGCGGGTGGGCGGCCGGCTCACGAGTGAGCGACACGCGAGCGATGCGCAAGCCGTCCATCGCCTCGACGCGCAGCTCCCCTCCGTCCACCGTCACCCGGTCGCCGACCTGCGCCAGACGGCCAAGCCGCCCGAGCAGATAGCCGGCGACCGTGTCGTAATGGGGGTCGTCCAATTGCAGGTCGAAATGCTCGTTGACCTCGGTGATCGGGGTCAGCCCGTCGATCAGCGCCGTCCCATCGGGCAACGGTTGAATCTCGGGCTCGTCGAACGGATCGCTGACCTCGCCGACGATTTCTTCGACGAGGTCCGCCAGAGTCACGACGCCGGCGGTCCCGCCGTACTCGTCGAGCACGACCGCAATGTGCTGCCGCCTGCGGCGGAAGCGCGCCAGCAACGTGCTGACGTGCGTCGTCTCCGGGACGTAGATCGTCTCGCGCATCACTTCGCGAGCCGTCCGGCCGTCGGCCGAGCCATTCGGCCACAGGCGCAACAGGTCCTTGACGTGGAGCACCCCGATGATGTGGTCGAGGCTTCCTTCGAAGACGGGAAGCTTGCTGAACGGCTGCTCTTTCGCCAGCCGGATGATCTCGCCGACCGGCGCCTCGGCCGGGATGGCCATCATTTCGGTGCGCGGGACCATCACCTGCCGTACCAGGGTGTCCCCAAAATCGAAGACGGCCCGCAGCATCTCCTCTTCTTCATCTTCGACCACGCCGCCCCGGGCGCTGGCCGAGACGAGCATCTTGAGCTCCTCGACAGAATGGACCATCCGATGGCCCTCGGCCGGACGGACTCCGATGGCGCGCAGCAGGGCGTTGCCGGCGCCATTGAGAACCACGATGGCCGGATGGAAGATCCAAGCCGTCCAGACCGTCGGACGCGCCACCGCCAGCGCCGTCCGTTCCGGGTCCTGCAGGGCGACCGACTTGGGAGCGAGCTCACCGACGACGACGTGAAGGAAGGTGATCAAGGCGAACGCCAGGCCGGCCGAAAGCGCGCGTGCGACGGGCTCTTCCATCGTCCCGGGAAACAGGGCGATGACGGGTTGAAGCAGGTGGGACAGCGCCGGCTCGCCGATCCAACCCAAGCCCAGGCTGGCCAGCGTGATTCCCAACTGGGTGGCGGCGATGAAGCGATCGGGCTTGGCGATGGCGCGCTCGGCCCAGGCGGCGGCACGATGGCCTTGGCCGGCCAGTTCCCGAATGCGCGTGCGTCGGACACTGACGAGCGCAAACTCCGCCGCGACAAAGAAGGCATTTGCCAGC
This sequence comes from Anaerolineales bacterium, assembly GCA_035281845.1. Classification (GTDB taxonomy): domain Bacteria; phylum Chloroflexota; class Anaerolineae; order Anaerolineales; family E44-bin32; genus DATEVL01. The sequence goes on along the minus strand of DATEVL010000009.1, from coordinate 9,619 downwards.
ACGAGAATGACGACGCCCACCAGACCCAGGAGATCGAGCCCGATGGCCGTCATGATTCGCCGCCGCGGTAGACCACTGCGGCGCCATAACCGACGACCGATTCGTTGTCGCCGGTGACGTCGCCGGAGTGGGCGTAGCCGCGCAGTTGAACGCCGGTGGCCCCCAGGTCACGCGCCGCCCACAACGCGGCAGCCAGCGCCGCCTTGCCGCATGCGAATCCGAGGCCCTCGTCCTCCGCTTGCAGCACCGCTTGCGGGTCGAAGGCCTCCAGCCGGGCCAGCATTTCCTCGTCGAGTCGCCGGGCGATCGGGCCTGGATAGAAGTGCGAAAGATCCGAGCTGGCGACGATCAACGCCGATCGGCCGCGTAGAACCGCCGCCAGCGAGTGACCGACGGCCTCGGCCACCCGCCGCGACTGGTCGCGCAGCATGACCGGCAGGAGTCGAAAGCCGGCGGCCAGGGTGCGCTGCAGAAAGGGGAGTTCGATTTCAAGCGAATGCTCCTCGTCGCGCGAAACGCGGACCAGACGGATACCGCAGCGGGCCTCCAGGTCGGCCGCGAACTCGGCCAGGAGCGGTTTGTCGACCGCGATCTCGCCGAGAGGTGTCCAGTAGGCATCGTGGGTGGTGGAAAGCACCTCTCCGGCTGAGAGATGGTGCATCGGAGAGATGACGGCCACGCAATCGGGCGCTAATTGGCTTACCAGGCGGAAGGCTCGGGCGGCGACGGCGCCGGAATAGCGATGGCCGGCGTGGGGCGCGATCAGCCCCACCACCGCGCCAGGCGGCGGCTGGGGGTCAGCCTCGGCGAGCTGCTTGTCGACAGAACGGGCCAGCGCTTCGGCGTCGCCGGGGTACCAGGTGCCGGCGATAGGGGATGGACGGACGTCGCTCATCCCTGGTTGAGGGCCATTCGAGACGATTGTAGCACACCGGACAGAGGAGGAGCTGGACCTTGACAATAGCACTGATGTTCTATACAATCAAACTAGAACATAGTTTCTATCTGTGGAGGGGCTGTGGAGAGATCACTTCGCAGGACAGCAGCGGGCCACCGAACCAGCCAAGCACCTAAGACCTTTTTGGCACTGCCGGGGATCGCCCTTGGCACCCCGGAGGGGGCTTCTAGCCAGGCCCTGCAAGAGCCTGTGGCCATCGCGCTTCGTCGCGCTTCGCACCCCGGAGGGGGCATCCCGGCGGGGACCGCGCTTAGCGTGCCGGAGGGCATTGGGCGCCAAGTAGACCGTCGCGTCGATAGACTAGCCCGTTCGTCGCGATCGACAGATCACGGTTCGCCCTGGGATCACGCATTGAGTAGCAAGATCACTCCAACCTACCATCAGAACGAACCGCGCTCCCCTCGTCTCCTGGAGCTAGTAAGGGGCGAAGGCAGAATCGGTCCATTTGCTGCTCCGATCGGCGTTGACGCAGCCGGCGCGCTGGTCTGGCACGACCTACACTCCCCAACGTCAAGCCATCTTCTCATCTGCTGGCCGGCGCCGGAGAGATTCGAAGCTATTCGCAGCGTGGCGGCCGGCTTGGCTCTGACAACTCGGCCGGCACTGCTCCAACTGCTGACTATCGATTCGACCGGGCGCGAACTTCTGGTGCTCGAAAACCTTCCGCATGCCGTCGGCCAGACGGCTATCGATCCGACAGCCGCGGCGCTGAGCCTGCGCTGGCTGACGGCGGAACTCGCTGCCAGGAGGCGGGAGGGAAGGGCGTGGCCCGGAATCCTGCTGGTGATCGGTGACCTCGCCGGGCTCGAAGCGGGCCGTTCCCGAGGATCGCGCCAGGTTCTGGGCAGAATCCTCAGGCATGGGAGCGCCCTCGGGATTCACGTCGTGGCGGGGACGGACCAGGTGCCGCGGGTATGGTGGCGATCCGGCTGGAGGCGGTCCGATGTCGCTCGCATGACCGCCATCGGGGCGGGGGAATACGCATACCGGCGTGGCCAATGGCGATGCCGCCTGGCGCTCGCCGCCCTTCCCGCGGTGGATCTGGATCTACTGGCCCGGGGGCGGGTTCATGGGCCTCATTTCCTGGCCGAGAGGCGCTTGGAGCACGCGGCCTGGCCGAGCGCGGCCGGGCTTCGCGTGCCTGAGAGAGGCGCTCGATGAACCGAGTTCGGATCGAACGGAGGGCCGGTGTGGGAGACGCGGTCCACGTCTGGCAACGGGCGCGGTCCGTCGCCCCTGAGGAGTTCATTTGGAGGGGCCGGCGCTACCTGGTGCGGTCCGTCGAATCCGATCAAGTTGGACGACCCGCCGTCACCGGCGTCCGACGCCTGCGGATTCGCACAACCAATGGCCTGCATTGCGTCCTGGCGCAAGACCCTGCGTTGGGCTCGTGGACGATGGATCGTGTTGTTTCCTCCGGAGGTGGAAGATGAAGGTGGGAATGCTCTGGCTGGATGAGGAGAAGAACGCCGACCTTGGGCATCGGTTGACTCGCGCGGCTGATTACTATGCCGCCAAGTACGGCCGGCGGGCGACGCTATGTGTGGTCCACCCGGAGACGGCGGGAGAGAATCCGCCGTCGGCCGTCGCCGACCTGGCCGTGCGCGTGCGGCCGGACGTGCTGAGAAACCACTTTTGGATCGGGGTGGACGAATCGATCGCCAGGGAGAATTAGGCCGCCGGCAGAGGGTTCGCCGGCCCGTGGAGGGTCGAATGCCCAAGGCACGAAGGGACTCCGGCCTGGCCGCTATCAACAAGGCTCGCATCTACTACGAGATCGCCGGCGAAGGGGAACCCTTCGTGATGATCCATGCTGGGGTAGCTGATAGCCGGCAGTGGAATAGCGAGTTCGAGCATTTCGCAAATGGATATCGCGTCCTCCGCTACGACATGCGCGGATACGGCAAGAGCGAACCGGTCGACGGCGAGTACAGCCATCTGCTGGATCTGACGGCAATGCTAGACTATCTGGCGATAGACCAGCCCCTCATGGCCATGGGGTGCTCGATGGGCGGCGGCTTGGCCATGGATCTGGCTCTGGCGAGGCCGTCCAGGGTGAAGGCCTTGATCATGGTGGATGCGGCGCCGCCAGGCCTGGAATTGAATGTACCGACGCCCGCCAAATTCGCCGAAGCTGAGAAGGCCTACCAAGCCGGCAACCTCGACCTGGTGGCGGAAATTGAGACGCAGATCTGGTTCGATGGAACGGGCCGAACGGCATCGCAGGTGGATCGAGCGGCACGCCAACTGGTCTATCAAATGAACCGGAAGGGACTTTCTCACGATGCGAAACGACTCGGCAAACGCCTGCCCGACACTCAGGTGCCTGCTGTCGCGCGCTTGCGTGAGCTGCGAATCCCCGTGCTCGTCATCGTCGGGGCCCACGATACGCCCTACATGCAAGCGGCGGCCGACTACATGGCCGACAAGCTGCCCTCGGTTCGGAAAGTGATCGTCGACGACGCGGCCCACCTCCCGAACATGGATCACCCGGATGAATTCCGGCGCATTCTTGCGACGTTTCTGGACGGTCTCGCTTCTTGAACCGGAGCCCGGTGTCGACCAGGTCGAGCACGCTGACGCCCAACAACCCGACGGAGCCCCTCCGCTTCGCTCCGCTCTCTACGCCCCTTCGCTCTCTACAGAGCGCCAAGGGCGGCGCACACCCAAGGTGCACACCCAGGGTGCACACCCAGGGTGCACCCGAAGGGGTGCCCGAAGGGGTGCCCGAAGGGGTGAGGGCGGGGATCTTCGACTGGCCCGGCCGACCGATGTCGGGCCCGGCATGTGATCATCGCTGCGATCTGACCGCAGAGTCGTCTCGGCGCGGTCAGGCCGCCCCTCCGTGACTCACTTCGGAGAAAGGCTATGGCGACCTCCCTCAAGAGAACCTTCCCGCTTAACTCGTTAAGCCACTTGGAGTTGCACCAGGTGAGGGCGGACTTGGTGACCTATCGTGGTCGGCGGGCCGTGCGACTGGTCGAGTCCGACGAGGAAACGGCCGAGGAACACGCGTTCGCGATCCTCGCCACGTCCGATTTCAAGGACGGCGTGATCCAAACCGCGGTCGCCGGCGCCCTGCGGCCGGATGCGCCGCAGGATATGCGCGGCTTCGTCGGTGTGGCGTTTCGAGTGCAGCCGGACGGATCTAGGTTTGAGTGTTTCTACTTGAGGCCGACGAATGGTCGAGCGGACGAGCAGCTGCGGCGCAACCATGCCACTCAGTACATCTCGCATCCCGACTTCCCATGGTTTCGGCTGCGAGAGGAGACCCCCGGCGTTTACGAGTCGTACGCCGACCTCGTTCCGGGAGCATGGACGAGCGTCAAGATCGTCGTCTCCGGCCTGCGGGCGTTCCTCTACGTCAACAAGGCCGACCAGCCATGTCTTGTGGTTAACGATCTCAAGCTGGGCGAAGGCCGGGGCAAGATCGCGCTCTGGATTGGGGCAGGTACGGAGGCCTACTTCAGTAAGGTTGTCGTGGATCAGGCCGGGAGCGCGGCTAGCCCGTCTCCTCTCGATGCGGCGAGTCCGCCCGTCGGATCGCACCCCGCACGGTAGCGCCGTCGCTCGCCTGAGGGCGGGGCCCCTAGCGCGCTAGCGACGCGATCAGGCTTTCCAGGCCGACCTCGAGCTCGGCGCGGCCGGTCTTGCTGGCGAGGTCGAGACTCGCCAATTCGTGGTAGGCGTCGGAGAGCTTCTCCATCGAGAACCCGAGCGCCTGGCGGCCGACTTTGTCGGCGGCGAAGCCCGGCAGGCGATGAGGGCCTTCCGTCAAGACCTGGCGCGGCGATTGACCCTGATCCAGCGCGGCGCGGGCCAGCAGCAGCAGCCGAAACTGGCGGACGACCATGCCGAACACATAGCGGGCGTCCTCTTCTTCGAGCAGGTGGCGCATCATCCGCAAGGCTTTCCGTCCGTCACGACCGGCAAGGGAATCGACCATGACGAACACATCCGGTTCGGCATGGAACGGGGTCAGGCGCTCGACATCGGTGCGGGAGACGGGGCGCGCGCCATCGACGTAGTCCGCCAGCTTGCGCAACTCCTGATCGGCCAGGAGCGTGTTTTCGCCGCTGTATTCGCGCAGCAGGGAGGCCGCCTGCCCTTCGATCTCCGTCCCGTGGTGCCGGGCCCTCGCTGCCAGCCAGCGCTCAAACGCTGCGCCACGCGGGCTGCGCAGCTCTCGAGCGAGAGCCCGGTCGGCGTGCTCGGCGACCCAACGGAAGAGCGGTGAGATCTCGGCGTGGAGTCGGGCGAAGGCCTCGCCCGACTTCGCCTCGCCGCGGCGGCGCACCAGTCGTTCCGCCTCGTCGTAGTTCACGGGCTCGATGGCGACGAGCACGGAAGTGGGCGGAAGGGAGGCGAGCAACCGGAAGAATCGGTCGGGGAGATCGGGCTTGCGGCCGGGGATCGCCGCCATCTCCAGAACAACCATGCGGCGCGGCGCCAGAAATGGCAAGGTCGACAATTCGGTTTCGAGCGCATCGAAGTCGAGTTGAGCTATGGAGAAGCGGACCAGGCTGGGACTCGGCTCGGCGGGCTCGCCCAACCGGGAGGCCAGATCGGCGAGGCGCTCCTCGATGGCTAGCTGATCGTCGCCGTACAGCAGAATGACAGTCGGTTTGGCCGGCTCGGCCATCTTCTCTCGCTCGCCTCGGAACGGCCGGGACGGCGCGTCTAGCCCGTGGTGAGGACGCGGTGAAGGGTGGTGCGTCCCCGCCGCCATGTCCTGACTTCGAGGATCTTAAGCCCCTTCGGATCGGCCTGTGTGGTCACGGATCGCTGCAGGGCGGTCCCCAGCGGTTGGGCGATCAACAATCCGACGGCCGTGGCCGCGATGGCCAACGGCAACCGGCTGAGCCGACCGCGTCCATTCCCGCTCCCGGCAAGGACGGCAAAGGCTGCGCTCCCCCCGAGGAGGCCGGCCGTCACGATGTTCGTGCCGCAGTTGGGGTGAATCGCCAGGCGCCGCTCGCCGGCCCGCAGGCGGGCGAGCGCCTCTTGCGCCGCGTCGGCGACGGCTTGCGTGCTGGCATCGCCGAAAAGGAAGAAGCCGCGAGGATCCGAGCGCCCGATCAGGGTCGTCCTTGGCTGGCGCGCGCTCAGAAGGTGAATCGTGGCGTGCTCCAGCGCATGATTCCTTCGCAGACGGGATATCGCGGGACGTTCGAGGAGGCCTTCGGGCATGAAAGCGGCTCGTTGCCGGTCCGTCGGATTATAACTTGTCGCTAGGAGGCGCCGGAGAAACCGAGCCCGACCAGGCGAGGAGATGCAGACGTTGGGAACGAAGGTGAGATCGGTGACAAGGCGGCGAGCCGGCCATACAGGTCCGCCCCGCTGGCGGCGGTCAACAAACTTTGACGAAATTCGTCGGACACAATCAGGCGGTCCAGGTAGCGCGTCAGGTGCTTCCGAAAGAGGACCGCGGCGCGCGCGTCGCCGTAATAGACCGCCATCCTGGCAAAGTGGGAACGGACGACCCGTAAGACCTCCGATTGCGCCAGAGAAGCCGAGGGGCTTTCGCGGAAGATCCACGGGTTTCCCATGGCCCCTCGCCCGATCATCACGCCATCACAGCCGGTTTGCCGCATCAGGCGATAGGCTTCTTCGGCGGTGCGGACATCCCCGTTGCCCAGAACAGGGATCCGGACCGCAGCTTTGATCTCGCCAATCGGAGCCCAATCGGCGGCGCCTCCGTATCCCTGGACCTTGGTGCGGCCATGGACGGCGATCAGTTGTCCGCCGTTGTCCTCGATAGCCCGAGCCACGTCGAGGTAGTTTCGGCTGACCCCGTCCCAACCGAGGCGGATCTTGGCCGTCACCGGGATGCTCACTGCCCGGCTCAACCGGCGTACGATCCGCCCAACTTTGACAGGCTGGCGGAGAAGCCCGGCTCCCGCGCCGCGGCCCGCCACACAGCGGGACGAGCAGCCCATGTTGACGTCCAGGATGTCCGGCCGTCGTTCCAGCAGGTGAACGGCCGCTCGCGCCAGCCGGTTTTCATCGTCGTCGAAAATCTGGAAGACGACCGGCCGCTCTTCCGGCAAGAACTCGAGCGCCGCGTCCGCTTGAGGCGAGCCGGCAAGGATGGCGGCGGCATTGACGAACGAGGTATAGCTCATCGCCGAGCCGAACGCGCGACAGAGGGAGCGAAAGGGGAGATCGGAGAATCCGTCCATCGGCGCCAAGATGAGCCTTCCGAAAACCGGAACTGTGCCGACGGTGAACGCAGGTGGAGTCATGTCAGGGGCCACGAGATCGCGACCAAGGATAACATGGTGAAGCGGCCGCTCTCCTCGGCTAGAATGACGGGTATGGATTGGGGTGTGATCGGCCACGGCTGGGCCGTCGACTTGCTTCGACGCCAGCAAGCGAGGGGGACGCTGCACCACGCTTACTTGTTCACCGGTCCGGCGGGTGTCGGGCGCAGGAGCCTGGCGACGGCGCTGGCGCAGTCCATCCTGTGTCCGGCGGCACCAGCGCCGGGCGAGTGGTGCGGCGAGTGCCGAGCCTGTCGGCAGGTTCCCGCCGGAACGTATCCTGACCTGCACGTGGTGGAACGACCGGAAGACAAGAAGGGAATCGGGATTGACCAAATCCGCGAGCTTCAGCGCGGTCTTGCATTGACCCCGATGGACGGCCGAGCGCGGGTGGCGCTTCTCTTCGATTTCGAGGCGGCCAGCGAGGGCGCCGCCAACGCGCTGCTGAAGACGCTCGAGGAACCTTCTCCCCGGGTCCGACTGGTTCTCACGGCGAGCGACGTTGAAGACGTGCCGCCAACGGTCTCTTCACGTTGTGAGGTGCTGGCTTTGCGACCGGTGGCTGATAGGGAGATCGCTGACGCGCTGGAGCGCCGCGGGGCCTCGGCGGAGGAGGCGCGGGAGCTGGCCAAGATGGCCGGCGGCCGCCCCACGCTGGCGATGGAGCTGCTGGCGGATCCGGGGAAGCGCGACCGCCGATCGAGCCATTCGGTTGCCTTAGAGGAAGTCATGCGGCTCGACTTGGCCGGCCGGTTCGCCCTGGCGGAAAAGTGGGCCAACGATGAGGACCTGGAGGAGCGGCTCTCGACATGGCTGTTCCTTCTCGGTGAGGTCGCTCGGTCCGCGGGCGGGAAGGGTCAGGCTCGGGATGCCTCATCGGCGAGACAAGCGATCCATGCCGTCGCCGGGACACAGGAAGCGTTGCGACGGAATGCCAACGTCCGCCTGGCCCTGGAGCTATTGATGCTCGACCTGCCGCCGAGAATCGGAGGCGCGTTAGAGCCGCAGGCCGCAGCCAAGGCGCCCGCCCGTTAGAGCCCGCGTCGATCGAGGGCGGATCGGGGTAGGAGTTTGCCTGGGGTTACGACAGCGCGGAGAGAGAGTGTTCAGCGGGGTTCGACGACGAGCCGCACCGCGGTTCGTTCCTTGCCCTCGATGTCGACGGTGGTGAACTCGGGCAGGCAAACGACGTTGATGCCGTCTTCCAGCAGATAACCGCGAGCGATCGCCGTGGCCTTCACGGCTTGATTGACGGCGCCGGCGCCGATGGCTTGGACCTCGGCGCGGTGATGTTCGCGCACCATTCCGGCGATGGCGCCGGCGACCGAAGACGTGCGGGAGCCGGCCGATACCTTGATGACGTTCATCGGGCCTCTCCTTTGGCGTTGGCTACGTGGAGGCCGATTTCCCCGTCGATGGTGCGGGCATTCTACAGGATACGAGAAGGTCCGACAAGAGAAGGAGTCCCGGGCGCGTTGCTCCACCAGCGAAGTCGAGAGAGGCCGGGTTCACAGTTCGACTCAAGGAACAAGCGGGGCTGACCTTCGCCCGCGCTTTGAGACCATCCCGAGCGTGCGTGACGGCTGCGCCCCTTGGGTTCGTTCTCGCTCTGCCTCTGGGCTCCGTTCGCCCAGGAGGAAGAGGTCTTCCTGCTTGAGCCTTACCGAGGGCCGAAGTACCGGATCCGATTGCCGGAAATCCGTTGGGGGGTGGCGCGGCAACGGTCGCCTCGGCCCAGGCGTTTCGCTCAGGCCGCGACTTCGCTCGCTCTTCGGCGGAGCCTGCACTGCCCTCACCCCTTCGGGCACCCCTTCGGGCACCCCTTCGGGCACCCCTTCGGGTGCACCCTGGGTGTGCACCCTGGGTGTGCACCTTGGGTGTGCGCCGAAGGGGTGAGGGCGGGGATCTTCGACCGCCCGGCCAGCCGTCGCCGGTATCGCGCCAAACCCTAAGGCCGGGCTTGCCAGGGCGGCCGCAAAGCGACTTGAAGCGGCTCGATCGAGTTGTCGGGCGGAGGGAAAGTTCAATCCTGAGCGGCCGTCGGCCGAGTCGCCTACTTAGATATTGCCTCCAGGAATTCGTCGCGGTCGATCGAGGCTTGGGTGAGGATCGTGCGAAGAGTCGAACCCTTGAGTGTTCGGTGGTTAGGGATTGTAAGGAGGGTGCGCGAGCCGTCGCTGTTGGCCCTGGCCATCGAGATGTGATTTCCTTCGCGGACGAGAACGAAACCGAGCCTCTCAAAGGCTCAGATGACGTCGCGGATCGAGGCGTCGACAGGGAACTTGGCCACCTAGGTTGGCAGCTCTGCCTCGGCCACAAAGGCCTCAATCACTGGATCGCCCGTTTCAAGGACTTCTGCGCCAAAACTCTCGACATGGAACTTGATGGCGGATCGGAC
>DATEVL010000008.1:0-2476 GCA_035281845.1 Anaerolineales bacterium | reverse complement strand
GCTCCTGGATGTGAATTTCCCCATTGCGAAGGACCTCGACGACGCGCCGGTTCACATCCACGCCGACGACGCGCAAGCCGTTGGTGGCGAAGGTGCTGGCCGTCGGCAGTCCGATGTAGCCCATGCCGAGAACGCAGAGCGTTCGAAATTGCATTGTCCTCTTTCCGCCGGCAGGCCATTATCGCATACCCCTCCCCTCCCTGAGCGGAGCGCCAAGCCGGAGCGCATGCGAGGGAGCCGGCCGCTCTCCAGGGCGCGCTTCGATACCATCCCGAGTGAAGGGAGGAACTACGGCCGATGGCCACGCCCGACCTCGGCCATCTGCCTCCGCTCAGCGCGGAGGAACTTCCTCCCTACTAACCTCCTCCCTGAGCGGAGGCCAGGCCCGAGCCGAGGCGAGGGTCCGGCCGAAGCCTGCCCTGAGCGAAGCCGAAGGGTCGAAGGGCGAAGCGAAGGTTTCAGGTCGTGCGGCTATAATCCCACTGCCGCGATTGGAGCTTCCCATGCCGGGCATCTCCCTGAAGACCTGGTTTCGGGCCACGACCCTCCGATCGATGGCGCTTCCGGCGCTCGTCACGGTTCTCGGGCTGCAAAGCCTGAGGGTTTACTTCCCAAGCCTGGCCTGGTATCTGCGCGACACCATCGGCATCGGCTCGGTCACCTTGGGCGGCGTCGCCTTCGCCACCTTCTTTCTGGGATTCCTGGCGCCCCTCGTCCGGCGTGCCTTCGGCAGCCGAGGGGCGCTATGGTTCGCCGGCGGGGGTCTGGCCGGACTGCGCGTGCTCGAGCAGTTATCATCCGATCCGGCGCTCGACCTCTACCTGAGTCTGGCATCGGTTGGACTCTTCTTGATCTTCCTGAGCGTCTTTCTGGGTCACGCCCGTGCCGCCGACGGCCCCGCCGCGCCGCATCGGTTTGGCGGAGGGTTGCTCATCGGGTTAACCCTCGACACGTTGATCAAAGGCGCCGCCGGGACGCTCGATCTGAGCTGGAGCAGTTCGGTGGGCGCGGCCTTGCTCGTACTGGCCGCGGCCGCGTTGACCTTGCGGTTGATTGCGCTCGAGCCTGAACCTGTCCGTTCGGCGCCATCGGACGTCGCCTGGCCGCATGCGCTGCCGCTCATCGCCCTGGGGGCCTGGATGCTGATGCAATCGCTGCTCGTCCAGAATCAGGGTTGGGTCGGGCAGGTCTCCGGGATCCCGTCGACGCTCGCTTTCGCCGTCCTTCTTTTGGGGGATGTCGCCATGGCGGCGGGCCTGATGTTGGCGTTCACCCGCCCCACCCTTCGCCGCCCGCTGGTCGCCGTGTTGGCGGCGATTCTGCTCCACGTGGCCGTCCCACGCACCGTGCCCATGGGTGGCTACCTGCCCCTGGGCTTGCTCGTGATTCAGTTCACTCTCGGTTGGGGCCTGGGTGTTATCTTGCTGCGCGGCGCGGATCCCATACGGGCCGGGCTGGGCCGCACTTCCATCTCCGTCACCCTCGGGATGTTGCTGTACTTGCTGCTGGCCTTCGTCTACTACGTCTCGTTCGACATCGCCCTGCCCATTCCTCGTGGCGCCGTCATCCCACTGGCGGCGCTGGCGTTTGGACTGTGCCTGATCGGGGCCGTCGGGCGCGGGGCGCAAACGAGCGCGGCGGAACGCGACCTGACCGCGGTCCTTGCCACCGCCGCGCTGGCTATCTTCGGCATCGCTTACATCCTGGTGATACCCGCCGGACCGACCCCGGACGAAGGGACGCCCGTCTCCGGCCGCATCATGACCTTCAATATCCATTCCGCCTTCAACCAGGCCGGCCGGCTGGATCCCGAGGCGATCGCCCAGACGATCGAAGCCCAACACCCGGACGTCGTGGCGCTACAAGAGGTTTCGCGCGGCTGGTTGATCGACGGGTCGGTCGATCTGGTCGACTGGCTCTCCCGTCGTCTGGGCATGGCCGTCCTCTTCGCCGGTACGGCCGACCCGGTCTGGGGAAACGCGCTTCTCAGCCGTACCGGATTCATCGAGAGTGGTTCGGCGCCGCTGCCGCTGGCCGGCACGCTCTTGCCGCGCGGCTACCTGTGGGCTTACGTCGACGTCCGCCAGGGCGAACCGATACGGGTCATCGTGACGCACTTGCACCACATTGCCGAGGAGCCCGCTCCACGTCTCGCCCAAATCCCGGTTCTCCTCGATTTCTGGAACAACACAGGTCGAACGGTCTTGATGGGGGACCTCAACTCCGAGCCGGACTGGCCGGAGATGGATCTCTTCCGCCAGGCGGGCATCGTTGATGCGTGGGAAATGGCGGGCGAAGGGCCGGGCCTCACCTGGCCGGCCGTCGATCCCTTCCTGCGTATCGACTGGATCTGGCTCAGCCCCGATCTGCAAGCGACTCACGCGGAGGTGATCGACAGCGCTGTGTCGGATCACCGGGCTGTTGTGGCCGACATCAGTGACCGTTGAGACCCAAATCACTTGACGCCTAGGTAGGC
>DATEVL010000007.1:0-2199 GCA_035281845.1 Anaerolineales bacterium | reverse complement strand
ACCGAGGCGGCCCAGAGCCTGGGCGCCAACTGGGTGACAATCCTGTTCCGGGTCATCATGCCCAATCTTCGCACCGCCGTCCTGACGGGTGCGCTGCTCACGCTGGCGATCGTCATCGGCGAGTTGACCCTGGCGCAGTATTTGGCTCGGCCGGCCTTCGGCCCTTACATGGCTTTGCTCGGCCAGAATCGCGCCTACGAGCCGGCGGCGTTGGCCATCATGAGCTTCGGCATGACCTGGGCCGCCATGGGCATGGTCTACTTCCTGACGCGCGGACAGCAGGCGCAAATCGGCGGCGGACACTGAGGACCGGCGGGACAACATGGCCTACCTCGAACTACACAACATCTCCAAGACCTTCGGCGGGGCCGGCGCGGTCGTCGACTTCGACTTGGCGGTCGAGCGGGGCGAGTTCGTCTCGTTCCTCGGCCCGAGCGGCTGCGGCAAGACGACGACTCTGCGCATGATCGCCGGCTTCGAGTTGCCGACAGCCGGCAAGGTCACGCTCGACGGGCAGGACCTCACGACCAAGGCGCCCAACCAGCGCAATGTCGGGATGGTCTTCCAGAGCTACGCCCTCTTCCCGAATATGACCGTCGGGAAGAACGTCGGTTTTGGACTCAAGGTGCGGGGGCGGCCGAAGGACGAGATCGAGGGCCGGGTGAAGGAGATGCTCGAGCTGATCAAGATGTCGCACCTGGAGAAGCGCTACCCGTACCAGCTCTCCGGTGGACAGCAGCAGCGGGTGGCGCTGGCGCGGGCGCTGGCTATTCAACCCCATGTGCTCTTGCTCGACGAGCCGCTGTCGGCTCTCGATGCCAAAATCCGTCTCGAGCTGCGGGCTGAGATCCGCCGCATCCAGCGTGAACTGCAGATCACGACGGTCTATGTGACCCACGACCAGGAAGAAGCCCTGTCGATTTCCGACCGGGTCGTCGTCATGAACGCCGGCCGCATCGAGCAAGTCGGGCAGCCGTTCGAGATCTACAACTTCCCGCGTACCGAGTTCGTGGCCGGCTTCGTTGGGACGCTCAACCAGCTGCGGGTGAAGGTCGTCGACGCCGCTTCCGGGCGGGTCGCCTTCGGCGAACAGAGCTTTCTGACGGGCGGCCCTCTGGAGGCCGGCAACGGGGCCCCGGTTCTGGCGATGCTGCGGCCGGAGGAGCTGCACTTCGGCGTCGCGCCGAGCGAGAACCAACTCACCGGCAAGGTCGAGTCGGTCAACTTCCTGGGGTCGGTAGTTCGCATCCAGCTCAGCGTGGGCCCGGCCAAGATCACCCTCGACGCCCTCAACGAACGCCGCCTCAACCTGCCGCGGGTCGGTGACATACAGACGTTTTCGTTTCCACCACATGCCGTGTGGGTGATGCCGGCGGCTTGAACGGCGTCGCGGGATCGCGCAGGAGCAGACGAACAGAGGGAATCCCGCCGGCCCTGAGCGACGTCGAAGGGCCGGCGCATCGTGCCAGGAGGCACCGCGTGGGAGCCAAACCGAGTCGAACCAATCTCCGTTCAGCGGCGCAGTCTTTCCTGCTGATGACGGCCGGGACGCTGTTGATGGTCGTGTCGCTGACGGTCTTCCTGGCGCCGTCGGAGATCGCGCCGGGGGGCGTCTCCGGCACCGCCGTCATCCTCAACTCCGTCTTCGGCTGGCCGATTGGCTGGGTGATGCTGGTGCTCAACCTCCCGCTGCTGGCCCTGGGTTTCCGTCACCTCGGCCGATACCAGTTCCTCGTGCGCACGGCCTACGTCGCCGCGCTCTACAGCCTGGGGGCGCAGGTCTTCACCGCCTGGATCCCGGTTCCGGCCATCACCGACAATGCCCTGTTGAACGCCCTCTACGGCGGGGTGGTCGGCGGCATCGGTTCCGGCCTGATCTACCGCGGCCAGGCCTCGGTGGCCGGCACCGGTATCCTGGCCCGCATCGTCCAACTCAGGTCCGGCATGCCGGTCAGCCAGGTGTTCCTGCTGACGGACGGAGGCGTGATCCTGGCGGCGGCGTTGGTTCTCGGTTGGGAGAACGGGCTGTATTCCCTGTTGGCGCTGTTCGTATGGGGGTTGGCCACCGACTACGTCCTCGAGGGCCCGAGCGTCGTGCGCACGGCTTTTATCGTCACCGACCACCCCGACCGCGTTGCCGAGGCGGTCATGCAGCGGCTGGGGATCGGCGTGACGGCCTGGGCGGCGCAGGGCAAGTTC
>DATEVL010000006.1:0-15519 GCA_035281845.1 Anaerolineales bacterium | reverse complement strand
GAGCGGCTTGGGCGCCGCGATCCTGCCCGCCCAGTCGACTCCAGGGGCATGCCTGGCGAAGCCGGCAAGCGGCTGAATCTGATCGAAGCCGTGCGCGCGGTTCTGGACGAAGAACTCGCGGCCAACCCCCGCGCCGTCGTCTTTGGCGAGGATGTCGGGGTGAAGGGCGGTGTTCACGGGGCCACGGCCGGCCTGCAGGCGAAATTCGGGGCGGGCCGCGTCTTCGACACTTCGCTCTCCGAGGAGGGCATTCTCGGGCGAGCCGTCGGCATGGCCCTGGCCGGCCTGCTTCCTGTTCCCGAAATCCAATTTCGCAAGTATGCCGATCCGGCGACGGAATCGATCAACGACTGCGGCACGCTGCGCTGGCGAACGGCCGGGAAATTCGCCGCACCGATGGTCGTGCGCATCCCGGTCGGCCACGGCAAGAAGATTGGCGACCCCTGGCACTCGGTCACGGGCGAAGCCGTGTTCGCCCACACCCTCGGCTGGCGCGTGGCCTTCCCCTCCAATGCCGCCGACGCCGCCGGTCTGCTGCGGGCTGCGCTGCGCGGCGAAGATCCGGTGATGTTCTTTGAGCATCGGGCGCTGCTCGACGTCGCTGTGGCTCGCCGGCCGGACCCCGGGGAAGACTACATCCTCCCCTTCGGGCGCGCGGCGGTGGTAGCCGAGGGGTCGGCGTTAACGCTTGTGACCTGGGGGGCGATGGTCTTCCCTGCCCTCGAAGCCGCCGAGCGTTTCGGCGGACAGGTCGAGGTGATTGATCTGCGGACCATCGTGCCGTGGGATGTAGACACGGTGCTGGCTTCGGTGCGCAAGACCAGCCGATGCCTGGTGGTGCACGAGGACACGATCACCGGCGGATTCGCCGGGGAGATCCTGGCCGTGGTCGCCGCCGAGGCTTTCACCGCCCTCGACGCTCCGCCTCGCCGCCTGGCGACACCCGACTGCCCGACCCCCTACAGCGCCGACCTGATGGCCGAGATCCTGCCGAACGCAGAGACGATCGGGGAAGTCATCCAGGAGTTGCTTGCGTTCTAAAAGCACTGGCCAGGGACGTAGCCGCAGCCTTTAGGCTGCGCCTTCACGCAGGCTGAAGCGTGCGGCTACGCCACCGACCGCCGACCACTGACCACTATGTTAGACTGCGCCTCGATGGACCCCAAGTCTCTGCAACTGCTCGAGCTCGACAAAGTCCTGGCCAGGCTGGAGACCTACGCGGCTTTTTCCGCGTCCAAGCAACTGGCGCGCGAGCTCGCGCCAACCTCGGATGCGGTCGAGGCCCGCCAGCGCCAACGCGCTACGAGCGAGGCGCGGCGGCTTCTAACCGTGCGCCCCGAGATCACCGTCGGCGGCGCCCACGATGTTCGGATGGCCGCCGACCGGGCTGCGCGAGGGGCCGTGCTCGAGCCCGAGGAGCTGCTGGACCTCCGTTCCACACTGGTCGCCGCGCGAACCCTGGCGCGCCTGTTTGATCGTCTGACCGAACCCCTTCCGGTCTTGTCTTCACTGGCCGCAGGCCTCGATGTTCCGCCAGGTCTGATCGAGGCCATTTCGCGTGTCCTCGACGATCGCGGCGAAGTGCTCGACTCGGCGTCGGAGAAGCTGGCCGACATCCGCCACAGCCTGCGCGGCGCCCACGACCGCTTGCGATCGAAGCTCGACCGGTTGGTGCACGACCCCAAGACCGCCCCGATGCTGCAGGAACCGATCGTCACACAACGCGACGGACGCTTCGTTGTGCCGCTGCGCGCCGAGTTCAAAGGGCGGTTGAAGGCCGTCATTCACGATCAGTCGGCCTCCGGTGCGACGCTCTTTGTCGAACCGCTGGCCGTCGTCGACTTGAACAACCAGGTGCGGGAACTGGAGCTGGCCGAGCGCGACGAGATCCGCCGTATCTTGACCGACCTCTCGACCGAGGTCGGAGGCGGGGCGGAGGCGATCCGCCGCACAGTGGGCGCGCTGGCCGATCTCGACTTGGCCCTGGCGAAGGCACGTTACGCCGAGGACCTCAGGGCGGAGGAACCGGAGCTGCTCGCCATCCCCTCCGGGACGCTAAGCGCGGTCGAGCCGGCGCCCGGCCGCCCGCATCCGGGAAGCACGTTGCGGCTTCGTGACGCGCGCCACCCGCTGCTCGACCCGGCGGCGGCGGTCCCGGTCGAATTGGTGCTCGACCCCGAGACATTCGTGCTCGTCATCACCGGACCCAACACGGGTGGCAAGACCGTGGCGCTCAAGACGGCCGGGTTGCTGGCGCTCATGGCGCAGTGCGGACTCCACCTGCCGACCGCACCGGACTCGGCGATCAGCGTGTTCGAAGCCATCTTCGCCGATATTGGCGACGAGCAGTCGATCGAGCAATCGCTCTCGACCTTCTCCGGTCACATCGCAGCTATCGTCCGCATCCTTGATTCAGCCGGACCGCGTTCGCTGGTGTTGCTGGATGAATTGGGGGCCGGCACCGACCCAGAGGAAGGGGCGGCGCTGGCGCGGGCCATCCTCGGCTCGTTGATCGATCTTCGGGTGACCACGCTGGTCGCCACGCACTACCCTGAACTGAAGACGTTCGCCCATGCCACGCCCGGCGCGCGCAATGCCAGCGTCGAGTTCGATCTGGCCAGCCTGCGCCCGACCTATCATCTGTCGATCGGTCTTCCCGGTCGGTCGAACGCGCTGGCCATCGCCTCGCGTCTGGGGCTGCAGCGGGAGGTCATCGAGCGGGCGCGCCAGATGGTCGCCCCCGAGGCGCTGCGGGCGGAGGGGTTGCTCGACGAAATCCATCGCCAGCGGGAAGAGGCGCGCCAGGCGCGGCGGGAGGCGGAGGCCGTGCGCCTTCAGGCGGAGGCGCAGCGGGCCGAGTTGCGTCGGCGTCTGGAGGCGATCGAAGTCGAACGGGCGGAAATCCTCGACGGGGCTCGACAAGAAGCGGCCGAAGAGGCGCAGGCCGTCTATGTCGAAGCCGAAGAGCTTCGCCGCAAGCTCGCGCGGGCCGCCCTCCCCCTGTCCGAGATCGAAACGGCGGCAGGGGATGCGGAAGACTTGGCGGACCGCACCGCCGAGCCGATCCGACCCGCCTTGCTCGAGCCCGAAGCGCCGCTGCGCGTGGGGGATCGGGTGTTCCTGCGTTCGTTGGGTTCCGAAGGCGTCCTGACCGCGATGGGGGAGGCGGAGGCTGAAGTCCAGGTCGGACGGCTGCGGGTGCGGGCTTCGCCCGGAGACCTGACCTCGCCGCGAGCCTCCGAGCCCGTCCGATCGCAATCGGCGCGCCCCTCCCCGTTGCGGGTGCGGGAGGCGTCGCTCCCCATGGAAATCGACTTGCGCGGATTACCGGTAGACGATGCGCTCGACTCGCTCGAGCGGCACCTGGATTCGGCCTACCTGGCGGGAATGCCGTTCGTGCGCGTCATCCATGGTAAAGGTACAGGCCGCTTGCGTCAGGCGGTCCGGCGTGCGTTGCGCGAGAACCCTTACGCGGCCGGGTTCGACGCCGGCAAGGACGGCGAAGGCGGTGAGGGCGTGACGGTGGTGCGCCTGGCGGCGGAGTAGATGAAGGCGAAACCGGGTTTCTTCAAGAAACCCGGTTTCTGGAGACTAGAACAGCCCTCGCAGCACAAGCAGGAAGCCGAGCAGAGCCAGAGGCAGCCCGAGGATGGCGCCGATAATCGTCAGACTGATCAGGACGCCGACAGCCATCAGCGCCAGCCCGAGGACGATCGCCACCAGCCGGCCGGTCAGCCGGAGAATCCAGGTGACAAATTCCCACACCACGGCGAAGGGCCACAGATACCATGGGGTTGAACGAGCCGAAGGTTGCACGAATTCCTCCAGGAGCCGCTTCACCGCGGCCGTGTTCCTTGTAGCATGATAACTGCGCTCCGCCCGCCGTGCATCTGACCTGTGGCTGACAGGCGGGAAGGGACGCCACCGGAGGATCGACCCGCTTCGACTTCAGACCGCCGCCCCGCGTCCGAGACGGGGAACCATCAGACCGCCCGCGGGGCTCATGGAGGGAGACGGCATGGACGAATTGATTCGAGTCCTCGGGCCGGTGATCGCCTGCGGCATCGCCTTGCAGCAGTTGATCGAGGTGCTCGATCCGGCCCTCGACGCCCTGATCAAGCCGCATAAGAAGTGGATCCTGAGTGCGGTGTCGCTGGTGGGCGCGATCGTGCTGACGGCCGGCCTGGGTCTGGGAATCCTGGCCCCGCTGGGATACCCCGACGCCGGTGTCCTCGACGTGATCGTCACGGCCCTGTTCATGATCAGCGGGACGAAGGGCGCCAATGATCTGCTGAAGTGGATCGGCTACAAGAAGACGGCCGCTCGCCTGGCCTTGCCCGACGACGCGGTACGCACCGTCTGAGAAGCAGTGGTCCGTGGCCAGTGGTTAGTGGTCAGTGACCCGCAGGCCTTTGGGATGCGCTTTGAGACTACAACGAAAAGCCAAGAACTGGCCACTGGTCACTGGTAACTGATGACCGAACTCCGTCGTTGCTGGGGAAGCGGTGATTCTTTGATGGCCGCCTACCACGACCAGGAGTGGGGCGTGCCGGTGCGCGACGATGCCCTGCTGTACCAGCATCTTGTCCTCGACGGATTTCAGGCCGGCCTCTCGTGGAGGACGATCCTGTACAAGCGCGAGAACTTCCGCCGGGCCTTCGAAGGATTCGATCCCGAGCGGGTCGCCGCCTACGGGAAGCGGGACGTCGCCCGGCTGATGCGCGACGCCGGGATCGTACGCAACCGACAAAAGATCGAGGCGGCGATCGACAATGCCCGTGCCTACCTGGCGCTGAT
This sequence comes from Anaerolineales bacterium, assembly GCA_035281845.1. Classification (GTDB taxonomy): domain Bacteria; phylum Chloroflexota; class Anaerolineae; order Anaerolineales; family E44-bin32; genus DATEVL01. Next base: position 10,722 of record DATEVL010000006.1, on the reverse strand, counting down.
CGAGCGCGACGGATCTTTCACCGACTTCCTGTGGTCGTTCACCGGAGGCAAGACGAAATTGGGCAAAGCCGCCCGCCGCTGGCAGGACATCCCGACCCACACTCCAGAGTCGGACGCGATGGCGAAGGCCCTCCAGGCACATGGATTCCGTTTTGCGGGAACCACCATCTGTTATGCCTTCATGCAGGCCGTTGGGATGGTCGACGACCACATGGTCGGTTGCTTCCGCTATCAATCGCGGCGCCCGCGGCGAAGCTGAGCCCGCGACGATGCTGCTTCGGCTCCGCTTCGCGTCCGGCCCCGCGAGTCGCGTAGCCGCAGGCTTCAGCCTGCGGTATCCCCCAAATCGCACTCCCGACATCGAGCCGCCGACGGCTACTGTTCCGCGCGGTCATCCCGCCGCGGGCAGATGGCATCGCCGGGTTCGGATCGCGACGCAGGCTAAAGCCTGCGACTACCAAGACCTGGGTGGGCGGTCCTGCGACGGGAGTGACCCTTTCATTGCGGGTCCCTGCGCAGGCGTGCCTCGCCCTCACCCCTTCGGGTGCACCCTGGGTGTCCGCCGCCATTGGCGCCCTGCCCCCTGGGGGCGCCGAACCGGGGCCAAAGCCAGATGCGTTTTGCACCCAAAGGGCGGACGACGATCTGTAGGGGCGAAGCACGCTTCGCCCCTACTCCTCGGCCCAGCATGCCGCCGAATTCGGACCCCGTTCGTGGCTTTTGGGTGACGTTCTCCACTCCCGCCCTCCCTGAGCCCCGCCTATCCTCAGGCTCGGGGAGACCTCGTGCATGAGCTGAGCCTTGCCGAAAGCACGTTGGAGCTGGCTTTGCGCCACGCGCAGGGAGCGGGGGCGACGCGTGTGACCGGGCTCCACCTTGTGGTGGGTGAGTTCACGCCCCTGGAAGAGTCCTCGCTGACTTTCTACTGGGACCGGATCACGCGTGGCACCTCGGCCTCCGGATCCCGTGTGAGCATCCGCCGAGTTCCGGCCCGCATGGCGTGCGTCGATTGCGGCCGCGCCCTCGACCCGGTCACCGAGACCTGGTGCTGCCCAACCTGCGGCAGCGGCCGCCTGCGGCTGACTTCGGGCGACGAGTGTTACCTGGAATCGATCGATGTGGAAGGTGAGGTCGCATGAGCCGTCGGGTTGAAATTGTCGAAGACATCCTGAGCGCCAATGATCACCTGGCGGCGGAGAATCTCGCCCGGCTGGAGGCGGCGGGGGTGTTCAGCGTCAACCTGATGGCCTCGCCTGGCGCCGGCAAGACGACGCTGATCGAACAGACGATCTCGCAGCTGCGGCCTCGCCTGCGATTGGCGGTCATCGACGGTGACCTGGCGACAAGCCTCGACGCCGATCGCGCCGCGGCGGCCGGCGCCGAGGCGGTGCAGATCAACACCGGCGGCCAGTGCCATCTGGACGCGGTCATGGTACGCCGCGGTCTGGAAGCCCTCGACCTTTCCCGGATCGATCTGCTGCTCGTCGAGAACGTAGGTAATCTGGTTTGTCCGTCATCCTTCGACCTGGGAACGCATCGTAGGGTCCTGATCGCCTCGGTCCCCGAGGGCGACGACAAGCCCTACAAGTATCCCGGCTCCTATCGCGCGATCGATGCCTTGGTCCTCAACAAGATCGATCTACTGCCCCACGTTCGCTTCGACGTCGACACCTTCCGCCGCGGCGTAGAAATCCTCAACCCGGGAGTTCGTTTCTTCCTGATGTCCTGCACGACGGGGGAAGGGTTGACGGCGTGGCTGGAGTGGCTGGAGGCAGAGGTCGGTGAGCGCCGAGCGGAGGCCGTAACTTGATCTCCTCAGGATCAGGAATGAAGGCCGAGGGGAGGCCCCGAGGCCCTCGAGGATCAGGAATGAAGGCCGAGGGGTGAGGGAGTGACTGCCGAGATCGAGCGCGTCGCCCTCCCCGCCCGCGCCACGTCTGCCCGTGAAGGACGGAGGCTCCGGGTGCGCGGGGTAGTTCAGGGGGTCGGTTTCCGGCCGTTCGTCTACAACCGGGCGATCGCCCTCGGGCTGGAGGGTTGGGTACGGAACACCTCTTCCGGTGTCGAGATCGAAGTCAGCGGAACCGGCCAGGCCCTGGATGACTTCGTCCGGTCGCTGCGCCGCGACCCGCCGCCGTTGGCCCGCGTCGAACACGTCGAGGTCGAAACTTGCGATCCGAGCGCCTCGCTCGGTTTCCGGATCCTGCCTTCCCACGCCGAGGCCGGTGCATTCCAGCTCGTCCCGCCCGACGTCGCCACCTGCCCGGACTGTCTGCGCGAGCTCTTCGATCCATCGGACCGGCGCTACCGATACCCGTTCACCAACTGCACTCATTGCGGCCCGCGCCTGACGATCATCGTGTCGATGCCCTACGACCGGCCAGCGACGACGATGGCGGCCTTCGAGATGTGCCCTGCCTGCGCTGCCGAATATCACGATCCCACCGACCGCCGTTTCCATGCCCAGCCGATCGCCTGCCCGGCCTGCGGCCCGTCGATCTGGCTGGAAGTTGGCGGTGAGCGAACGGTCGAAAGCGAGGATGCCCTGCAGGCGGCGCGGCGGATGCTCGCCGCAGGAAAGATCGTGGGGGTCAAGGGGCTCGGGGGCTTCCATCTGGCGTGCGATGCCACCGATAACGACGCCGTGAGTCGACTGCGGGAACGCAAGGGCCGCGGCGACAAGCCGTTTGCCGTCATGTTCGCCGATCTGCTGGCCATCGAACGCGAGGCGACGCTTGGCTCGGATGAAACCATCGCCCTCCGGCGCCGCGACCGGCCGATCGTCGTGCTGGGACGCAGGCCGGAATCGGAGCTGGCGTCCTCTCTGGCCCCCGGCCAGTGGACGGTCGGTGCGTTGCTGCCCTACACGCCGCTGCATCATCTACTTCTGGAACGCGCAGATGGTTACCCATCAGCCCTGGTCATGACCAGCGGGAATCGCAGCGAGGAGCCGATCGCCGCCGACAATGCGGAAGCCCGCCGCGAACTGCAGGGCATTGCCGACGCTTTCTTGTTGCACGACCGCCGCATTCACCAGCGTTGCGACGACTCGGTGCAGCGCATCTTCCGTGGCGGCGACTATCCCCTGCGAAGAGCGCGCGGCCGCGTTCCCGAGCCGATCGAGCTCGCCGCCGCGGCGCGGCCGATTCTCGCCGTGGGGGCCGAGTTGAAGAACACCTTCTGCCTGACGCGGGACGGCCTGGGCTTCCTCGGCCCGCACATCGGCGACCTGCAGAACGAGGCGACGCTCGAGGCCTTCGAGCAATCGATTACGCGCTTCGAGACCCTTTTCGGCGTCCGTCCGGAGTCTCTCGCCTGCGATTTGCATCCGGACTACCTTTCGACGCGTTATGCCGAACAGCGGGCAGAACGCGATGGGCTGCCGCTCCTTCGGGTGCAGCACCACCATGCCCACGTTGCCGCTTGCCTCGCCGACATCGGAGGCAAACCGTCCGAGCCGGTGATCGGAGTCGCCTTCGACGGCACCGGTTACGGCGAGGACGGAGCGGTGTGGGGCGGTGAGATCTTGCTGGCCGACATGCACTCTGCCCGGCGGCTCGGCCACCTGGCGTACGTCCCTCTTCCGGGGGGTGACGCGGCGGCCCGCGAACCCTGGCGCATGGCTCTCGCCTGGCTGAAGCGCGCCGGGGAAGCGTGGGATGAAGGCTTGCCGTGTGTCGCACATGCCTCTTCCGCCGAGAGGCACGCTGTCGATCGCCTGCTGGCGCCAGATGCCCTCGCCGCGGGACTGAACGCACCGCCGACCTCCAGCATGGGTCGGCTGTTCGACGCGGTGGCGTCGCTCGTCGGCGTGCGCCAGAGGGTGCGTGACGAGGCGCAAGCCGCGATCGAGCTCGAAGCGTTGGCCGATCCGGCGGAAGAAGGCGGCTACACCTTCGCCTTTGACGGAATCACCTTCGACGCCTCGCCGGTGATCCGAGATGTGGTCCATGAGTTCCGCGACGGGGTGTCCACGGCGCGGATCGCAACCCGCTTTCATCGGGCCGTGGCCGGTGCGGTGGTGGAGGCCAGTCGCCGGGCGCGCCAATTGACCGGCGTCGCTCGGGTGGCGCTGAGCGGGGGAGTCTGGCAGAACATGTTCTTGCTCCAGCGAACGGTGACGTTGCTGGAGGAAGCCGAATTCGACGTGCTGCTGCATCGCCGCGTGCCGGCCAATGACGGCGGCATCGCTCTGGGTCAGGCCGCCGTGGCCGCCTGGCGATCCCGCCAGGTGTGAAGGGAGTCGGGAATGTGCCTCGGAGTTCCAGGACAGATCGTGGAGGTCCGTGAACGCGACGGGCTGCGGATGGCGACCGTCGATTTCGGAGGAACCCGGCGCGAGGTCTGCCTCGCCTACGTCCCCGAGGCCGGGCTCGGCGACTACGTCGTGGTGCATGTTGGATTCGCCATCAGCGTGGTGTCGGAGTCGGAGGCGCGTGAGACGCAAGCCCTGCTGGAGGAGATCGCCGCACAGGAGCTCCCCGCGAGCTCCAAGCTCGCGGGGAGCTAAGAAGGAGCGATGAAGTTCGTCGACGAGTACCGCGACGCCGGGCCCGTGCATGCGGTCCTGGCGGAGATCCGAAAGAGAGCCACGCGGCCGTGGGTCTTGATGGAGATCTGCGGCGGCCAGACCCACGCGCTGATACGCTACGGCCTGGACCAGCTGCTGCCGGAGGAGATTGAACTCGTCCACGGACCCGGATGTCCGGTGTGCGTCACGCCGCTGGAGCAGCTCGATAAGGCGTTGGCGATCGCGGCGCACCCGGAGGTGATCTTCACCTCCTACGGCGACATGCTGCGCGTCCCCGGTTCGGGGCGGGACTTGTTTGCGGTACGCGCCGCCGGAGGCGACGTGCGCGTCGTGTATTCTCCGCTCGACGCCGTCCGCCTGGCGCAGCAGCACCCAGAGCGACAGGTCGTCTTCTTCGCCATCGGATTCGAGACGACGGCCCCGGCCAATGCCATGAGCGTCCTCCAGGCGGAAAGGCTGGGCCTGCGCAACTTCAGCCTGTTGGTCTCGCACGTTCGCGTGCCGCCGGCGATCGAGGCCATTCTCGCCGCCGAGGGGAACCGGGTCCAAGGGTTCCTGGCGGCCGGGCATGTCTGTGCCGTGATGGGATACCACGAGTACCCGTCGCTGGTCGAGCGTTTCCGGGTGCCGATCGTCGTCACCGGCTTCGAGCCGCTCGATCTGGTGCGAGGGGTGTTAGCGGCGGTCCGGCAGCTGGAAGCGGGTCGAGCTGTCGCCGAGAACGCGTACGAACGGGCGGTGACCTTCGAGGGGAATCGGCCGGCGCAGCAGGTCATCCGCCGCGTGTTCGAGGATTGTGACCGCGCCTGGCGCGGGATCGGGATGATCCCGATGAGCGGCTGGCGCCTGCGGGAAGCCTATGCTGCTTTCGACGCCGAACGGCGGTTCGATGTAGGCGCCATCCGGCCGCAGGAGTCGGAACTGTGTATTGCAGGGGAAGTGTTGCAGGGCCGACGGCGCCCGCCCGATTGTCCGGCGTTTGGTGGGGCCTGCACGCCGGAACATCCGCTGGGAGCGACGATGGTCTCCTCGGAAGGCGCCTGCGCCGCGTATTTCAATTATCGGCGGGAGGCCGTCGTCGAGGTCGGATCGGAGCCGAGATGAACGCTCAATCAGGCGGACCTCCATACCCAATGTCATTCCGAGTGAGCCCGCCCTTGGCGGTCTGTAGAGACCGAAGGGCGAGCGACACTTGCACCTGCGCAGGCAGCGCAGCTGCCAAGTGTCGCTCGCCCTCTCGCATTCGCTCGGGGCTCGCTTCGCGGAGCATCCCGAAGGGGCGAAATGACAATGTTGAAAGGTACACGCGGGCCGGGTCACGCGCCCCCAACCCGGCTGACTTCCGAGGCCCGCAAGTTGAGCGACACTTGCACCTGCGCTGGCAGCGCAGCTGCAAAGTGCAGGTGGGAATCCCCGGGGCGCGTGGTTGGAGCACTCGGCGCACCCGTGGGGGCCGACTCGGCCAGCGCCTCAGGGATCCCTCGGTCGCCCTGAGCGGAGCCGAAGGGCTCCCTCGGGATGACAAATGTGTGAGGGCTCGCTTCGCGGAGCATCCCGAAGGGGCGGAATGACAAGAGAGATGAAGCTCGCGGCAGCGAAGATCCAGGGCGCCCCCAACCCGGCGGATCTCACTTGCCCGCTGCCTCTGCCGCACGAGACGCGCGTCGTGCTCGGCCACGGCAGCGGCGGCCTGCTGACACACCGGCTGGTGCGGAAGATCTTCCTGGAAGCATTCGACAATCCGGCGCTGCGACGTGGCGACGACGCGGCGGTGGTGACGTTGCCGGCCGCCGCCCGGCTGGCGGTGACCACCGACGCGCACATCGTCGCCCCGCTTTTCTTCCCCGGCGGGGATATCGGCCGGCTGGCGATCAGTGGGACGGTCAACGATCTGGCCGTGATGGGAGCCCATCCGTTGTGGTTGACGGCTTCGTTCATTCTCGAAGAAGGCCTCGAAATGGACGTGCTCCAGCGCATCGCCGACTCGATGCGCCGGACGGCGGAGGAGGCCGGCGTGCAGATTATCGCCGGCGACACCAAGGTCGCCGAGCGCGGCAAGGCCGACGGAGTCTTCATCCAGACGACCGGGGTCGGGACGATCCCGGTCGGGCGCGACGTGGGCGGCGCGCAGGCGCGGCCCGGCGACACGGTCTTGGTCTCGGGGCCTGTGGGGGATCACGGGCTGGCGGTGCTGGCGGCGCGCGGACAGCTGGGCTTCGCCATCGATGTCGAGTCCGATGTGGCACCGCTCAACGGCCTGGTGGAGGCGCTGTTCGACGCCGGAGTGGCGATCCACGTGCTGCGTGATCCGACTCGCGGCGGACTGGCGACGACGCTGAACGAGATTGCGCAGCAGAGCGGAGCGTCGATCACGCTCGAGGAGGAGGCCATCCCCGTCCGGCCGGCGGTGGCCTCGGCTTGCGAGCTGCTTGGCTTCGACCCGTTGTATGTGGCTAACGAGGGGCGCCTGGTGGTGATCGCCGCGGGCGAAGCCAGCGACGCCGCCCTGAAGGCGCTGCGGGCCCATCCCTTGGGTCGCGGCGCTCAACGGATCGGCGTGGTCGAAGGCACCCCGGCCGGCCGGGTCCGGCTCCAGACGCGCTTGGGGACCACGCGTGTCGTCGAGATGCTGAGCGGCGAGATGCTGCCGCGCATCTGCTGAGGAAGATCGGACCAGGTTTCCGGAAGACCAGCGTCGTAGGAGGGTCGGATCGCATGAAGCCGACGCTTCAAGACGGCAGCCGGGTATGTATCGTCGGCGGGGGGCCGGCCGGCAGCTTCGCCGCCCTCCATCTCCTACAGATTGCGCAGGCTCAAGGTCTCTCCCTCGAAGTGTTGATTTTCGAGCCTCGCAATTTCAAGGAGCGGGGGCCGGCGGGGTGCAACCGGTGCGCCGGGGTCCTCTCCTCCCGTTTGCTGGCTGGTCTGACCAAGCTGGACGTGAGTCTGCCTCCGGAGGTCATCCAGGCCTATATTCGGGCCTACGAAGCCCATCTCGATGGGGAGGTCTACCCCATCGAGACTCCTACTCCCGGGTCCGAGATCGTTTCGGTCTACCGTGGAGGCGGCCCTCGCCTGGGCCATTCCGCAGGGGAGGCGTCGTTTGACGACTTCCTGCTCAAGCAGGCCGGTGTCCGAGGGGCCAAGCACATCCCGGCGCGCGTCGGCCGCGTCGGCTGGTCGGGAGGCCCTGTCGTTCATACGGCGCGGCAAACCTTCTCCGCCGATCTGCTGGTTCTGGCCACAGGGGTGAATTCTCGGTCTCCGCTCGATGCCCGGTTCGGATATCGGTCCCCCAAAACCAGCGTCATGGCGCAGGATGAGGTCCAGCGCCCGTCGGACTGGCCGAACGATGTCGTCCGAACCTATTTCCGGCATCCGCGCGGCTTGGTGTTCGGCGCGCTGATCCCCAAGGGCGAGTACCTCAATATCTCGCTGCTGGGCGACGGCCTGACGACCGACGCCGTTCCGGACTTCCTCGAGGCTCAAGGCCTCACCCCCTCGCTCGCTCCGCTCCAGGGAAGTCTGTGCGGTTGTACACCGCGGATCGCCGTCCAGCCGGCTCAGCGGATCTTCGGCGATCGCTGGGTCGCCGTCGGCGATGCGGCCGTGACCCGGCTGTACAAAGACGGGATCGGTTCGGCTTTTGTTACGGCCAGCGCCGCGATGGAGACTGCCGTTCGCCACGGAATCGGGGCCGACGACTTCCGCCGATTCTACGCGCCCGTCTGCCGCCGGATCGCCCGGGACAACCTGTATGGAAAATGGCTCGTTCGTCTATGGTCAAGAGCGCTGACGACACCCCGCGCCCTGCGGGCCTGGAAGAGAATCCTGCGGGAAGAGGCGCGAGGCAGCCAGCCCCACCGGACGCAGATACGGATCCTGTGGGGAATGTTTACCGGCGACGAACCGTACCAGGCCTTAGTGCGATTGGCGCTGAGTCCGAGAAGCCTGGGAGGGCTGGCGAGGGCGTTTCTCGAGGAGCGCCATGGCTAGCGCCACGGGCATGGGTCCCCTCGGTTCCGGCGGGCGCGTGATCATCATCGGGGGTGGGCCCGCCGGCGTGGCTTGTGCCATCGCGTTGCAGCGGTGTGCTCTGCGCGAGGGCAGGCGCTTCACGGTGACGATCCTCGAAGGGAAAGAGTTCGTCGGCGAGCGGCACCACAACCAATGTGCCGGGGTCCTCTCTCCGCCGCTCGCCGGCCTGCTGGAAGCGGACCTGGGGATTCCGTTTCCGGATCACCTGGTCCGCACGGTGATCGAGGAATACGTCCTCCACGCGACCCACACATCGTTGGCGCTCGGGCGGAAGGGCGTCACATCCCACGCCGTTCGCCGGGTTCAATTCGACGCCTTCATGCTCGAGCAGGCGCGGGAAAGCGGCGTCTCGTTGATCCCGGCGCGTGCGGTGGATCTGGAGTTCCTGCAGGGAGGCGTCGTCGTCTACACCGAGGCGGGACCGGTGGAGGCCGACGTTGTCGTCGGAGCCTTCGGGATGGACGAAGGGGCGGCGGCGATCTTCCAACGGGTCTGCGGCTACCGCCCGCCGCAGGCCTTGCCCTCGGTCGTGACCAAGTACCATCCGGGGGATCGAGCGATGGAGACCTTCGGCGTGCGCATCCACGCCTTCTTGCCGAAAGAGAAACGCATCGAATTCGGGGCCGTCACTCCGAAGGGCAATCATCTGACCATCAACATCGCCGGCCCTTCCGTTGATTCGGCCGTCCTGCAGGACTTCCTCCAGTTTTCCGAGGTCCGCCGCGTCCTCCCCAACCTCGAGCAGGCCGGCCTGCTGGACGCGAACGACCTGCGCTGCTTCAAGGGTCGCTTTCCCGTCTCGTTGGCGAAGGGTACCTTCGGCGATCGTTGGGTGATGATCGGAGACGCCGCCGGTCTTGTGCGGGCGTTCAAGGGGAAGGGCGTCACCTCGGCGGTCCAGACAGGGATCCGGGCGGCGGAGACGATGCTGCGCGTCGGGATTTCGGCTCAGGCCTTCCAGCACCACTATCTGCCGGCCAACCGGGATCTGATTCGTGACGTTCCCTTTGGCCGGGCGATGCGCCTGTCGGCCATCGGACTGGCCCGGATGGGGCTTTTCGACATCATCCTCGAGGCAGGGAAACGCGAGCCCCGGCTCTATGAGGCTCTCTTCGAAGCGGTTTCGGCCAACGGCCCCTATCGCCGGGTGTGGGCGAACGGGTTGTCGCTCCGTAGCCTGGTTGCGATCGCCCGCTCCGTTTTGGCAACGCGACGAGGGGCGGTGCCGACCACGGCGGAACTCCGGGATCGCTGAAGAACGGAAACGCCAGCGCCTCGAAGGGCCGGCGTGCTGGCCGCCGGAAGGGCGGTGGAATCAGGCTTCGGCCCGGACTCGTGTCAGGGCCTGAACGAGTGCCTGCGCCTCGGAACGCAATCTGCCGGAAATGTCGTATACGGCGGCCGACGTGCGGTCGGCTTGTCGCACGGCGGGGTCGGCCGACAGGTAGCCCAGCACTGCCAGGTCGGGGGAACCTGCGGCGATGAAGTTGCGATCATCGTCGGATTGAACCTTGCTTCCGACCAGGAACAACCGCGGGAGCCGCAGGTCCTCGGCTAGTTTCTTGATCTGGGCAGCGGTCGTCAGACTGCGCACGGTCGGCTCGACCACGATCAACATGGCGTCGACGGCGTCGGCCGTCGCCCGGCCGAGGTGCTCGACGCCGGCGTACAGGTCGAGCAGGATGACCTCGTCCCGCCGGAGCAGCAGGTGGGTGACGAGCGAGCGCAGCACGGCGCTCTCGGGGCAGATGCAGCCGGCGCCCCCCATCTCGACCGCGCCCAGCTCGAGCAGCCGGACCCCGTCGTGTTCCACGGCGAACGCGTCCGGTAGATCATCGACGCGCGGATTCAGCTTGAAGTAACCGCCGATCGATCCCGGCTGGGCGCCGGTCCGCTCGAGGATCAGCGCCTCCATGCGAGCGATCGGCTCGAGCCGGGCCAGGGCGTCGGAAGGGAACCCAAGCGCTTGGCCCAGGCAAGGCGAAGGGTCGGCGTCGATCGCCAGCACCTTGTAGCCCTGTTCGACGAAGGCGCGAGCGAGAAGCGCGGTCAGGGTTGTTTTGCCGACCCCGCCCTTACCGGTGACGGCGATTTTCATAGGATCCACTCCGGGGTGGGGGGAGGCGGGCCGAAGCCGCGGCGCAGGGCTTCCT
>DATEVL010000005.1:0-2577 GCA_035281845.1 Anaerolineales bacterium | reverse complement strand
CCGCATGACGCGCTCGAGCCTGCTCGACATCCTGGGCCAGGACTACGTGCGGGCGGCCAAGGCCAAGGGCGTCCCGCGCAATTCCGTCGTCCTCAAGCACGCCTTCCGCAACGCTCTGCTCCCGGTGGTCACCATCATCGGTTTGTCGCTGGGGGGCTTGCTGGGAGGGGCCGTCCTCACCGAAACCGTCTTCGGTTTGGCCGGCGTCGGACGGATCCTGTTCGAGGCCATCACCGCCCGCGACTACCCCATCATCCAGGCCTTCACCCTGGTCATCGCCGTCGGCTATGTCGTCATCAATCTCCTGGTCGACCTCTCCTATACCTACCTTGACCCGCGGATCCGCCTCCAGTAGGGACGTGAGGCGATGACGACTGACGCCGCTGCCTCGCCGCCCGCCGCACGCCCGAGCGGCGTCCGCCTGCTGCCAAGCGAAGGCGTCGAAGGCAAGCCGGTCAGCCTGTGGCGCACCGCCTGGCGCCGGCTGTTTCAGCGGCGGTCGGCGATGGTCGGGCTGGGGATCCTGGCCCTGCTGATCGGCTTGGCCATCTTCGCCCCGTGGATCGCCCCCTACGATCCGCAAGAAATTCTGATCGGTCGCGAGGACGTAGGCGCGCGCGATCCGGCTTGTATCCACCTGTTGGGCTGTCCGGCGGATCAGCCGCAGCACCTGATGGGGATCGACAGCAACGTGCGCGATCTGTTCAGCCGCGTGGTCTATGGCGCCCGCTACTCGCTCGTCATCGGATTTGTCTCGGTGACGTTCGCCATCCTCATCGGAACCATCCTCGGGGCGCTGGCCGGACAGGTCGGCGGCGGTATCGACAACGCCATCATGCGCGTGATGGACGTGCTGCTGGCTTTTCCGGCGCTCCTGCTGGCCATCGCCATCGTTGCTGTCCTTGGGCCGGGGCTGCTCAATGCGCTGATCGCCATCGCCATCGTCTCGATCCCGATTTATGCCCGGGTCATGCGCGCCAGCGTCCTGAGCACCCGCGAAGCAGACTACGTCTCGGCCTCACGTGCCCTGGGCGCCGACACCTTCACGATCTTGTTTCGAGTGGTCCTGCCGAACGCCATGACGCCGTTGATCGTGATCGGGACGCTGGGGATCGCCACCGCCATTCTCGACGCCGCCGCCCTGTCGTTCCTCGGCCTGGGGGCGCAGCCGCCCACCCCCGAGTGGGGGTCGATGCTCGGCAAAGACCGCAACCAGGTCTTCACCTCGCCCCACCTGGTGTTCTTCCCCGGCTTCGCCATCATGCTGACCGTGCTGTCGTTCAACTTGCTCGGCGACGGACTGCGCGATGCGCTCGATCCCCGTCTGGGCCGCAAGGGGACCAAGCTCGGGGAAGGGTAAGGTACGCTCCGGAGGATTGGCAGTCGTCATAGTTCGCCGCTTGGAAATCTAAATCACCGTCGGCCTCACCCCCTGACCCCCTCTCCGCCGGAAGATAGCGTGAAGGCCGGAAGGTGCATGGCGGAGAGGAGGAAGAGAACCTCAAAGAGAAGGTGCGGCTCTGCCGCCCCTTCTCTTTGAAAACCTCATCCCCTCCCCCAAGAACTGGGGGAGGGGATGAGGGGGTGGGGGTCCTGTGCGAGGGTCCCGGTAGAACGTGAGTCCGAAAGGGGCATAGACTTGGGCCTTGGCATGCGTCCCGCCATTTCCGTCCTGATGCCCTGCTACAACGCCGCCTCAACGATGGATGAAGCTGTCGAGTCGATCCTGGATCAGACGTTTGCGGACCTCGAACTGATCGCCGTCGACGATGGATCGACCGACGAGACGCGGCGACGCCTGGACACGTGGGCTCGGCGCGACAAGCGAGTGACCGTTCTCCCCCGATCTCACGGCGGTCTGGTGGACGCCCTTCAGGCCGGACTTTCGGCCTGCCGGGCGCCGCTCGTGGCCAGGATGGATGCCGATGATCGGTCGTCGCCGGACCGGCTGGGGCGGCAGTTCGCCGCCCTCGAGGCGCACCCAGAAGTGACGGTCGTCGGCTGCCTGGTCGAGGGGTTTCCATTGCAGGATGTGCGCCAGGGCTTTCAGATGTACATCGAATGGTTGAACGGTCTGGTCACCCCGGAGGCGATCGCCCGCGAGATCTTCGTCGAAAGCCCGCTGGCGCACTCGTCGGTGGTGATGCGGCGGTCCTGGCTGGAGCGCGTGGCAGGCTATCAGGACCGCGGATGGCCGGAAGACTATGACCTGTGGCTTCGTTTGCACTTGGCCGGAGCCCGCTTCGCCAAAGTCCCGGAGGTCCTGGTGGGCTGGCGCGAGCACCCGGCGCGTGCCACACGCACCGATGGGCGCTACGCCGTCGAGAACTTTCTGCGAGCGAAGGCCCACTACCTGACGTGTGGACCGCTGGTCGGCAGAGATTCGCTGGTTATCTGGGGGGCGGGCCAGATTGGGCGGCGCCTCGCGAAGCACCTTGTGCGCGGCGGCGCGCCGTTGCGCGCCTTCATTGACATCGATCCGGCCAAGATCGGCCAGATCCGACGCGGCGTCCCGACCTTCGGCGTGGAGGAATTACCCGCTTTGTGGACTTCGCTGCCTCGGCCCGTCCTGGTGGC
>DATEVL010000004.1:0-9303 GCA_035281845.1 Anaerolineales bacterium | reverse complement strand
GATCACTTTCTCCATCATCAGTCCATCCTCCCCATCAAGGTAGTACCTTTGCAGCGTGCCGATCTCGATGTAGCCTGCCTCCTCGTACAGCCGGCGCGCCCCCACATTGGATGGTCGGAGCGTCAGGCGGATTCGGGGCGTTCCCAAGGCCAGTTCGCAGGCGGCCAACAGCCTCCTTCCCACCCCTCGCCGCTGGTATTCAGGATGCACCCCGATCGAAGCTACCCACCCCAGCTTTTCTGAGCGGCGGCGATCGCCAATGACGAAACCGATGGCCCGCTGGCTGTTCGTTTCCGGGGCTATCCCCGAGTCATCTTTCACCGCCCGCGGGGCGTCGCCGCCGTCAACCTCGATCGGCTCCAAGGAAGGAGGCGGGGGGACGGCTTTGAGCCGGACGGTGTGGGGGAAGGTCAGCGCCGCCAGGATGTCAAACCACGGCCACGTGTCGTGCGGAAAGCACGCCCGTTCCAGCGCCAGGAACTCGCGGAAATCGCGCCAGGTGGCCGGCGCGATTTCGAACCGATCGTCGTCAGGCATCTTATGGGGTCGAGCTTCCCGCGAGCTTGGAGCTCGCGGGAAGCGGTTCGGCCATCCTCAGGTCCTCAAGGTTTCTTGCGCTCGCCGAAGGCCTCCAGCAGGCGGGTGAACTCCAGCGGGAAGATCCACTTGGTGGAGGCGCCCGCCGCCATTTGCTTGAGCGTCTCGAAATACTGGATCGTCATCGTGTTGGAGTCGACCGTCTGGGCGATCGAGAAGATCTTATCGAGCGCCGCCGCGTAACCTTCGGCCCGCAGCAACAGCGCCTGCCGCTCGCCTTCGGCGACGTTGATCGTCGCCTGCCTCTGCCCTTCCGCCTTCAGGATGCTGGCCTGCTTCTCGCCTTCGGCGACGTTGATCGCCGCTTCTCGGGCGCCGGTCGATTCGGTGACGACGGCTCGCCGGACGCGCTCGGCCGTCATCTGGCGATTCATCGCATCCTGGACGTCGCGCGGAGGGATGATCTCGCGCACTTCGACGTTGGTGACCTTGACTCCCCATCGCTCGGTGACTTCGTCCAGTTTCGTCCGCAGCACCATGTTAATGTGCTCCCGCTGCGAGAGCACGTCGTCGAGCATCATGCTGCCGATGACCGAGCGCAGGGTTGTCGTCGCCATGCCCTGGGCGGCGGCCTCGAAATTGCCCACTTGCAAGACGGTCTGCGCCGCCACCACGACTTTGTGGTACCACAGGAAGTCGATCGCGATCGGGGCGTTGTCTTTGGTGATCCCCGTCTGGTGGGGGATCTCTCGAACCTGCTCCCGCAGATCGACCGATACGGCGCGGTCGACAAAGGGAATGAGGATGACCAGCCCCGGCCCCTTCTCGCCGATCGACCGCCCCAGCCGGAACACGACCAACCGAATGTATTCCGGCACGATGCGGATGGCGCTGAACAAGAGCATCAGCACCACCAGCAGGATGAAGCCCACAAAACACAGTGCAATGGTGAACTCGCTCATGCAAGCCTCCCTACTCTGCCGACTCGACCTCGACCACCAGCCCGTCGAGGGCGCGCACGCGCACCCGTGCGCCGGCCGGTATCGACTGCTCGGATCGCGCGGACCACATCTCCCCGCCGACGTAGACCGTTCCGCTGCGGTGGACCGGTGTCCGGGTTTCCCCGGTCAGCCCGATCACCGTCGCCGCATCGACCGTCCGTTTCACCGCTTGAACCTCGAGGCCGCGGCGCACGCCCAGGCCAAAGAACCCCACGGTGAGGCAGGTCATGACGATCGCCAGCAGAGGCTGCACGGCCGGGCCGCCGCGGGCATTCTCGTAGAGGAAAATGGAGCCGACACTGATCAAGATGGCGGAGACGACCAGCCAGATCCCGGCGCGCCGCCGCTGAAGAAAGGACAGGACAAAGGCCGCCACGCCCAGTACCAACGGGAGGAAGGCCCATGGATTGACCGGCCAGATCAACATCCCCACCCCGGCAGCCGCCAAGAGGAGCAAGGCCAACGCCTCCAGGACGCCCGTGCCCGGGGCGACGAGGGCCATCGCCGCCGTCCACAACCCGAGGACCAGGCAGAGGTAGAAGACGTCGGCCATCCATGGGGTCTCGAGGACAGACATGAGGAACCTCTCAGCCTTCCTTTTCGCGCCATCCGATGCCGGCTGTCTGCCGTGGAGCCGACGGCGCGCCGACAAGAGCCAACTGGACAAGGGTCAGTGGACAGTGGTGAGTGGTCAGTGACAACGGGGTCCCCCGCTCAGAGAGGTTGCCAATTGCAGACGGGAGATGGGTAATTCGCTGACCCTTGCACCGACGGTGCGTCCCGCCCTCTACGCCCCTTCGGGCGCCCCCAGGGGGCAGGGCGCCAAGGGCGACGCAGGCGCGGGCGCCGCTGACGGCTCTCTTCTGACCACCGTCCACCGACCACCGACCACTGGTCTCTACAGTTGCTTTTCATAGACTCGATACGTCTTATAGCGCTGTCCGCCGAACAACTCGGCAGACCGCAGGACCATCTCGTTCGACTCGAGCAACCAGCTCATCTCGACGGCTCGATAGCCCTTACTCAAAGCCCGCTCCAGGGTGTGGAAGTAGAGTAAGGCGTCCACCCCGGTTCCGCGGTATTCCGGTAGGACGCCGAGCGCAAAGGCGCGAATCCACGACACCTGCCGCCGTACCTTCCAATGCCAAAGCATCTTCACCAGCGTGAGCGGCTCGGGCCATCCCGGGCGGGGATAGGCGCGCAGGAGCGGCTCGTTGAGATCCGGCAGCGTCAGGCCGAAGCCGACCACTCGACCCTCTACCTCGACCATGGGCACGAGGTCCGGGTCAAGGATCTGCCTGAGCTGCCGGCCCATTCGCTCAATCTCGGCGTCCGTCATCGGGACGAACCCCCAGTTGCGCACCCACGACTGGTTGTAGATCTGTTTGACCCGTTCGACCTCTTGGTCGAACTCTCCCATGCGCATCGAGCGGACGTGGAACTGGCCGCGCGCCTTGACTTTCTCCACGACCCGCCGGACCTTCGCCGGAATACCGCCGCTGGCGCGGAGCTGGTCCAGATCGGCGGCGTAGGCCAGCAAATCCATCGCTTTGCGAAAGCCGGCCGCTTCCAGGAAATCCACATAGGAAGGGGTGTTGTAGGTCATCAGGATGCGCGGTCGATCCCCGAATCCGTCCACCAGCAATCCGACTTCATCGTTGGTCGAGAACTGCGCCGGCCCCAACAAGGAGGTGTGCCCCGCCCGGCGCGCCCAGTCCTGCGCCGCCTCGAGCAACCCCGCCGCCGCCTCCGCATCCGCCAGCACCTCGAAGAAGCCGAACCAACCGACATTCGTTTGCTGAAATTCATTGTAGAGCCGGTTGCTGAAGGCCCCCACCGTCCCGACCACTTCGTCTCCCCGCCGGGCCAGATACAACTGTACCTGGGCGTGCTCAAAGAACGGGTTGCGCTTCGGGTCGAGAAACTCCTTCCGCTCAGAGATCAGAGGCGGCACCCAATAGCGGTCCTGGCGGTAGACCTTCCAAGGAAAGGTGATCAACGCCATTCGATCGCGCTCAGTCTCGACGGGCGTGATGCGCAGGGGCCCGGCCACCGGTCTGGAGGGTGGTTGGCTCATAGGTCTTTCTCGAAGACCCGGTAGGTCTTGTAGCGATGCGCGCCGAGCATCTCGGCCGACCGCAGGACCATCTCATTCGATTCGAGCAGCCAGCTCATCTCGACCGCGTGATAACCCTTGCGCCGGGCCTGCTCGGCCGTGTGGAGATAAAGCATGGCGTCCACGCCCTTGCCGCGATACGCAGGCACGACCCCCAGGGCGATGGCCCGAATCCACTTGACCTCTCGTCGCACTTTCCAGTGCCAAAGCAGGCTGAGCAGAGTGAGCCACTCCGGCTTGCCCGGCCGTGGGTAGGCCTTGCGCAGCGGCGCGTTCAGGTCCGGCAACATCAGCCCGAAGCCGATGATTTGACCGTCGACCTCGGCCGCCGAGACCAGGTCGGGGTCGATGAGCGGCTTGATTTGGGAGGCCATCCGCTCGATTTCGGCCTCGGTCATGGGCACGAATCCCCAATTGCGCTCCCACGATTCGTTGTAGATGACTTTGACTCGCTCCAGCTCCTTGGCGAACTCCCACATGTGAACCGGGCGGATGCGGAACCGGCCGCGCGCTTTCACCTTCTCCACCACCCGCAGCAGCTTCGGCGAAAGCCCGCCGCGCGCATCGATCTCATCGAAGTTAGTGGTGTAGGCCAACAGGTCCATCGCCTTGTGGAAGCCGGCCGTTTCGATGAAGTCCACATAGTAGCGCGGGTTGTAGGTCATCAGTATGCGGGGGGTATCGTCGAACCCGTCCACCAACAGGCCGATTTCGTCATTGGTCGAGAACTGCGCTGGGCCGAGGAGCGAGGTGTGCCCGGCCTGGCGGGCCCAGGTCTGCGCCGCCTGCAGAAGACCGGCGGCGGCATCGGCATCCTGGAACACTTCGAAGAATCCGAACCAGCCGACGTTGGCGCCCTGGAACTCGTTGTACAGGTCGTTGGTGAACGCGGCGATGGTCCCGACGATTTCGTCGCCCCGCCGCGCCAGGAAAAACTGCACCCGGGCATGGTCGAAGAACGGGCTTTGCTTCGGGTCGGTGAAGGCTTTGCGCTCGGAAAGCAGCGGAGGCACCCAATAGGGGTCTCCGCGGTAGACCTTCCAGGGAAACTCGAGAAGCGCTATGCGTTCGGCTTCGGAGGCGACGGGGGTGATGCGCAACTCGCGCAAAGAAAGCTCCGGTGACGGTGGGGATTATACCTGCGCCGGCTCAGATCCATTCACCACGAGGTGGGCATCCGTTCAACTCGGAGGCCTCACCTGTCTTGAACTCCGCCATCCCTGCGACGTCGACGCGATGGTA
This sequence comes from Anaerolineales bacterium, assembly GCA_035281845.1. Taxonomy (GTDB): domain Bacteria; phylum Chloroflexota; class Anaerolineae; order Anaerolineales; family E44-bin32; genus DATEVL01. Next base: position 4,407 of record DATEVL010000004.1, on the reverse strand, counting down.
TGATTCGGCTCGCGGCGCGTGAGTCAGGCGTACCCGGTCTTCTTTGCGCTCGGATGCCTGGCCGGCCTCTGCTGGCTGGCCCTGCGCCGCGGCGTTCAAACTGAGGCGAGCGCGGCCGCCTTCATGGCGGCTCTCTTCGCCCTGGCACTGGGTCTGGCCGGCGCCAGGTTGGGGTTCGCCGCGCTGCACTGGCCCTACTACTCCCAGCACCCGCAGGAAATCCTGTGGCTGTGGCAGGGAGGCCTGAGCTGGGTCGGAGGCGCCGTAGGAGTGGTCGCTGCCGTCGGCGCTTTCGCCAGGGTTCGGGGCCTGAGTTTCGCATCGCTGGCCGATGCCGTCGCTCTTCCGGCGCTGGCCGTCGCCCTCGCCGCTTGGACGGGATGCTTCTTGGACGGGTGTGTCTATGGCTTACGGACCCCTGCCGGCCCGCTATTTCCGCAAGCTCCCGACCTCTTCGGCGTGGTGGCACCGCGCTGGCCAACGGCCGCGCTGGGGGTGATCGCCGCCGGCGTCTTGCTCTCGGTCATGGTCGCCCTCGGCTCCCGGCCGATGCCTTCCGGTCTCCGAGCCGCCCTGGCCCTTGGCGGAGTGGCGCTGATCGCTTTCGCCCTGAGCTTCACCCGGGGCGATCCGGTCTTGCTGATCGGCGGCCTCCGAATCGACACGGTCGGCGCCGCGGCTGTCTTGTTGATCGCCGCGATTTTCGCCGCCACTCGAGCGCGCGAATCGTGGAGGTAGCCGGGTGAAACGCTTCACGCTGGCGCTGGCACAGATGGAAACGCGGCTGGGCGATCCTGCCGCCAACCTCGACAAGCACCTTCAGATCATCGTCCGAGCCCGGCGGCGGGGCGCCGATCTGGTCGTCTTCCCTGAACTGTCCCTTACCGGTTACATGCTCCAGGACCTGGCCAGCGACGTTGCGATCGCGGCCAACGGCGACGATCCGGTCTTCCGGCGGCTGCTCTCCGCCAGTCGCAACGTGGATCTGGTGGTGAGTTTTGTCGAACGCGACTCGCGCCACCGTCACTTCGTTTCGGCGGCCTACCTGTCCGGCGGCGCGCTGGTTCACCTGCACCGCAAGGTGTACCTGCCTACCTACGGGCTGTTTCAGGATTCTCGTTTCTTCGATCGCGGCGAGGACGTCCGGGCCTTCGACACGCGCTTCGGCCGCCTCGGGCTCCTGATCTGCGAGGATTTCTGGCACGTCTCGCCGCCGTACCTGCTCTGGCTCGACGGCGCCGAAGTTCTGCTGCTGATCTCGGCCTCGCCCGGGCGCGGCCTGAGCGACGACGGCCGACTCGAGTCGGCACGGCGTGTCGACAACATCACTCAGGCCTATGCCAGCCTGTTCACCGTCTATGTGGCGCAGACGAACCGCGTCGGCTTCGAGGACGGCTTGTGCTACTGGGGCGGTGCCACCGTCCTCGGACCCGACGGACAGCGCCTGGCCCAGGGACCGGACCTCGAGGAAGCGCTCGTCCTGGCGGACATCGACCCGGAGCGCATTCGCACGGCCCGCCTGGCACTGCCGCTCCTGCGAGATGAGCAGCCCTCCCTGGTCTACCATGGACTGGCGCGTCTCCTTGGCGAGGTTTCCCGATGAACGAGTTGTCGACCTCCCTGGCGATCGACCCCGATCTCGCCCGCCGCATCCTGACCGGGTTCCTTCGCAGCGAGACAACCCGCGCCGGGTTCGCCCGCGGGGTTGTCGGTCTCTCCGGCGGATTGGACTCGGCCCTGACATGCTACCTGGCGGCCGAGGCTCTCGGACCGCAGAACGTCCTGGCCGTGCGCCTGCCCCACGCCGGATCCTCGCCCGACTCGTTGGAGGACGCGGCCGAAGTCATTCGCCAGACCGGCGTGCGCGACATCACCTATTCGATTGCCGAGGCGGCCGCACCCCTGCTGGCGTCAATTCCGGCCAAAGACCGTATCCGCCGCGGCAACGTGCTGGCGCGGCTCCGCATGATCGTGCTCTACGATCAATCGGCCGACTTCCGGGGACTCGTGATCGGCACGGGAAACAAGACGGAATTGCTGCTCGGCTACACGACATTGTTCGGCGATTCGGCCTGCGCCCTGAATCCACTGGGCGATCTGTACAAGACCCAGGTCCGGCAGATGGGCGCCGCCATGGGCGTTCCGGCACGCATTCTCGCCAAGCCTCCGTCAGCCGACTTGTGGCCCGGTCAGACCGATGAGGGCGAGCTCGGCGTGACGTACGCCGACGTCGACCGCTTGCTGTACCTGCTGGTCGACGAGCGGCGCTCGCCGGAAGCGTGCGTCGAAGCCGGCTTCAAGACAGCGATGGTGCGGAAAGTCATCGAGCGCATCCGCCGTAACCAGTACAAACGCCTCCCGCCCGTTGTGGCCAAGCTGAGCAACCGAACCCTGGGCTACGATTTCCTCTACCTGCGCGACTGGGCGAACTAGCTCCCAGGCCGGCATCGATCCCGCCTCCCCTTGGTCCGTTTTCCACCCGCGCTGCGACACCGACGTTTTCGCCTGCTGTGGCTGGGGCTGGTCATTTCTGTCACCGGCACCCAAATGCAGACGGCCGCCATCCTGTGGCACGTCAATCAGATCAACCCCCAGCCAATCGCCCTGGGCGCTGTCGGCTTGGCCCGTATCCTTCCGATCATCTTCCTGTCGCTGGTGGCGGGCGTCGCCGCCGATGCTTGGAACCGCCGCCGCCTGCTATTCGTGACGCAGTCGGGCTTGGCGCTGCTGGCGCTGATCTTGGGGTGGACCACGCTGCGCGGGAATGACAGCCTGGCGCTGATCTACGCGGTCGTCGCGCTCATTGGGGCCATCGGCACGTTCGATCTACCGGCGCGCCAATCGCTCGTGCCGAATCTCGTACCGCCCGAGGACATGACCAACGCCTTCAGCCTGAACGCCATCGCCTTCCAGGCCGGGTCGATCGCCGGACCGGCCTTGGCCGGTCTGGTCCTGGCCACTGTCGGGATTGCCTGGTGCTACATACTGAACGCCTTTTCCTACATCGCCGTGATCGCAGCCCTGGCGTTGATGGGCCCCGTTCCGCAGCAGCGCGCCGCCCGGCCGATGGGAGCCCCCGGGCCGCGGGCATTGCTGGCGGCAGTTCAAGATGGGCTGCGCTTCGTCGCCTCCGAGCGATTGATCTTCTCAAGCATGCTGCTCGACTTCTTCGCAACCTTCTTCTCCTCGGCGACGGCCTTGCTCCCGATCTTCGCCCGGCAGATCCTCGTCGTCGGCGCGGTCGGCTACGGCTGGCTTGTGGCGGCGCCGGCGATTGGCGCTCTGGCCATCGGCATCCTGTTCTCGACCGGAGGCACCGTCCGAAACCAGGGACGGCTGCTGTTGTGGTCCGTTTTCTGGTTTGGCATCGCCACGATCGTCTTCGGCCTGTCTCGCTCCTTTTGGCTGACCTTTCTCGCGCTGGTCGGCACCGGCTTCACGGACATGATCAGCGCCATCATCCGCAGCACCCTGCGGCAGTTGCGGACGCCGGACTCGCTGCGCGGCCGGATGACGAGCGTGAACCAGATCTTTTTCATGGGAGGGCCGCAACTGGGCGAGTTGGAGGCCGGGCTGGTGGCCCAGATCTGGGGGCCGGTCGTGTCGGTCGTCAGCGGCGGCATCGGCTGCATCATCGCCGTCGTGTGGACCCGCGCGCGATATCCGGAGTTGGAGCGCTATCAGGGGGATGAGGCGCTGACGCCGGCCGCGGCTACGACCTAGGGGGTTGCCATATGCGCGACGGACGGCGCACGTTCCCCTTCGGTCCCATCCTGAACTCCGCCTTCTCTATTGCCGTCGCCTGCCTACGAGTCGCAGGTCGTTGGTGGGACGTGGGCCTCGCCTAGGACGGGCGCCGGTGCGGACAACAACGACCTGGGATTCGCGCGGAAGCGCGCCAGCAGAGAAGGCGGAGTACATGATGATGGCCCCAAGTAGCGTACGCGCTCGGTAGGTGAAGCGCGGCCCGGGGGTCTGTTCGCAGGAATTCCCTTAGCGAGGGCGGGATTGCGAGCGCTCCCCAGCCCTGGCCGTACGAACGCCGGCCTTGGGGTTGCGGTGCACATCTGGCGGTGGCCGCCCTTTGTTCCGCCACCCGTTGGGCCTGCATGCGCTCCTGCGGGCTTGCCAGGCCAGGGCTTTGCCTGTAGTATCCTTTCGCCCGCAGGCCAACCTCAGAACGGTCGTGCTAAAGGAGGAAGCAAGTGAAGCCGGAGCTCAGTTTCTATGACGTTAAGACCAAGAGCAAATTCCCGAGCAGCGAATGGCGGATCGAGGTCAAGGAATCCAAGGGGAAGATGCGTTACTTCGCGGTCGCCAAGGTGCCCGGTCAGCCGCACGAAGCCTGGTTGATCGTCAAAGAGGACTTCGCCAAGTCCCACATGATGTAGGCCAGAGCTCCAACCG
>DATEVL010000003.1:0-3143 GCA_035281845.1 Anaerolineales bacterium | reverse complement strand
GCGGGCCGGCGTCGAACCAGACCGCATCCGGCAGAGGCTGGGGCTGTCGAAGATCCAATGGCGCGAAGTGGGCGCAAAACTCGAGGCGCTGGCGGCGCGGATGCCGGCGTAGGAGCCACCGACACCTCCGTGAGCTCCTGGTTTCGCCGCTTTGTGTCTGCGCCCCTTCGCCCTCTACACCCCTTCGGGTGTCCCCAGGGGACAGGGCGCCACGCCCTTCGGCGCACCCGAAGGGGTGAGGGCGGGCGTCCCCAGGTGACAGTGGCGCCACGCCCTTCGGCGCACCCGAAGGGGTGAGGGCAGGGCCCGCCCCCCGTAGGGAGTATTCGTGACGGAAGGCTTCCACCCCGGCTGCCGCGAGTGACCACGACCCGAGCCTGGCAAGAGCAAGGGGTGAAACTCTTCTCACCCCGAGATGCCGTTCCCCCCCTTATCACCTTGAGCGCCCTCCCCTCCCTCTGTCACCCTGAGCGGCCCACTTCGCGTTCGGCTCAGTGCGGGCTCCGGGCGGCGAAGGGTCTGCTGTTCACGGCAAATACAGAAGCAGATCCTCACCTGCACTTGCAGCTGCGCTGCAAGCGCAGGCGCAAGCGTCGCTGGCTGCCGCTCGCTCAGGATGACAAGTCGTAGTGGGGCGAGTCACCTTGACCGGCCGGAGGGACGAGCAGTATTCTGCCGGTCTCACTCCCCTTCCCATTGCGCGCTCAAATCCACCCACGTGGGATTGGAGGCCTCGATCAAAGCGACCTTCTTGGCGCGCGTCCAGCCCTTGATCTCTTTCTCCCGCGCGGTGGCCGACAGAACATCGTCGGTGGCTTCGAAGAACACGAGTCGCTTGATGTTGTATCTGGTCGTGAACCCATGAACCAGTTTGTTCTTGTGTTCGTAGACTCGACGCTCGAGGTTGTTCGTGACGCCTGTGAGAGAGTCCGCGATCTGCTCGCCATGATGTACACGAAGTACGCCTTCGATCGCATTGGGTCCGGTCAAGCAGATGGCGCTTACACTTGGCCCGCTGCGGAGGCTGGCGCGGGGGTTGGCAGCTCGCCAGTCGCGGTCTACAGCCGCTTCACGACGATGTCGCCGATGACGTTGGCGGCGTTATCGCCGCGGTCGGCGGCGTTGGACAGATGCCGGTAGATCTCGCGCAGCTTGAGCATCTCGACCACATGCTCGACGTCGCGGGGCATGTTGAACAGGTTGGCAATGGCCTCGCGATAGACCGTCTCCATCCGGTTCTCCAGCGCTTTGGCCCGCACCGCGTGGTCGTTGGCCACATTCGGATGATCCTGCAGCCGCGTCACGCCCTGGTAGATCTCGCGGGCGGCGTCGGTCAGCAGGGAAACCATCCGCTCGACGTACACATTCGGTTGGACGTGCAACAGGGTCATCTCCTCGATCGTCGTGTTGGCGTAATCGAGGATGTCGTCGATGCTGAGCGACAGGGCGAAGATGTCTTCGCGATCGATCGGAGTGACGAAGGTCCGGTTGAGCTCGTCGATCAGGATCCGCCGAACCTCATCGGCCTCCTTTTCGACGTCGCTGACGCGTTTGGCCAAGGTCTCGTCGTGCGCCTTGACGTAGTCCTGCAACGCCTGCATTCCGGCCACGGCGAATTCTGCCTGCTGGATCAAGAGATGGATGAAGCGGTCGGGCTTGGCCTTGCGACGGAATAGCTTCATGAGTCAGCCGGCTCCTCGGTCAGGAGTTCTCCACGAAGGTAAGCTGCGGTGAGGGGTTGGCGCGGTTGCGTGAACAGATCCTCGGTCTCCCCGATCTCCACCAACCGGCCGCTCGCCAGCAGCCCTACGCGCTGGGCCAGCCGCCTCGCCTGACCCAGGTTGTGCGTCGCCAGGACGATCGTCGTCCCGTCCTCACGGTGGGCGTCGCGGATTATACCTTCGACGACCGCCGTGTGGCCCGGATCAAGGCTGGCCGCCGGTTCATCCAGCAGCAAGACACGCGGACGGCTGGCCAGCGCGCGGGCCAGCGCCAGCCGTTGCATCTCGCCGCCCGACACGGTCCGCGCATCACGCGGGGCAAGGTGTTCCAGGTCGAAACGGTGCAGCATTTCCTCCACCCGGCTCCCCTCGCGTTGACGGCGCACCTTCAAGCCGTAGGCGATGTTGTCGCGTACGGACCCGGTCAGCATGAGCGGCCGCTGGAAGACCATCCCGATCGAGCGGCGGATCTCGAGCGGCGCGGGGAAAGGGATCGGGATTCCTTCGAAGACGAGCCGTCCGGCTTCAGGCTCGTCGAGAAGATGCAGCAGCCGGAGCAGCGTGGACTTTCCTGCCCCGGTCGGCCCAAGGATTGCCAGGAACTCCCCCTGGCGGACCTCGATCGCAGGGAGGTCCAGGCGCCAACCCCCACCGTACCCCCGCCGCAACCCTAGGATCTCGAACGTCGCGGCTTGGCTCATGAAGGATGACGCGGCGTAACCTGCAGCCGCAAGAGACCGGCGTTGACGATGAACGCCAGGATCAGCAAGACCCCACCCAGGGCCAGCGCCGTGGCGAACTCGCCCCGGCGGGTCTCGAGCACAATCGCCGTGCTCAATACTCGCGTCTTTCCTTCGATGTTGCCCCCGACCAACATCGCCGCGCCGACCTCTGAGATGATCCCACCGAACGCCGCCAGGAGCGCCGCGATCACGCCGCCGCGGGCCTGGCGCAGCATCGCTACGGCTTCCTGCCGGGCGTTGGCGCCGAGGGAACGGACTTGCAGAGGTAGCTCAGGATCGAGGGCTTCCAGCGCGGCCGACGTCAGCCCGGCCACGATCGGGAAGGCGATAACGACCTGGGCCAGCACCATCCCGGCCGGGGTGAACAACCAGTCCAGGCCTCCGAGAGGTCCGCGGCGAGAGAGGAGAAGGTAGACCGCCAGGCCAACGACGACCGGCGGAAGACCCATGCCGGTGTATATCAGCGCCCGCACCAGGCCGCGGCCGGAGAAGCGCCGCAAACCGAGCCAGGCGCCGACCGGGATCCCCAGAGCTGAGCTGATGGCCAGGGCGATCCCGCTGACCACGAAGGTCAGCCGGATGACTTCCAACACCCCGCTGAGGTCCGCAGTCAATGTGGATACATCTCGGACAAACCGGTGAAAGCGCCCGTTTCCGCCTCACCCCTCGGCCCCTGGCG
>DATEVL010000002.1:0-2026 GCA_035281845.1 Anaerolineales bacterium | reverse complement strand
CGAAGCCCATCCGATGGATGCCTTCCTGGAAGAGGAAGCCTATGGGATGGATACGCCCCGCCGGGGCGAGACCCGAACCGGAACGATTGCCCGTATCAGCGGCAACGACATCCTGGTGGACATTGGCGCCAAGTCGGAAGGCGTGCTTCCCGCTTCGGAAGTCGAACTGATGACCGAAGAGCAGCGGGCGGAACTGGTCGTCGGGCGCGAGCTGCCGGTGTACATCGTCCGCACCGGCGACCGCGACTTTGGCATCGTACTGTCGGCCGCGCGCGCTATGGAAGAGACGGATTGGACGCGGGCCGAAACGCTGCAGCAGGACCAGTCGGTCTACGAAGGCACCGTCGCCGGCTACAACAAGGGCGGCTTGATCGTGAAGGTCGGCAATTTGCGCGGCTTCATCACGGCCTCGCAGATCAGTCCGTCGCGCCGCCGCCGGGCGGACGGCGAGACGCCTGACAAGCGCTGGGGCAAGATGGTCGGCGAATCGATCCTGGCCAAGGTGATCGAGGTCGACCGGCGCCGCAACCGGCTGATCCTGTCGGAGCGGGCGGCGGCGCGGGAAGCGCGCAAGGCTCTGAAGGAACAGTTGATCGGTGAGCTGCAGCCGGGCGAGGTGCGCGCCGGACGGGTCATTTCGCTGGCCGACTTCGGCGCCTTTGTCGATATCGGCGGGGCCGACGGTCTGGTGCATCTGTCGGAGATTTCGTGGAAGCGGCTGGGCCATCCGAGCGAAATGCTCGAGGTCGGCCAGGAAGTCCAGGTCAAGGTCCTGGCGGTCGACACCGAGCGCAAGCGCATCAGCCTGTCGATGCGCGAGCTCGAGCCGGACCCGTGGGAGGAGCTGGCGCGCAAGCTGGGCGAGGGCCAGTTGGTGGAAGGAGTCATCACCAAGCTGACGAAGTTCGGCGCTTTCGCCAGCCTAACGGTGGAAGATGGCTTCCAGGTCGAAGGGTTGATCCACATCTCGGAACTGTCCGACCGCCGCATCGAGCACCCGAACGAGGTCGTCCAAGAGGAACAGAAAGTCACCCTGCGGGTCATCAAGGTCGATCGGGCGCGCAAGCGTATCGGCCTGAGCCTGAAGCGGGTGGCCTCGGCGGAATACACCGATCTGGATTGGCAGGCGATGGCCGGCCGCCCGGCGGCGCCGGAGCCGACGCCGCCGACGCCCGAGGTGGAAGACTTCGACGCCGAACTGGAGGAGGACTTCGACGATGAGCTCGACGGGGCCTCCGAGCCGGACGACTCCGATGAGGAGCACGAGCCGGCTTAGGGCCTTCGGCGTTTCGCACCAGGATCCATCAAAACTGGGCGCCCGCGAGGGCGCTCGGTTTCTTTTCTGACCGTGGCGACGTTGCCCCCTTTGTCATTCCGAGGCCGTCTGGGACGGCCGAGGAATCTCTGAGACGATTCAATGGCAGGACCTCGAGACGCGTGCCAAGCCTTTCCACCCGCGGATATTCTGCGATTCGGGACGCACAGGGGATTCCTCTCTCGCCCGTCGCAGGCGTTCCGGGCTCGCTTCGCGAAGCACTCCGTGGAGCGGAATGACATGATGGGAGGGGCCACGCTTCCCTGGCGCCCAATGGCCTTCTGGCGCGCTAGGCTTCGACTCAAGTTCTTCGAGGATGCTCCGCGATCCCGGTAGGGCCAGGATTGTCCAGAGTCGACCGCCCGGTCGTCCTGGGACGAAAGGCCCGCCAGCGCCCCAAACCGTTTCTGGTAGAATCCGACCGATGCAGGCCGGATTCGCCGCGCGCGTAGGAGAGTTCCGTGGCCGATAAGATGCAGCGGTTCACCCAGCGGGCTCGCCGGGTGCTCAGCCTGGCCCATGAAGAGGCCGAGCGGCTGCACCACAACTACATCGGCACCGAGCACCTTCTGCTCGGCCTGATCCGCGAAGAGGGCGGGGTGGCGGGGCGCGTTCTGCGCGAGCTCGGCCTCGATCCGGCCCGGGTCAAAGAGACGGTCGAGCGGCTGACCGGCGTCGGCCGGCATGCCGGCGGCAAGATCGAGCTGGCGC
>DATEVL010000001.1:0-10478 GCA_035281845.1 Anaerolineales bacterium | reverse complement strand
GAGGGCGACACGCGCAGATCGCTCATATCCACCTCGAAGGAGGGCCAGCCGAAGCTGGCCCTCGCCTCACTTGGCCGAGCTCAACCGGTCCTTCCGGATGAGCCCGCGGTCGATCAGATAGAACAGGAACAGGCTCATGGCCGAGAACACAGCGATGGCCAGCCAGCTGTTGACGTTCCACAGTTGGCCGATCGTGACGTTGCCGTAGGCGGCCAGGCGCGAGATCTGTGGGAAGACCTTCTCATAGGTCAACCCGAACGCCGCCGCCCCGGTGAGGAAGCCGAGGATGCCGGGGATCAGGTAATCGAGCTTGCCTTCCCCGGCGCCGGCGACGCACGTTCCGGGACAGAAACCGGAAAGAGCCATTCCGACACCGAAGATCAAGCCGCCGGCCAGGTTGCCAACGACGTACGTCGCCGGGATCGCCGGGAACGTGATCCAGCCCAGGCCGCGCATGGCATACAGGCCGATCATGGCCACCACCAATCCGCTCATCATGAACTTGAGGACGGCCATGTCGGTGAGCCGGAAGACGTTGACGATCTTGTGGTAACTCGTCAGGCCAGCCTTGTTGAGAAGAAATCCGAACACCAGTCCCAGAACCAGAGCGATCAGGAAGCTGCTCATCCTAGAACCTCCCTCGATAGATGATCAGTGCGGTGAGGATGCCGGAGGCGAACATGCCGGCGATGAAGAGGAACGCCGCCGGGGCCAGCAGCATGCCCCCCGATATGGCCAGGCCGCTGGTGCATCCGCCGGCGATACCGGCAGCGTATTGGAGGATGGCCGCTCCCCCGAAGGCGATCCCCCAGCGCTTCACGCGCGATGGGCCGAAGGCCTCCACCCACTGCTTATCGGGCATCGTTCGCCAGCGGAAGGTGCGGGCGCTCAGGGCGCCCAGCGTGCCGCCGAAAAAGATGCCGACGAGCAGGACAACGTTCCAGGTGATCACGGCCGGCATGACGTAGTTGAAGTACACATTGTCGAAGGCCGCCGGCGCGACCGCCTGGCCGGCGATCCCGGCCAGGTTCTGGAAGCCGCCGGAAGCGCCGAGCAAGTGGTTGCTCAAGCCGACGGCCAGCAATCCGACGACCCCGAGCAAGCCGCCGGCCAGATAGGGGGACCACAATTCCTGGGCGAACAAGTACCGGATTCGAATCATCGTTTCCTCCTGTTCACTCGCTGGTCAGGGCCAGTAGTAGAGCGCGCGTCTCGCGGTCGAGGCCGCGCAGGCTTCGTATCATTTCTGGGTCGAGGCGGGCAAGCCGGTGAAGCAGATCAGACGCGGTCTTTGGATCCCGAAGAAGCTTCTCCAGGCCGCGCCTCCCGAGGGGATCGAGCGCGGCGATGGCGGAGAGCAGATCGCTGGAGTCCGGCGATGTTCCACCCGTCGGCGTCGCCTCGACCGGGGTGTCCGAGGAGGGGGTGGGGGTGACCGCAGGGGAGGCAGCCGAGCGCCGCCGGCGGCGCTCGTTCCAGACCATATAGCATCCGCCGCCGATGACGATCAGGGCAACCAGCGCGCCGAGGATCACGTTGCCGGTCTGTCCCGGTTGCTGGCCCTCGACGGTCTCCGCGTACTGCGCGTTGTAATCGACCATGTCGGCGGAAGAAGACGTAGCGGCCACGGCTGCCGCGAGCGTAGGTTCGGTGGGCGTCGGGGCCGCCGTCGGTGCCGCGGCGGGTGGCCCATCCGCCACGGATCCGACCTGAATTCCCAGCGCGGTGCCGTACACGATGGCGAGATCGGCTACGTCCGTCGGGTGGCAGGCGCCGCAGCTGGAGGCCGGATCGGCGAGCGGTTCGACCATTCCCTGGTGGGCCGTCTCGGCATCGGTCGCCTGGACGTTACCCGCGTGACAGAACTCGCAGAAATCGCCAAAGGCGTGCGACACGTGCCAGTCCCCGTTGCCGTTCACCGGCATCTGGGCCTGGACCTCGTGACAGTTCTCGCACGAGGAGCTTTGCGACCCGCACTGGGCCGCGGCCGGGGAAGGCGTCGAGAGCGCGACACCGCCGGCGAGGAGCAAGACACCTGCGGAGGAGAGGGCGATGGGTTTCCAAGAGAAGGGCATGGTTTTCTCAGCTCGTGGTGTGAACCTCACTCGACTCGGCTCACCGCCGCCGCTCGGTGGTCGAACACGTCACGCATCACCGCTCGCAGCAAATCGAGCGCCTCTATCAAACGGGTGTCGGTGAGCGAGTAGATGACGTTGGCGCCCGCCCGCGTGGGAGCGACCAGCCCGCGGTCGCGCAGAATCTTGAGGTGACGGGAGGTCGTCGGCTGGGGGACCCCCAGATGCTCGGAAAGGTCGTTGACGCTGCGAGCCGACTCCGCGAGCGAGTACAAGATCATCAAACGCGTGGGATCGGCCAAGGCGCTGCACAGCCCGGCGTGCAGCTCGTGGACTTCGCGCTCAAGATGGGCGTCCACTCGACCTCGCTTTCATGGACATAGGCGAATGTCCGCATTCGTGAAGAATGTAACGAAGAAGAGGTTGGCCTGGAATTGACACAGGTCACCGCCAACCGGTTCCCTCTGTCACGCAAACTGGTACGGAAAGCGCCCTATGCTCAAGTTGGCTTGTCATTCGAATATTTCCCCCCACTTTGTCTCATTGGAGGCGGTGATGGACCAGACTCAAGGCGAGGCGGTGTCGATCCGCGTAGGAGAGCGCATTCGAGAGCTGCGGCAGGCTCGAGGGATGTCGTTGCGCGAGCTAGCGAAGAGCAGCAGGCTGTCGGCTAACGCCCTGAGCATGATCGAACGAGGTCTATCGTCCCCCTCCGTCAGCACCCTCTACCGGGTGGCCGAGGCCCTAGGCGTAGGCATATCGCGGCTATTCCAGGTGGAGGAGAAACGCGGGCCGATTGTCTTTCGGCGGGCAACGGAGAGGGCTCGGCTGCCTATCCCGCGGGGATTGTGGGAGGGTCTGGGGGGCGAGTCCTTCGATGGGAGGGTGGAGCCGCTCATACTCACGCTCGAGAGTGGAGGCACCAGCGGCCCAGGTGGGATGGTGCACGGAGGACACGAGTTCGTCTATTGCCTTCGAGGGCGCCTCGAGTATCTCGTCGAGGGGGCGGGGTATGAGCTCGAACCGGGTGACAGTCTGTTGTTTCGCGCCTACCAGGAGCATCGCTGGCGGAATCCAGGACCGAACGTGACTCAGATGCTGCTCGTCCTCTCTGGATTTGAATCCGATGAGCAACCTGGACAAACGCATCAGACCCGCCTCGCGCCGATCGATCCTGCCGTCGAGGCTCCGTAGGGCCGGAGCCTGCCGGATGGCGCTAAGGCTTGGCAAGCCTGATCGCGCAGCGGCCGCTTGACGAGGCCGCCGCGGGCGCGATAATGGTCGTGTCGCATCCGCGGGACGGGCGTACGGATTTCGCGACATACAGAAGATCGATCGGGAGGCCCGATGCAGATGGATCGCTGGGTCCATATCAGCCTGGCGGCGCAGGATGGAGTGGCGCGCCTTTCGCTTCATCGGCCGCCGGCCAATGTGCTCAACGTCGAGGCCCTGAGCGAGCTCAACGCGGCGGTGGAAGCCGTCTCGCGGGACGCCACCCTCAAGGTCCTCGTGCTCTCGGCCGAGGGCAAGCAGTTCTGCGCCGGCGTGGACGTCGCCGATCACACCCCGCAGCGGGTCGGCGAGATGATTCCTGCGTTCGATCGGCTGTGCCGAGGCCTGGCAGGGCTACCTTGCGTGACACTGGCGGTCGTCCAGGGTCATGCCTTGGGAGGAGGCTGCGAGCTGGTGACGTGCTGCGATCTGGCGGTGATGGCGCGCGGGGCGCACATTGGGCAGCCCGAGATTCGGCTGGCCGTCATCGCGCCGATCGCCGCTCTGCGCCTCCCGTCGCTGGTCGGCCCGCGCTGGGCCGCCAGGCTGCTGTTCACCGGCGAACCGCTCGAGGCCGATCCGGCCGCCGCCATCGGCCTGGTGTCGGAGGCCGTCGCTCCTGAAGCTCTCGGCGCGACGGCTGACGCCTGGGTCGAGCAACTGCGCGGCCTGAGCACACCCGCGCTGCGCCTCTTGAAACGAGCCTTTCAGTTGGGGGTCGACGCCTGGGCGCAGGCGATTCCGGCCGTCGAGCGCCTCTACCTCGACGAGTTGATGCAGACCGAAGACGCGCAGGAAGGCCTGCAGGCCTTCCTCGAGAAGCGCAAACCGGTCTGGCGAAATCGCTAGCCGGGCGACACCGAAAGGGCAAGACGGTTACGAGCGCATGTCGGGGCGCCATCTCGGTGCAGGCGAGCCTGCACAGCTCACGGCGAGCATGCTGTCGAGGCGGAGAAACATTTCGAAGCGGGAAGCCGCCCGGAGATACCCGGGACGCGATTCAGCCGCCGCTGGCGGCCTCGGCTTTCAACCCCGATAGTCCTTCAGCCGGTCACCGACCACCCGTTGCTCCTCGGGAGGGAGCACCGATTCGGCCAGCGGAAAGAGGATGACCTCCTCTTTCTCGAAATGTGCGCCGATCAGATCGCCTAACTCCCGCAATCGCTCCACGAGGGCTTCAGCGGCCTCCGGGGTGCGAGCCGCCTCTTCGGCAACGATCCCGGCAAGGAGTTGGCGGAATCCGTCTCCGCAGGCGTGGATTTGACGGTGCTCGGCGCGCATGACCGCCGTCGGGCCCTGGGTGGAGCCCAGGGCTCGCTCAATCGCGGGGAAGAAGATCTCGTCTTCCTTGGCAGAGTGACGGCTAAGGTCGCCGGTGAGCAGGTCTGCCAGCGCGGACAACGAGGCGCGGTGCGCGACAATGGCAGCCGGCCCCCGGCGGGAAATGTCCTCTCCGGCCGTGAGCGCCGGGTCAACCGTCGCACGGATGAGCTTGTGCTCCTCAAGGAGGACCTGGCTTGCGGTGGGCATCGGGGATGATCTCCTGAGCGATCGAAGCGGATGAAAGAAGAGCGAGTTCCGTCACGGCTCGTCCACGGATCGCGCCCCGGGACTTGCGACGGTGGGGAACAGCGATCAAAGAGCAGCTTCAAGCGGACTCGGCTGCGTAGGAAACCCCTTCGTAGACCTCAGCCGCCTGCCGAAACCCCTCAGGTACGGGAAGCGGATCGAGCGTATCGCGGATGACCGTGGAAGCGGCGATGTGGCCTTCCGCCACCAGGCGGCCGTCGCCTTCGGCCAGGATCACGAAAGAGAACCGCAGGCTTCGTCGCCCGATATGGTCGAGCCGCGTGTTCACCTGCAGTACCTCCGGCCAACGCGCCGGCGAACGGTAGCGGCAGTGCGATTCGACGTAGACCATGTCCGTTCCTTCGGCCAACATCCGCGAGTAGTCGTAGCCGATCGCCTCCAGATACTCGGTGAGGCCGACATCGAAATAGAAGTAGAACTGAGCAAAGTTGACGTGACCCTGCTGGTCGGTCTCGTTGAAGCGGACTTTGACCGGTGTGGAAAACTTGAAGGGCAGGCTCATCCGCTCGGGTCCGCGCCGTAGTCCTTGTGGGCACTCTCCGGCGACACCTTGCCGTCCTCCACGTCGCGCAGCAGCGCCTGGCGGTCGCGCCCGGCCGGGGCGCCGTAACCACCCCCGCCGGCCGCATCTAGCGTCACGATGTCGCCGGGTTGCAGCCGGGTGAGGCCGTAAGGATCGCCGGGCCGGCCGTTGACGAGGAATTGCGCTCTCGCCCCCGGCCTCCCTCCGGAGAGCCCCTCAGGCGGCGAACGGAAGCGGCCCGACTGCAGAGCCAGGGTCACAGGACCTTCGGGCGCCATCACGTCGTCCGGCACCCAAAACACCTCGCGGCGACCCAGGGCGCCTCGCTTTCGTCCCGGACCGCCTGAATCCATTAGCAGCTCTCGACGCTGCACAATCAGTGGCGTGTCGTTCTCCAGGACCTCCACCGGCGTGTTGGCCCCGTTGGCTGGGAAGATATAGCAACCGGCCCCGTCTCGCTCCTGCGTCGCGCCCATCCCCCCGCCGCGGATGAGCACTGCATGAAAAGGCTGGCCTCCGCTGCGGCGACCGTAGAACACCTGCATCGTCGCCGGCGTCCCGCCGCTGCCTGTCGCCACCCGGTCGGGCAGCGCCGGCGCCAGCGCCCGGTAGATGATCTCAGTCAGGAAGTGGCCGATCTGCATGCGCGCCGCCACCGCCGCCGGAAAGCGGCAGTTGACGACCGTCCCCTCTGGCGCCAAGAGCCGGATCGGTGCGGCGCTGCCGTCGTTATTGGGCAGCTCTGGGTCGAAGATGCTCTTGATCGCCATGTGGACATAGGCGTAGGTGAAGTTGTAGACCACATTGCCGCCCCAGTCCACCTGCGGTGACGAGCCGCTCAGGTCGACGGTGATGTCGCTGCCCTGCACTTCGACCGCGCACTGGATGATCAGATCGGCGCGCCCCTCCATCTGCTCGATCGCGCCCGTGGCCCGGTATACGCCCGGCGGCGCCAGGGCGATGCCGGAGCGCATGCTGGCTTCGCTGCGGGCGATGATCTCGTCGGCCAGCTCGTCCAACCCGTCCAGCCGGTGCTCGGGAAGCAAGCGGCAGACCTGCTCGGCGCAAACGTGATTGGCGGCGACCTGCGAGCGGATGTCGCCGGTGACCTGCTCCGGCGTGCGCACGTTCCAGCGTATCATCTCCATCACGGCCTCGTTCAGGCGGCCGCCGTCGTAGAGTTTCACTACCGGGATCAGCAACCCTTCTTCGAAGACCTCGTGGTTGTCCGAGGCCACCCGCCCGCCGATATCGGAATGGTGCAACACACAGGCGGTGAAGCCCACCGGTCGATCGAGATAGAAGATCGGGCTTAATACGCAGACGTCGTTGAGGTGGCCGGCCAATGCCCAGGGGTCGTTGGTGATAAACACGTCCCCGGGCTGGAAGGACCCGGCCGGAAAGCCCCGCACCAGTTTCTTGATCCCCAGCGCCATCGCGCCCGACTGCCCCGGGGTGGCGAAGGAGCCCTGGGCCAGCTCGCGGCCCTGGCGGTCGGTGAACATGCAGGTGTAATCGTGCGCGTCGCGCAGCAGGCTGGAGAAGGCGGTGCGCGCCACCGTGGCGTCGGCCTCGTCCACGATGGAGATCAGCCGGCGCCATAGGATTTCGAGAGTGACAGGGTCGAAGCGCTTTGCCGTCGATTGGTGCGCCGTCCGCTGAGCGTCTGCTCCACCGAGAGGCATCAGCATGAACTCCGCCTTCTCCACTGGCGACGCTTCCGCACGAGTCCCCGGTCGTTGTTGTCAGCACAAAGGCGGTCCACGGCGAGGCCGATGCACCACCAACGACCTGCGACTCGCGGACAGGCGGCGGCAACAGAGAAGGCGGAGTACATCATCCTACCCACGGCCAGGTTCCTCGCGCCGCAAGCGTGGCCGGGCACAGGCCCCCGTTCGGCCCGGCACTAACTCATCCGCCTTTCATCGAATCTCTCCATCCAAAGGAAACCGAACTCGTCCACGCGCAGATGGGCCTGCTCATCGGCGATGACCGTTGACTCGCGCTCTTCGATAATGGCCGGACCGGTGAAGGCCGCCCCGGGGGACAGTCGATAGCGGTCGTAGACGGTGAAAGGGATGAAGTCACTGGCCAGGCCGGAGAAGGCCAATCGCTTACCCTTCACGGCGTCGCCGGGCCGACCGTGCCCGGTCCGGCGCGGGAGCTCCAGCAGCCGCACCGGCAGGCTTGCGCGCACGCGGAAGTTGACGAATTCCACCGGCGTCTCGGGATAGGTGCGGCCGTACAGCCTTTGGTAGTGTTCGTCAAAGCGCGAGCGCACCGCGGCGGGTGTGAGGGCGGCGAAATCGGACTCGGGAAACGGAAGATTGGTCTCCGAGCCCTGGCCGATGAAGCGGGCGTCCGCTGAGCGGGTGTAAGTGACCGGTCCATCCGCGCCGGCTTTGCGTAGGACGAGCTCGCCCTCAGCCTCTAGCTGCTTGAAGAGCGCCTCGATCTCGGCAAAGTCGGCCGAGAGCACCGGCACCTTGTGGCTTCGTACGAGATCGAACGCCCGTGGCGCGGTGAAGAAACCGAGCGCTGACCCAACCCCGGCACTGGGTGGCACGATTAGGCGCGGCGCCCCCAGACGGCGGGCCAGGCCCAACCCGTGAACCGGTCCGGCGCCGCCAAAGGCGGCGATGGTGAGCAACTTCGGGTTGCCGCCGCGTTCGGCGATGTGGGTCTTTGCGGCGGCGGCCATCGTCTCGTTGACCAGTTGGTGGATCCCCCAGGCCGCCTGAGTCACGGATAGACCTAGCGGGCCGGCCACGCGCTCCTCGATCCCGCGCCGGGCGGCCGCGGCATCCAGCTGCATCGCCCCGCCCAAGAAGTAGTCCGGGTCCAGGTAGCCTAAGAGCAGATCGGCATCGGTGACCGTGGGTTCGTCGCCGCCGCGCCCATAGCACATCGGGCCGGGCTCGGCGCCGGCGCTTTGCGGTCCCACCTGTAGCGTGCCTAGCCGGGTGGCGCGGGCGATGCTTCCTCCCCCGGCTCCGATCTCCATCAGGTCCACCACCGGCACCTGGATGGTCAGCCCGCTGCCGCGCTGAAAGCGCTGCACCCGACCGACCTCGAAGCTCGGCACGACCCCGGCGACTCCCCCCTGGATCAGGCAGGACTTGGCCGTCGTGCCTCCCATGTCGAAACAGAACATCTCGGGCAGATCGAACAGCCGGCTGAAGTATTGCCCGGCGATGACGGCGGCGGTCGGCCCTGACTCGATGATGCGCACGGGGAACTCGGCCGCTGTCTCCACCGAGGTGACACCGCCGCTGGAGAGCATGATGAACAGCCGGCCGCGGAAGCCCAACCCGCCCATGCGGTCGTGCAGCCTGCGCAGGTACTTCTCGGTCAGCGGCTTCACGTAGGCGTTGGTGACGGTCGTGCTGGTGCGCTCGTACTCGCGGATCTGGGGCAGCACCTCATAGGACACTGAGACGGAGGCCGCCGGCAGCTCCTCCGCCAGCAGCCGTTTGAGCGCCAGCTCGTGCGCGGGGTTCTCGAACGAGTTGACCAGGCAGACGGCAACCGATTCCGCGCCCTGGCCGGACAGGGATCGAATGACCGCTCGCGATTTCACCTCGTCTAGCGGCCGCAGCACGCTGCCGTCGGCGCGCACTCGCTCGTCCACCTCCAGCCGGTGGCGTCGAGGTACCAGCGGCTCGGGGAACTCGGCGAAGACGTCATACGGCGAATAGCGCAGTTCCCGACCTAGCTCCAGGACGTCCCGAAAACCGCGGGTGGTGAGCAGCGCGGTGCGCGCGCCTTTGCGTTCCAGGATGGCGTTGATGACCAGGGTGGTGCCATGGATGATCTCTTCCAGACGCTCGACGCATCCTGGCACCTGCTGCGCCAGTTCACGCACGCCGGCCTCCATCGCTTCGGAAGGGTCGCGCGGCGTGGTTAGACACTTGTAGATGTGGGTCTGTCCGGTGTGTTCGTCCAGCAGGACGAAGTCGGTGAAGGTCCCGCCCACATCGATCCCCAGACGCATCCGTTATCCTTTCCGTCGAAGGAGGGCGTCTCTTTCAGAAGAGACTCGGCTCGCGGAACTCCCCGAAGACCGATTTCAAGGCTTGGGTGATTTCGCCGAGGGTGGCGTAGCTTCGGACGGAGTCCATCATCGCCGGCATCACGTTCGTGCCCTCCCGGGCGGCGTCGCGCAGGCGCTCCAGAGCGGCCGCCGCCGCTCGGGCGTCGCGCCCGGCGACGACCTCGGCCGTACGGCGAATGGAGGCCTGCGCCTGCTCGGGGCGATACGGGTGCAACTCGACCTGGCGCGTTTCCTCGTCCATGCGGTGCCGGTTGACGCCGACCTTGGGGATGGAGCCGTCCTGCAGCCCCTGCTCGTAGGCCAGGGCCCGGGCGGCGACCTCCCGCTGCACGGTGCCATCTTGAACGGCCCTCAAAATCCCGCCCCACTCGGTATCGACACGGCGCATCTCCGCCGCGATGCGCTTCTCCATCTCGCCCGTCAGCCACTCCACATAGTAGGATCCGCCCAGCGGATCGACGGTGTCGCACATCCCCATTTCCTCGACCAGGATCTGCATCGTGCGCAAGGAAACCAGGGCCGCCTTCTCGGTTGGGATGGTGTAGGCCTCGTCATAGGAGCACAGCGCCATCGTCTGGGCGCCGGACAGAGCCGAGATCAGGGCGTAGTAGGCGCCGCGCACGATGTTGTTCTCCGGCTGCTCGATGGTGAGGCCGCCCCCGCCGCCTCCGGCGATCATCTTCATCTTCAGGCTGTCGTCCTCCTGCGCGCCAAACTCGTCGCGGACCAGCTTCGCCCACAATCGCCGTGCCGCGCGGAATTTGGCGACTTGCTCAAAGAGGTTGCCGTGGATGTCGAAGTTGAAGGAAAGATGCCCGGCGAAGTCGTCGATCGGAAGCCCGCGTTGGAGACCGACTTGCAGGTAGGCGCGGGCGATGCAGAAGGCATAGGCGATCTCCTGCACCGGGCCGGCTCCCGACTCGCGCAGGTGGTAGCCGCAAACCGAGACCGGATAGTACTTCGG